>JAABTQ010000059.1 GCA_011389745.1 Desulfobacteraceae bacterium | reverse complement strand
GCAAGGGATTTGTCGTGAATCAACCATGGAGGCACGGTTGGAAAACGGTGCCGTTCATCGATGGCAGGAGCGATGGATGGTCAGTTGCAGCCATGCACATGCACAGCGTCGAGAAAAATCGTTTCAGGATCGTTTGGGTAACCGGGATGAGTGGCTGGTGGAAAGAGGTTTTCATCGATTTAAAAAGGGGCATGTGCCGGATACTGTTAAAGGCCATGATGAGTGGAAACACACCCCCATCATAAACACATCAAAGATTTAGTGGAAACTTCCATCCAAATCAATTTAAATGCAGTCCTTTCATTTATCGAAGATTTCCTCGAATGAACAACTTTTGCAACGGAAAAAAGATAATTTAACCCGGATTTTTTCAGATCAACACAGATTTTGATCGTTTGCCCTGGGAATTTATTAAAATACCATGGCACAAAACTATTTGAACCACGAAGGCACAAAGGACACGAAGAAGAAAAGATTTTTTGCCCGGCGGGTCACAATCATAGTAATACAATTAGAAATTTCACGGATAGACACCGGGCAAAAAGCACTCTGCCTGACGGCATAATTTATTTTTCATCCCGAAGAGGGAAAGGTGTTTTTTCCTTGACCGGCTCTTTAATGGGTGACCCCATTTGGGTTGCAAAAATCCACCGGCATGGGTATCATGGATTTATGAAATCCGTGGGAGGTAAAAGATTATGATAAGAGAAATAATCAGGCCAAAGACCAATCAGGTGATTATCAATATCCCTCAGGATATGGTGGATAAAGAGCTGGAATTGATTGTGTTTGAGATTAAACAGGACACGGGCACAGGGACACAAAAAATCAAATCCAGACAGCTCATGGATAAAATTTTTGAGCATGCTGAGTCTGTAACCATATCAGATGATCTTGACATTGATGAGATAATGAATGACATGAATAATGCATTATCTTGACACCAATATCATTGTTTATTCAGTTGTCAATCAAGATCCCGGAAAAATGGAAGTCGGCCAGTCCATTATTCGGGATTTATTCGAAAGAGACAAATTGTTGATTTCTCCCCTGAACCTGCAGGAACTGATATATACACTTTCAAAGCTCAAAGTTGACATCAAACGTATTGAACAGACATATTTTTTATTTCAACAATTCTGCAAGAACGAAATCGATAAAACCCTCATTGATTCGGCTTTTAAAATCGTTTCCAGGTTAAACTTCGGTAAAAATATCAATGATGTCATTCATCTGAAATTTGCAGAAAAATATTGCACTAAGCTGCTGACATTTGACAAAGATTTCAAGATTCTAAAGCAATTTTCATCACTTGATATCCAAATTTTAAGTTGAGGTGATTGGGAGCATTAGGGTCATATCTGCATGCACGGCAGGTCATTGTGCCGGCATGACAACCGGGATTTGGGCATTATCGATGGGTGAAAGGCAATAGGCTATGGGCCAGGGGGTAAGGGTTTACCAGGGGAGGATAAGAAAGCTGGAAAAAAGGTCAACTTTTCCTTCTTCGTGCCTTTGTGGTTCAAATAAAAAATTGATCCGAAGGCACCCGAGTGAAACCCCAGCCGGGAACTCCTCCTAAGTCGTTTCACCGGGCAGGCAAAGAATAGAACTTGGCGGCTTCGCGTCTTGGCGTGAGGATTCAGACAAAAATAGGCACCGGGGAAATTTTTGAATGAAATATATTTATCTGGATGTTTGCCATTATGCCGGCCATATGATGACCAGGCGTATATAAGAATAAACCTTGAGACATCGGCTGTGCATTTGATATTAAAAACATTGGAGGCCGGGCGGTATACGATGATATCTTCGCCTGCGCATAAGGTTGAAATCTCTGCAATATCAGATGATCTTGAAAGGATTGATTTATTGTTGTTGCTTGAAAAAATGGCTTTACAACCTCATATTGATAAAAAAAAGGCCAGAATGCGTGCTGAAAAATTGGTGCACAAGGAATAGGACCTGGTTTTGAGCAAGCTGTGCAGGAGATTGAAATTGAAAGTGCTATCTTAATGCATTATAATTGTTTAAAAACAGCTCGTCTTTTCATGCGTAGCAAAATCCGTAAGCAAATTAGAGGCTTTCGTTAGAGCTATTGACGAAACAATACAAAAGATCATTCAAAATGTTTTTAATTAAAAAGGGATATACTGGAGATGCGTATCACAATTGATATCGAAGAGGATATCCTCACGATAATCAAAAAGCCGGCTCGGAAAAAACGGGTTGGACAAGGTAAAATTATTTCGGATCTGGCAAGGGAAACCATAATAAGACGCCGGCTTCTTGAAGATAAGGAGAAATCCGGAAATACGGGTGTTGGTGGTTTTCGCCCGTTTCCTTCACGTGGTGTTATAATTACTAATGAGCAGGTCAATCGTTTGCGTGACCAGGAAGGCATTTGATGCGTGCTTTGTTGGATGTAAACGTGCTTATCGCCTTGCTGGACCAAGACCATATTTTCCATGAAGTGGCTATGGGGTGGCTGGAAACCGAAATCCGACACGGTTGGGCATCATGTCCGATAACACAAAATGGATGCATTCGAATCATGTCGAATCCTGGTTACCCGGAAGCTATTCCCTGGCCGGGGAGTTTGTGAGATGGATTGAGGGGATAGAAGTTGAGAAGGTTAGAAGGCCAGAAGAAAAGAATCTCACGCAAAGGCGCTAAGACGCAAAGATAAAAACTTGGCGTCTTCGCGTCTTGGCGTGAGAATAATGAAATAGGAATCATGAAGACCCAAAATACTTTTTATGGAAGATATGGCAAGCGATGGTTTGATCTTCTGCTGACCCTCCCCGGATTTGTGATGATCTCCCCTGCCCTGTTCATGATCGCTCTGCTCATTAAATCCCGGCTTGGAAACCCGGTGCTGTTCAAACAGGACCGTCCGGGGCTGCACGGAAAACCATTTACCATTTATAAATTCCGCACCATGACCGATGCCAGGGACAATGACGGAAACTTTCTTCCGGATGCGCAGCGGTTGCCCAAACTGGGAAAGTTTCTTCGCGCCACCTCCCTGGATGAACTCCCGGAACTGTGGAACGTGATCAAGGGCGAAATGAGCCTGGTGGGGCCAAGACCATTGCTGATGCAGTACCTGCATCGGTACACCCCGGAACAGGCCCGTCGGCATGAGGCAAAGCCGGGGCTGACCGGATGGGCTCAGGTGAACGGAAGAAATGCCATCACCTGGGAGGAAAAGTTCGAACTGGATGTCTGGTATGTGGATCATTGCTCGGTTTTTCTGGATATTCGGATTATATTGCTGACGCTGTTGAAGGTGTTCCGGCGGGAGGGGATAGCGGCTGCAGGGGAAGCGACAATGCCGGAATTTTTTGGCTCACGCAAAGACGCAAATTAGAGGATGAGAAGAGCAGAAGCTTAGAAGATGAGAAGGTGAGAAGAGCAGAAGATCAGAAGCTTAGAAGATGAGAGGGTGAGAGGATTGGAGATGCGGCCTGGTGGGGAAGAGCAGAAATTCAAGAATAAAAGAATACGGCATTTTCGTGATCTGATGGTTTATCAGAAGGCTTTTGCTGCAGCCATGCGAATTTATGAAATCACCAGGAGCTTTTAACCACTTAACTTCTTAACTTCTAATCTTCTTAACTTCTAATCGTGGTGTGAGGCTTTATGACAAAAAATGAAGACCGGTTTTCCGATTGGAAATACCCTGAAATCGAAGACGGAAAACTCACCAAATACAATTGGGTGGTTCAGCACAAAGACAATCTTACACTCGGTTATAAAACTGATATCGGTGCATTCACCTATATCAATGCCAAATACGGGGTGACCATCGAAGATTTTGTCCAGATCGGTTCCCACTGCTCCATCTATTCCATCTCGACCATCGACGGCAAACAGGGTCCGGTGGTGTTGAAAAAAAACTGCAAAATCGGCAGCCACAGCACCATCATGCCGGGGGTCACCATAGGGGAGAATGCCGTTGTCGGAGCGCACAGTTTTGTGAACCGGGATGTGGGTGACGGGGAGGTTGTTTTTGGGGTGCCGGTGAGAAGGGACAAGGGACAAGGGACAAGGTTCAAGGGCTAAGGGCCGAGGGCAAAGGTTCAAGGGCTAAGGGCCGAGGGTGAAGAGCAGAAGGTAAGGGTTGCTGGTAATTTGTTAACGGTTGTCAGTTATCTGTAGTCGGTTTTTGCTGAAAAAATGGCTGATGGCTTGTTACTTAATCCGGGGTCGGGGTTGTTAAAATATGCTGTCGGAGGTATTATGGCAGCATAGGTTTATGACTTTCCAGAAGGGGTGTGATACATTAATATACATGGATGGAGGTGTCAAATGGAAGATAACCCTAAATTGACAAAGCAAGAGTTGCTTGAACGGGTCGTTGTTGATCAGGATATTTCTTTCGGTAAACCATGTATTCGAGGCACCCGTATCTGGGTATCGCTTATCTTGGACAACCTGGCAGCCGGTGTTTCGGAAGATGAGATTCTGGACGCTTACCCGACTTTAAAAAAAATAGATATACGTGCAGCGATCACATATGCCGCTGAGCTGGCACGTGATCGGTACGTGGCTTTGCCGGTTTAAAGGCGGACTATGCGATTTAAACTCGATGAATGTGTTGATGTCCGACTGGCAAGGCTGTTTGAAGATGCCGGTTATGATGCAGAAACCGTTTTCAGTGAGAAATTGGCAGGAGCAGCCGATAAATCGTTATACGACATATGTCTGAAAGAAAAACGAACGTTCGTAACCCAGGATTTGGATTTTTCAAATCCCTTTGTTTTCGATCCGCTTCCGACAAAAGGGATTGTTGTCCTACGTAACCCTTCGCAGCTTTTAAATGACCTGGAAGGCTTGGTAAAAGAGATGATTTCCATATTACCGAAAGAAAGCCCGGCAGGTCACCTCTGGGTAGTCACCAAAAGTCGCATTCGGATATGGCCGGCAGAATAGGAAAGGTCAATTGATTACTTGGTAGGGTGGGTGGGAGGTGAGAAGATGAGAAGGGCAAAGGGCTGAGGGCTGAGGGCCGAGGGACAAGGGTGAAGGTGAAGAGAGAAGATGAGAAGTTAAGAAAATCAGAAGATGAGGAGGGCAAAGGGCCGAGGCACAAGGAAGAAGGGTGAATTAAGAATGAAGAATTAAGAATTCGAAGAACTCCATAAATAAATTCGAAGCCCCCCGGTTAAACAAAAAAGCGGTTTTACGGGGCAGGCGAAATTCGAGTTAAACATGCTTTTCTTTGCGTCTTTGCGGCTTGGAGTGACCAACACTTCAATCCTCACGGTTTCTCATCCCACAAAGACAGGTTGACTTATACCCTAAAAATGGGTATTTTATTGCATGATTTGGACAGTGGAATTTAGATCCAGGGCGGCAAAAATGACTTCAAAGTTGCCGCCTCGCATTCAAGAGCGATTAAACGCTTTGCGTAAAGCGATTGAGATCAAAGGCCCGGTTCAGCCTTCCATGTTGCATTTTGGTAAGCTTTCGGGGTGGGCCGATGAAACCTATCATTGTCATTTAAATAAAGGCAGACCAACTTATGTTGTAGTCTGGCAGGTTAAAAACCGGACGGTTTGTCTGGTTGAGGTGATTTATGTTGGAACTCACGAAAAAGCCCCATACTGATGGTATGGTGACTCTGACTGTTGTGGTGCCCGAAGGACGGGCCGATGTCGTGACAATGGCCATAAAAGAGGCGCTTGAGCCCAATGTGCCTGCCGAGCAGGTTTTTTCCGAATCCACCCCCGGAAAAGTTTTGCGTGGTGCGCGGGGTCTCAGGGAAATGACCCAGGCTCAACTGGCAAAACTTGCGGGTGTTCGGCCTGCTCATATTTCCGATATGGAAAATGATCGCAGAACCATCAGCAAAGAAATGGCCCGGAAATTGGGGCATGTACTTGATTTCCCCTACAAGGCGTTTTTATGAATGAATGGTGTCGCAAAATTTTTACCTTAGCATCTCAGCGGCTTTAGCCTGCCCCGTTGAATTGTCATGGAGCAAGCCTGAAAGGCATTCAATCGGGGCGAAGCGGGCGTGAGGAATTTGGGAGAAGATGAGAAGATCAGAAGGTGGGAAGTTGAGAAGAAGTGAGCGGAAAGCAGAAAGCAGTAAGCAGGGGGCGATCACCCCGTTCCCATTCATCAGGTGTCAGGGCAGTTGCTTCAATCGGTGCAAAGATTTCATAAATGGCATCACTCAGAATGTCGATACGTTCCCAATAGTTTCTGCCTCTAAAATCATCTGAGATGACCAAAAGATCGATGTCGCTGCCCTCATGATCGCAACCTTCGGCGTATGAACCGAATAAAATTATCTTGAAAAGTTTAATTCCGCGTGCCTCAAGTGCTTTGTGAAATCCGGCGACAATTTCTATAACTGTGCTTTTATCCATAAAATGACCTCACGTCCTTTGGAAAGGAGTGCTTTTTCCACCGAGAGATGACACATAAAACCGCATATATGTGTCGACCGCCTTTATGCATGTAGTCAGCGGTATCCATATCATAATCTGCTTGTTTAAGCCATTCTTCGGTTTGTTTTTCCATGATACTTTTACAATATCAAATATCTGTAACACAATTCAACGATAAATAAATTCGATTTTCGGCTACTGCTTTTTATTGAGTTGTAGAATAATATCATTAGAAATCTCACGCAAAGGCGCAAAGAAAGACCTGGCGACTTTGGGTAAAAATGTTACGGAAAACAGATGACAACACAAAATAACCGCATATTTTTATCACCTCCGCATATGAGCGGCAAAGAGATTTCCTTTGTCATGGAGGCTTTCGACAGCAATTATATCGCCCCGTTGGGTCCGCAGGTGGATGCCTTTGAAAAAGAATTTTCCGACTACACCGGCATTCCCTATTGTGTCGCCCTTTCAAGCGGCACCGCCGCCATGCACCTGGCAGTACGCTACCTGGGAATCGGCCCGGGCGATGAAGTGTTCGCCTCCACTCTGACCTTTATCGGCAGTGTGTCCCCGATTCTATTTGAAGGGGCAACCCCGGTGTTTATCGATGCGGACCGAACATCATGGAATATGAATCCCGATTTGCTTGAAAAAGAACTGGAGGCATGCAACAGAAAAGGCAGGCTTCCCAAGGCAGTTATTCCGACGGATTTGTATGGCCAGTGCTGTGATTATGAACGGATTTTGGGCGTGTGCGAAAAATACGGGGTACCGGTGGTCATGGATGCGGCCGAGGCCATGGGGGCTTTTTATCTCACGCAAAGCGATAAAGGAAGCCTTCTTTGCGATCCCGGCAGGTTTGGGAGAGAAAATTCAGTGCATGCCGGCTGCGGGGCAAAGGCCGCCGTGTTTTCCTTTAACGGCAACAAGATCATGACCACCTCCGGCGGCGGTATGCTGGCATCCCATGACAAGGCATTGATCGACAAGGCCCGGTTCTGGTCCCAGCAGGCCCGGGAGCCGTTTGCCCATTACGAACATACGGAAATCGGCTACAATTACCGCATGAGCAATATCGTGGCGGCGATCGGCCGGGGGCAGCTTCAGATTCTGGATGAGCGGGTGAAAAAAAGGCGGGAAATATTCGACCATTATCGGACGGGCTTAAAAGATGTTCCGGGAATTGAGTTTATGCCGGAACCGGAATGGTCCGGGGCAAACAGGTGGCTGACCGTGATATTGATCACACCGGAAAAGTTTGAAGCCGACCGGGAACAGGTTCGGCTGGCCCTGGCAACGGAAAATATCGAGGCGCGGCCGGTCTGGAAACCCATGCACCTACAGCCGGTGTTCGATATCTCAGGCAAAGGTGCCAAGACACAAAGACCTGGCGGAAAGAAAAGATATTCAGCCCGCATGGCAGGAGGTGGTGTGGCTGAAGACCTGTTTGACAGGGGACTTTGCCTTCCCTCGGGAACCGCCATGACCCATTCCGATATGGACCGTGTAATAGCCATTGTTTTGAAATGCCGGGCAAAAAAAAAGCTCACTGCCTAGTTATGCACATGGGAAAGCGGATAAAGATAGTGATAACTGAACCTTTATGTTGTAACTAAAGATGATTTTATACCGCAATATGATCAACTCGACAGTCCAAAGTTCTCTGTCATGCCGGACCTGATCCGGCATCCAGAAAATCCAGGTTCTTGAATCCACCTGGATTCCGGCCTCCGCCCGAATGACGATACAAAAAAATCGATAATGATTGATTCCAGGCAATTATGAAAACCTAAGACTGTCAAGTTATCAAGAAAAACGGGAAATCATCAGAAAAATTTCCAAGGCACTCATGGTGCTTCGGCTGAAGGTCAGGATGATATGGCTGAAATCCCAGATAGAATAATACATATTATCAACCAGTTCATAGCAAAATTGGAAGATAGTAATATCAAGGTAGAGCGTGCATTTCTGTTTGGCAGCTACGCTCAGGGAACATTTAATGACTGGAGCGATATTGATTTGGCTATTGTGTCAACAGCCTTTATAGGTGAACGTTTTTGCGATCGAGACAAGATCAGGCGTATTAAGTTAAGCGTCAGTTGCGATCTTGAGCCAATTCCGTATCACCCTTCAGATTTCAACAGTAATAATCCCTTTGTCAACAGAATTCTCAGAACCGGAATCAGGGTTGCGTAGGGGGAGTGTGAAAAAAGCCGGGGTCAGGCCTGATTTATTGTCGAATTTATGCAGGCTCCGGCCAAACGGCTCATAATTTTATGCAATGAACAGTTCGTTTGCAAAAGAGATCCAGGAAAAGGGAATTCGCTAAATATGAAAAATGAATTAGCATCCGCCTGGATTGCATCAGCCCTTGCTGATTTGAAGAGCATATAGCATCTCATAGATGATGAATTTTTAACGCATGTTGTGGCATTTCATGCCCAGCAGTGTTGAAAAATGCTTTAAGGCCTTTCTGCAAACTCAAAACTCCCCTAAAAAATTTAATGTTTTCATTAAAGCTATGGAGTATGGTTCAAATTCTGAATCCGTTTGAAGATCAATTTATAAATTTCCGCTTTCTCCATTTTGCCGATGCCAATGATCTCCACAATTTCTAAGCGGCCCTGCAAAAGACGATAAACGATGCGATATTTCTTTCGTGCTGCATAGAGTTTAAAAAAACCGGTAAGGTCCATGCCCAATTTGTTGCCAAGCGGTTTGCCCAGGAAGGGGTTTTCAGAAAGCGCATCGATTTTTTTGGCGATTTCTTTTTGAATGGAGCCGTCCAGTACGGCAAAATCCTTTGCGGCTTCGGGATGGAGCTCAATTTTAAAGGCCATTTTCCGCCTTTACCTTGTCCCAGGCCACATTCCGGGAGCGATCATGGGTTTTCAAGCGTTTTTGGATCATATCGGCGATTTCAAGATGCTCCAGCACTTCATCAGCATCTTTAAGCAATTCATATTCGGCCGGAGAAATAATGACGGCCGCAAGGGAATTATTTCTCATAACGAAAATAGGTTCCTCGTTATCGGTTAACTCTCTTAACTTTACGGTAAGCTCCTTTTGCAGACGGGAGATGGGAATTATTTTTTCGGAATTGACTTGCATGATTACCCTCCATGTATTTAAATATGTACTTTAATATGTATTTTATATAAAAATGTCAAGAAAACATCTTCCATATCGGCAATTTTTCCGGAAAATGATTTTTGAGACTCGCGATGCAAACATTAAGATTTCAGCCACGAATGACACGAATGAACTCGAATAATAAAAACATCGTGAACATTCGTGACATTCGTGGCTATGGGATTTGAAGATGGTGAACCTTATGAAGATTGAAAAGCGAGATGTTGTTGCCAAACTCACGGATTACTTAAACCATCGCATTACCCTCCATGAACTGGTTGCCTGGGCTGAGCAAGCAATGATGAATGGAGATTTTGTTGGAAAAGACTGGAAAACCGTACGGGATGTTGTAGCGCGTATTGGAGTGGCTGATGTTCGGGCATTCGGA
>JAABTQ010000058.1 GCA_011389745.1 Desulfobacteraceae bacterium | reverse complement strand
AATTACGGCGTCAACCCGGAGGATATGGAATCCGGCGCCATTCAGGCCGAGGCAATCCTGGTAAAGGAATATCAGCCTGCACCCAGCAATTACTGCGCCACGGAAACCCTGGCCGGCTTTCTCCGGCGCAACGGCAAGATGGGCGTTGAAGCGTTGGACACCAGAGCCTTGACCTTGCATATCCGCCGGGCCGGCGCCATGCGCGCTTTTATTTCCACCATGGACCTGGATCCGCAGTCCTGTGTAGAGAAAGCCAGGGCTGTTCCGAATATGAAAGGCCGCGATCTGACAATGGCCGCTTCCACCAGGATTCCCTATCGTTGGGTGGACGAAGGCGGAAACCGTGCGGAAATCCCCATTGACCTGCTGGATGCCGGCATCTGGCAATACAAAGGGAGAAAGCCTTCTGTGGCGGCCTTTGATTTCGGAATCAAACACAATATTCTTAGAAATCTCGAGGCTGCCGGGCTTGAGGTGATCGTCATTCCGCCGGACACCCCCTCCCAAATGGTGAAAAAAATGGTGCCGGACGGTATTTTACTGTCCAATGGCCCCGGCGATCCCGGTCCGGCGGCCTATGCAATTCATACCATACGGGATTTGCTCGGGTACCGGGCCATGTTTGGAATCTGTCTGGGGCACCAGCTTATTGCCCTTGCCCTGGGAGGGCGGACCTTCAAGCTCAAATTCGGCCATCGCGGGAGCAATCAGCCTGTCAAAAACACGATTACCGGCAAAGTCGAGATCACCTCGCAGAATCATGGTTTTTCAGTGGATCCCGATAGTTTGGACCCGAACTTGATCGAACTGACCCACATCAACCTTAACGACGGCACACTGGAGGGATTCCGACACCGAAATCTGCCGCTGATGGCCGTACAGTATCACCCGGAAGCCGGTCCCGGCCCCCATGACGCCGGCTATTTGTTCGCCGAATTCCGGCGGATGTGCGAAGAGGCTGCAACACATTAATCTACATCGCGAAAGGAGAAATCATGAACGAAACAGTTGAAATCCGCTGGCATGGCAGAGGCGGACAGGGAACGGTCACCGCTGCCAAAGTATTTGCCGACGCATGCCTGAGCAGTGGCCGATATGTTCAGGCGTTTCCGGAGTACGGCCCTGAGCGGGCCGGTGCCCCCCTGAAGGCCTACAATCGGATCAGTGAAAAAGAACTGCGCAAGCATTGTCCCGTGTTGCAGCCGGATATCGTCATTGTCGCCGACTTTACATTGCTCGACGGAATCGATGTATCCGCCGGTGCATACGAGCGATCGGCTTTTCTCATCAATGCAGGAAACATCGAAGCGATCAAAAAAAAACTCCGGCTCAAGTCCGGTCAAAAAGCCTATGTGGTTGACGGTACCCGGATCGCACTGGCCACAATCGGACGGCCCCTGCCGAACTCGCCGCTGGTCGGCGCGTTGGCGAAAATTTCCGGCCTTGTGGAAGTGGATATCGTCGCCGATGACGTTGCCAGAAGCTTCGACAAGAAATTTCCCCGGAAGATAGTCGATGGAAATCGTAATGCTGTGAAAAGAGGATGGGAGGAGGTCCGGGAGATATGAAATCGCGAGGAATTAAAGAATTGGGCGCCGGTCCGGTGATTACCTTTCCAGGCAATTCCCTTTCGGTTAAAACCGGCTCGTGGCGATCTTCCCGTCCGGTTTCACTGAAAGAAAATTGCATCGACTGCCTTTTTTGCTGGCTTTACTGTCCGGACATGGCGGTAAACGTGGCGGGTGGAAAAATGCAAGGCTTCAATTACGATTATTGTAAAGGCTGCGGTATCTGCGCGCTCGAATGCCCCGGCAAAAAAGGAAGAAAAGCGATCGCTATGCAGGAGGAGGAAAAAATATGAACGTAGCTGTCGCCGTAACCGGCAATGATGCCATGGCCCACGCACTCAAACAGATTAATCCCGATGTGTGCGCCGCTTATCCGATCACACCGCAGACCGATCTCATGCAGCGGTTTTCCGAATTTGTGTCGGACGGCGAAATCGATACGGAACTTATACTTGTTGAAAGCGAACACAGCGCCATGAGCGCCTGTATCGGGGCCGCGGCCGCCGGCGGCAGAGTTGCCACCGCCACAAGCGGGCCCGGACTGGCCCTGATGTGGGAAATGCTTTATGTCGCTTCCGGGATGCGACTGCCGATAGTCATGCCGGTGGTGAACCGAGCCCTGTCAGCCCCGTTGAATATTCATTGCGATCATTCGGACGCCATGGGTGCAAGGGACTCCGGCTGGATCCAATTATGGTCGGAAAACGCGCAGGAGGCTTATGACAACCTCATTCAGGCGTTTCGCATTGCCGAACACCCGGATATCCGCCTTCCGGTCATGGTATGTATGGACGGCTTCATTATCAGCCATTCCATCTGCCGGATGGAATACATTGCCGACGATGCTGTAAAAAATTTTGTGGGCTGGTTCAAGGAAAAAAATGCCCTTCTGGATATAGAGAACCCCGTGAGTTACGGCCCGTTGATTCTAACCGACCAATATCACGAATATAAGAAGATTCAAAGCGACGCCATGGAGCGGGTTTTTCGAGTGACAACGGATGTGGCGGCGGAATTTGAAAAGATATCCGGCAGAAAATACGATTTATTTGAAACCTACCGGATGGAGGACGCCGAAACTTCCCTGATAGTACTGAATTCCGCCGCCGGCACCAGTAAGGATGTGGTTGATGAAGCCAGGGACCGGGGTATCAAGGTCGGCCTTCTGAAACCCAGGCTTTTCAGGCCGTTCCCCCATAAACAAATCGGTAAGATCCTGCAGCATTTGAAGGCGGTCTGCGTTTTGGACCGGTCCGATTCATTCGGCGCATACGGACCCTTATTCACTGAAATCGCCGCCAGTCTGTACAATTACGGCGGAAAACCCCGGTTGCTCAACCGGATTTACGGCCTGGGCGGGCGGGATTTCCTGCCCAAAGATGCTTTGCTGGCCATCGAGGCGGTAGTAGCCGCCGCTGAAGGAAAAACCGATTTGGCCCTGAAAGAATATCTCAGTATCCGCGGGTGATGCGTTGTATCAAACCATATTTATTTCATGGAAGGAGCAAATTTGTCTGTATCTCTGAAATTGAAAGATCTGTCGGAAAAAGAAGTACTCCTGTCGTCCGGACATCGAATGTGCGCTGGATGCGGCGCGGCCATCGTGGTAAAGATGGTTTTGCTCGCCATAGACAAACCGGTGGTCGTATGTTCTCCCACAGGATGTCTCGAGGTAACCACCTGCATTTCCGATTATACTTCATGGAAAACGCCATGGATCCATTCGGCCTTTGAAAACGCTGCCGCCACCATGTCCGGGGTTGAGACGATGTACCGAGCTTTGAAAAAGAAGGGGCGGATCGATAAGGAAATTACGTTTGTGGTATTTGCCGGCGACGGGGGGACGTACGATATCGGTTTTCAAAGTCTGTCCGGGGCCATGGAGCGCGGGCATGACATGCTTTATGTATGTTATGACAACAATGCCTACATGAACACGGGAATTCAACGTTCCAGCGCAACACCCTTCGGCGCGGCGACAACGACCACCCCTGCCGGCAGTGCTATTCCCGGGAAAATGCAGCACAGGAAAAACATTGCCATGATAATGGCGGCGCACGATATCCCCTATGTTGCCCAGGCCGCTCCAAGCCATTACAAGGACCTGATGCGCAAGATACAAAAAGCCGCGGCCGTCAAAGGGCCTAAATTCCTGAACATTCTCTCCCCGTGCAACCGCGGCTGGCGGTCCAGGATAGATGACGCCATCACCCTGTCAAGGCTGGCCGTCGAGACCTGCACATGGCCACTTTTTGAAATTGAAAATGGAGAAACAACCATTACTTACAAGCCGAAGAAAAAAAAGCCTGTGGAAGATTTTCTGAAACCTCAGGGACGCTTCGCCCATTTCAATAAACCGGAAAACGAATGGCTGCTGAAAAAAATTCAGCAGAAGGTGGACAGGGAATGGGATAATCTTATCCGTGCGGAAAGCGCGAAAGGCTTTTATAACTGAAGATGCCAAAACGAAACGACATACAAAAGATCCTTGTCATAGGTGCGGGGCCCATCATCATCGGGCAGGCCTGCGAGTTCGACTACTCTGGTACCCAGGCGTGCAAAGCCCTCAAATCCGAAGGCTACCAAGTGGTTCTGGTCAACAGTAATCCAGCTACCATCATGACCGATCCCGAAACCGCCCATCGAACATACGTCGAGCCGGTAACCGCCGAAACGGTGGCGGCGATCATCGCAAAAGAGCGGCCCGACGCCCTTCTGCCCACCTTGGGAGGGCAGACCGGTTTGAACACAACCTTCGAGTTGAATCGCATGGGAGTACTGGAGGCTTACGGCGTGGAGCTGATCGGCGCCGACCTCGACGTTATCCGAAAGGCCGAGGACCGGGATCTATTCCGTCAAGCGATGGTTCGCATCGGACTGGAAATGGCCAGAAGCAGTATTGCCACGGACATGGAAGAAGCCCGTGCGGCTGCGGCCGATATCGGATTTCCGGTGATTATCCGCCCGGCTTTCACTTTGGGGGGAACCGGCGGCGGTGTGGCCTACAATCCCGAAGATCTGGAGACGATCGCCGCATCCGGCCTAGAAGCCAGTATTATCGGGCAGATCCAGGTGGAAGCCTCGATACTTGGATGGAAAGAGTTCGAACTCGAGGTCATGCGCGACAAGAAGGATAATGTGGTCATTGTCTGCTCAATCGAAAACCTCGATCCCATGGGCGTCCACACTGGCGACAGCATCACGGTGGCACCGGTCCAAACCCTGACCGACCGGCAATATCAAAGGATGCGCGACGCCGCCATGGCAGTCATGCGCGAAATCGGAGTGGAAACCGGTGGCTCTAACGTGCAGTTCGCCGTCAATCCCCGGGATGGCCGGATGCTGGTTGTGGAGATGAACCCGCGAGTCTCCCGCAGTTCGGCCCTGGCATCCAAGGCCACGGGCTTTCCCATCGCTAAAATCGCAGCCCTGCTGGCCGTGGGATATACTCTGGACGAGATCCCAAACGACATCACCGGCCGCACGATGGCCGCTTTTGAGCCGGCCCTGGATTACTGCGTGGTGAAGATTCCGCGGTTTGCGTTTGAAAAATTCCCCGACTGCGAGGACAGCTTGACTACCTCCATGAGATCGGTGGGCGAGGCCATGGCCATCGGCCGAACTTTCAAAGAGGCCCTGCAAAAGGCTATCCGCTCGCTGGAGGTTGGCCGCCCGGAAATAGGAGCTGATGCGCCCTCAGACGGCGCCGATGCGAATTTCCCTCTTTCTGCGGCGCTCATTGAGCAGAAGCTTGCCATACCCAATTCGCAACGCATTTTTTATTTGCGTCAAGCTTTTTTGGCCGGCTGGTCCGTGCAACGGATTTACGAAAAGACCGGCATCGATCCCTGGTTCTTATACCAGATCGGCCAACTGGCCGACCTGGAAAAAGAGATCGCGGCGGTCTCCGGGCCCTTGCCCGAGCCGCTGATGCGGCAAGCCAAATCATGGGGGTTTTCCGACGAGCAGATCGCTTGTCTCACCGGTGTTACCGAAGAGGTCGTGGGAAAATATCGGCGCAGCCTTGATATCGTTGCCGCTTATAAGCTGGTAGACACCTGCGCCGCCGAGTTCGAGGCAAGCACGCCATATTACTATTCTACCTATGAGGCTGAATGCGAGGCGCTCATCACCGAAGGCCGCAAGGTGATGATCATCGGGGGGGGCCCCAACCGTATCGGCCAAGGCATAGAATTCGACTATTGCTGCGTTCATGCCGCCTTCGCCCTTGCCGAGGAGGGGGTGCAAAGCATCATGGTCAACAGCAACCCCGAAACAGTGAGCACCGATTACGACACCTCCGACCGCCTCTATTTTGAACCGCTGACTGCGGAGGATGTGCTTCATATCGTGGAGACGGAAAAGCCCATGGGCGTCATCGTACAGTTCGGCGGTCAGACTCCGTTGAACCTGGCCTTGCCGTTGCACCTGGCGGGCGTGCGCATTCTGGGCACACATCCGGAGAATATCGCAATGGCCGAAGACCGGGCTCTCTTCAAGTCCATGCTGAAACGCCTGGGCTTGCGCCAGCCGCCCAGCGAGACGGTCCTCACGGCTCGGGAAGCCGTCGCCACAGCCGCCGCCATCGGATACCCGGTGCTGGTGCGTCCTTCTTATGTGCTCGGGGGCAGAGCGATGAAGATCGTTTACGATCAAAACGAACTGAAAACTTTCATCCGGTTTGCCTTGGAGGTTTCGCCAGGCAATCCGGTGCTGATCGACAAGTTCCTGGAAAACACTTTGGAAGTCGATGTGGACGCCGTTTCGGACGGCACAAGCATTTGCATTGCAGGTATCATGGAACATATCGAAGCGGCCGGGATTCATTCCGGCGACTCGGCCTGTGTGCTGCCGCCGCGCACGCTTAGCGGCACCGTTATCGAAGAGATCCGCGCCGCCACCAGGGCCATGGCTGCCGAGCTCAAGGTGGTGGGGCTGATGAACGTACAATTTGCCGTTCTCAACGAAAAGCTGTTCGTGCTGGAGGTCAATCCGCGCGCCTCGCGCACTGTACCTTTTGTCAGCAAGTCCACCGGAGTCGCACTGGCCAAGTTGGCCACCAAAGCGATGTTAGGCCGCTCCCTGGCCGAAATTGGTATCCAAGGGGATTTGCCCTTTACAAGACATATCAGCGTCAAGGAGTCGGTGTTTCCCTTCGGCAAGCTGCCGGGCGTGGATTTGCTTTTGGGGCCGGAGATGAAATCCACTGGAGAGGTGATGGGTATCGCATACGATTTCGGCGCTGCTTATGCCAAGGCACAACTGGGCGCAGGACATCGCTTGCCTACAGGCGGTACCGTGTTCATCAGTGTGGAGGACAAGGACAAACCGGCCGTCGTTAGTATTGCCGCCGGGTTTCGATCCTTGGGATTCGAGATTTTATCCACCTCCGGCACGGCGCGTTTTTTAAAACAAAATGGAATTCAATGCCAGGCCGTAAAAAAAGTTTCTATGGGTCGGCCCCATGTGGTGGATGCCATCAAAAACAAAATGGTCCAACTGATCATTAATACCGCCGGCTCAAGCGGGCCGCTAAAAGATGGGTATGCCATCCGCAGGGCCGCACTGGCCTTCAAAGTTCCATATACCACCACCATCCATGGGGCCGATGCAACATTACTGGCGATCTCAAGCATGAAACGGGAGGCAAGCTACGTTCTTCCCATTCAAGACTATTACAACATGAAAAGCGGTTTGAGAACCGATGGTTGAGTCCATGTTTGCGACAGAAAATACCATCTTTTCGGCGGCCCTTATCTTGCGGCAGGGCGGGATAGTGGCCTTTCCCACCGAAACCGTTTACGGTTTAGGCGCCAGTATCCAAAAACCTCAAGCGGTGGCGCGTGTATTCGAAGTCAAAAGAAGGCCCAGATTCGATCCTCTGATCGTTCATATTGCACGTGCCAAGGATTTGCATTTGGTGGCCTGGTCCAACGATCTTGCAAAACGCCTTGCCGATGTTTTCTGGCCGGGTCCGCTGACACTGGTTTTGCTGAAAAAGGAACCTGTTCCGGATATCGTGACCGCCGGCTTGCCCACAGTGGCCGTCCGTGTTCCGGACAACGATATCGCGCTCCGCCTGATCGACTTGGCCGGCTATCCTGTGGCAGCTCCCAGCGCCAACCTGTTCGGTTGCATCAGTCCGACCACAGCATCCCATGTGGAGGAGAATATGGGACGGGCCGTGGATATCATTCTGGACGGCGGTCCCTGCCGAATAGGATTGGAATCGACAATTCTTGCGATCGATAGGGAGGACCAGCCGACACTGTTGCGCCACGGAGGAATTCCTGTTCAAGAGATTGAGAAGATCATCGGACCGGTAGCCGTAACGAAGAGCAGAGACACCGTTGTCAGGGCGCCGGGTATGCTGCCCAGGCATTATGCGCCGCGCACGCCCATCCTCCTCTTAAAAGGCACGCAACTCATGCCAATTGAAATGGACAGACGCATCGGCCTGCTTGCCCTGACCCGGCCGGAAAAGAATTTCGGTTATCGAACAGTCGAGGTGCTTTCCCAGGCCGGCGATCTTAGGGAAGCGAGCGCCAATCTGTTTGCCGCCATGCACCGTTTGGATGCAACCGGACTGGACTTGATCCATTGCCAGCCTGTTCCTGAAAGCGGTATTGGGACGGCTATCATGGATCGTTTGCGAAGAGCGGCATTCAGCGGTCATGGAAAACAATTTGATTCTCTATCAAATCGGAAAGGAGAACAGAACAAATGACTATCGAATATAGAATTGACGCGCAACGCTGTAAAGGCTGCGCATTGTGTGTCATTGTTTGTCCAAGAAGAGTTCTGGAGATGTCCGCTCATGTGAATATCAAGGGATATTTCCCTGTTGCCCGCTTACATCCGGAAAGGTGTGTATACTGTGCGTTGTGCTGCACAATGTGCCCTGATGTGGCTTTGACCATAGAGGATGCCAGTCGTGCTTCAGTCCTTGCGAATTGAGTCGGCAACGGAAAACAAAGAAAGGAAAGCCAGTTAATGTCTAAAGTACTGATGAAGGGCAATGAAGCCATTGCCGAAGCCGCCGTCAGGGCCGGATGCCTAAACTATTTTGCCTATCCGATAACTCCCCAGTCGGAAATCGGCGAATATCTCGCCCACCGCTTGCCCGAGGCGGGGGGCATGTTTCTGCAGGCCGAAAGCGAGATCGCCGTGGTCTATATGCTTTACGGCGCCGCCGGTTGCGGTGCCAGGGCATTCACATCCTCTTCAAGCCCCGGCATAAGCCTAATGAGCGAGGGCATCAGTTACCTGGCAGGCGCCCAGTTGCCGGTCGTTTTCGTCAACATCATGCGCGGCGGCCCCGGGCTAGGTGGCATCCTGCCTTCCCAGGCCGATTATTTTCAGGCGGTCAAGGGCGCCGGGCACGGGGATTGTCGTATGCTCGTCCTGGCGCCGGCCAGCGTGCAGGAGGCGGCGGATATGACGGCCGAGGCCTTCGAGTTGGCGGATAAATATCGCAATCCGGTCATGGTCCTCGGAGATGGGCTTATCGGTCAAATGATGGAGCCGGTATCCTTCAAGGAAAATAAAGAAATCGCAATGGAGAACAAAAACGCGTGGGCAACGACCGGGATGGCGGTTCGCGGCGGGAATACCCCCAACCTGGTTAAGTCCCTGCACCTGGACCCAGCCGCTCTGAACGAGCACAATCTGAACCTCAAGGCCAAGTACGAACGCATGGCCCGTGAGGATACGCGGTGGGAGATATACAACGCCGAAGGAGATTACCAAGTCCTTATCGTCAGCTTCGGAACCATGAGCCGTGTATGCCGAACAGCTGTCGAGATGCTCAAAGCCAAAGGGATTGAAACGGCTCTGCTGCGACCGATTACCTTGTTTCCCTTTCCGGAAGAACATATCGCGGCTGCAGCCGATCAGGCTTGCTGCAAGGCCGTTCTCAGTGTCGAGATGAACATGGGACAGATGGTCGAAGACGTGAAACGTTCGGTGGGAAGACACAAACCCGTAAGGTGGTATGGAAAATGCGGTGGAGAGGTGCCAACTCCGGAAGAGGTCGCCGGCGAGGTCGAAAAACTTATCGCGGATACGGATATAGCATGAATGCAGACAGGAGAGAAAAGATGGGAAAAACTTTTAGACAACCCGAAGCATTGACCGATATAGCCACGCACTATTGCCCCGGATGTACCCACGGCGTGATCCACCGTTTGATTGCCGAAGTGATCGACGAATTAAACATACAAGGGCATACGGTCGGTGTCGCGCCGGTGGGATGCGCCGTGCTGGCCTACAATTACTTCAACTTCGATTTTCAGGAGGCCGCCCATGGCCGTGCGCCGGCCGTCGCCACGGGGATAAAGAGGGTGCGACCGGAGCTGATGGTGTTTACCTATCAGGGGGACGGTGACCTTGCCAGTATCGGCATGGGGGAGATCATACACGCGGCCAACCGCGGAGAAAAATTCACCACTATTTTCGTCAACAATGCTGTCTACGGAATGACCGGCGGACAGATGGCGCCGACCACCATGCCCGGTCAGCGGACCACCACATCGCCCTTTGGAAGAGATATCGACCAGGTGGGCTTGCCGGTCAAGATGGCCGAGCTGCTGGCCGCGCTGCTCACACCGGCTTATGTCACCCGGCAGTCGGTCATCAAACCCAAGTACATCAACCGGGCTAAGAAAGCTATTC
>JAABTQ010000057.1 GCA_011389745.1 Desulfobacteraceae bacterium | reverse complement strand
GTTGGCAGGAAAAAAAGTGTTCAGGTTTCAGTGTTCAGGAAAGCAGTTCTTCGTCGGCCATAATCCTCGTGCCGATTGATAAATGATATTGCCGGCCTCTCAGAATGACAGCGGTTGGGCAGTTGTCATTCTGAGCGAAGCGAAGTTACCGAAGAATCTGTTCTTTAGAACCCCGAACACTCAACAAAAAAAACAAGGAAGGAACAACATAATGGAACCTACATTAAGGCAGAACGGCATTCAGGTTATGGCTCCTGTGCCGAAAGAATTCAGGCGGATTATCACATCTGAAGCACTTGAATTTATCGGAACACTCGCAAGGGAATTCGAACCCCGCCGCCGTGAACTCCTGCAGAATCGTCAAAAAGCCCAGGCACTCGTTGACAGTGGTCAATTGCCTGATTTTTTGCCGGAAACGGAAAGCATCCGCCAAAGTGAGTGGAAAATTTCGCAGGTACCGGATGATCTCAATGACCGCCGGGTTGAAATCACCGGTCCTGTGGATCGAAAAATGATCATCAACGCCCTCAATTCCGGTGCCGCCACATTCATGGCTGATTTTGAAGATTCCCATTCCCCCACCTGGAGTAACACGATTCAGGGACAGATTAACCTGTGCGATGCTGTAAACCGAACCATTACTTACACCGCGCCGGAAGGGAAAAAATACCAACTGAATGATACCATTGCCACACTGATTGTTCGACCTCGCGGATGGCACCTGGTGGAAAAACATGTTACCGTGGATGGTGATCCCATTTCCGCCGGTATTTTTGATTTTGGCCTTTATTTTTATCACAATGTAACGAATCTATTATCCAGGGGTACTGGTCCCTATTTTTACCTTCCGAAAATGGAAAACCACCTGGAGGCAAGACTGTGGAACGATATCTTTGTCCGGGCCCAGGATATCCTGGGGATTGCACAAGGGACAATCAAGGCGACGGTGCTAATCGAAACCCTTCCGGCCGCTTTTGAAATGGATGAAATCATTTTTGAACTTCGGGATCACATGGCCGGACTGAATTGCGGGCGCTGGGATTATATTTTCAGCTTCATTAAACGGTTTCGAAACATACCCGCATATCTTTTTCCGGACCGTTCCCAAATCACCATGACCCGTCACTGCATGCATTCTTATTCCCTTTTGGCCATTAAAACCTGCCACCGCCGCGGAGCCCATGCCATTGGCGGCATGGCGGCACAGATCCCCATTAAAGATGACCCGGAAGCCAATGACAATGCACTTCGGAAAGTACGGGAGGACAAAATCCGGGAAGCCAATGACGGCCATGACGGCACATGGGTTGCCCATCCGGGGCTGGTTGCGATTGCCAGGGAGGAATTTGACCGGGCAATGCCGGGTCCCAATCAGATCGATAAGTTAAGGGAAGATGTGAGGATATCGTCTTCGGATATATTGAAACTTCCGGAAGGGACCATTTCCGAGCACGGGCTCTGGATCAATGTGAGCGTTGGACTCAGGTACCTGGCCGCATGGCTGAGCGGGTCCGGCAGTGTTCCGATTTATAATCTCATGGAAGATGCCGCCACAGCAGAAATATCCCGTACCCAGTTGTGGCAATGGGTGCATCATCCCGAGGGAATTCTGGAAGATGGCCGGAAAATCACCCTTGATCTTTTTCGTTCAATTCTGGAAAAAGACCTGAAACAAATTAAAGATGACCTGGGGGAAGAGGATTTTCAAAAAGCAAATTATGAAATTGCTGCCGACATTCTGAACAAAATCGTTTCCAGTCCCGGGCTGGATGATTTTTTGACACTGCGTGCATATGAGTATCTGGATTGACGATTGAAGAGGGTGCTATTAAAATGCTGTGCTAAATTGATGCTTGAAAGGATTATAAACATGTTGACAACCGAAGAACAGGCCATTCAAAGGGCCAAATGGATAAAGGCACACGAAATCGATCCTCGTGAGATCGAAAAACTGGAAACCGGTTGGGAAAATGATCCCCGCTGGCAAGGGATCAAGCGCCCTTATGCTGCAGAAGATGTTTTGCGTCTTCGGGGCACCCTGAAAGTGGAACATACCTTTTCCCAGGCAGGTGCCGAACGCCTGTGGTATTTGTTGCAGAATTCGGATTATATATCGGCATTGGGCGCTTTGACGGGAAACCAGGCCGTGCAGCAGGTGGAGGCCGGACTGAAAGCCATTTATGTCAGTGGATGGCAGGTCGCGGCGGATGCCAATCTGGCCGGGGAAATGTATCCGGATCAGAGCCTTTATCCGGTCAACAGTGTGCCGGAGGTGGTCCGACGTATTAACAACGCCTTGCGCCGTGCAGACCAGATTCACGTATTGGAATGCTGTAAAATCGGGCCTTACTGGTTTGCGCCCATAATCGCCGATGCTGAAGCCGGTTTTGGAGGGCCACTCAACACCTTCGAACTGATGAAGGCAATGATCGAGGCCGGCGCTGCAGGAGTTCATTTGGAAGATCAGTTGTCTTCAGCCAAAAAGTGCGGCCATATGGGCGGAAAAGTACTGGTGCCGACTCAGGAGCATATTACCAAACTGGTTGCCGCACGCCTGGCGGCTGACATCAGTGGTGTGCCTGTCCTGCTTATCGCCCGTACCGACGCCGATAGTGCAATGTACATCACCAGTGATATTGACGAAAAGGATCAGCCCTTTGTTCTCAATAAAGAGCGTTCGCCCGAGGGTTACTATCCGGTAAGGTCCGGCGTCAAAGCAGCCATTGCCCGCGGTCTTTCATACGCGCCCTATGCGGACATGATCTGGTGTGAAACTTCAAGCCCTGATCTTGAACAGGCCAGACTGTTTGCCGAAGGAATCCGTGAAAAATATCCGAACAAGCTTTTGAGCTATAACTGCTCACCCTCGTTTAACTGGAAGGCCAATCTTGACGATTCCACCATTGCCACATTTCAGCGGGAACTTGCAGCCATGGGTTATAAGTTCCAGTTTGTTACCCTGGCCGGTTTTCACACCCTGAATCTGGGAATGTTCGATCTGGCCAAGCGTTACCAGAAAGAGGGAATGTCGGCTTATGCGAGATTTCAGCAGGAGGAGTTCGCCCATGAAAAAGAGGAAGGGTATATGGCCACCACCCATCAGAAATTCGTGGGTGCCGGTTACTTTGATCGGGTGATAACCACCATCACCGAAGGAAAATCCGTGGTGCAGGCCATGAAGGGTTCCACCGAGGAAAGTCAGTTTTAATATAATTGGTAACTGAGGAGAGCCATGCCGAAAACCTTTGCCTGGATTCGATCAAGCGGAATGTATGTTCCGGAGAGAATTGTCAAAAACGACGACCTTCCGGCCGATTTAAACACGAGCGATCAATGGATCCAGGAACGCTCGGGTATACGAGAGCGAAGGTATGCCGATACAGGGGTTCGGACATCGGATTTGGCGGGAAAAGCAGTTGAAAATCTTTTGGCTAGAAATGAAGTCATGGCTGAAGAAATCGATTGTATGATCTTTTCCACATTAAGCCCTGATTTTTTCTTTCCCGGAGCCTGTGTTTTTCTTCAGGAAAAGCTGGGCTGGGCGGATCGGGAAATGGCCTGCTACGATATCCGCCAGCAATGCAGTGGTTTTATTTATGGCCTTCAGATGGCCCAGGCTTTTGTGGAAAATCAAATGTATCAAAACGTTTTGCTGGTTGGTGCCGAAATCCACTCCCATGGCCTGGAATTTGCCGAGCGGGGAAGGGCGGTGACGGTTCTTTTCGGAGACGGGGCCGCTGCTTGTGTTGTTTCAGCATCCACCCATGATACATCTCGTATTCTGGTGACAAAATGCCATGCTGACGGCAGGGGTGCGTTAAGCGGCGTTCACATGAAATTGTTCGATTTTGCCAAAATGCCTATCATCGATTACAACCCGGCTGACCCATCGGAAAACCGTGATTTCTACCCGGATATGCCTTCACCCAGGAATCTTTTTTCCAATGCGGTCAGAAAAATGTCGGAAGTTTCTCTTGCAGTGCTCAAAACTGCGGGTCTGGACATCGATGATGTCGACTGGGTGCTCCCTCATCAGGCAAACATGAGAATCAACAAAATGGTGGCAGATCAAATCCACATACCGCAGCACAAAGTCCTTTACAATATTTTTAAATTTGGAAATACCACTGCTGCTACAATACCGCTTCTGCTGGCGGAATATACTGAAAACGGGACCATTAAGCGCGGGGATCTGATGTTGATGGTAGCGTTCGGCTCCGGGTTTACCTGGGGTGCGGGGCTTGTGAGGTATTAGGAATTAGGTGCAGGAAAATTGTCATACTAGCCAAGCCAAGAATCTCCGGCAGCAAGGCGGACAAAAAGGTTTCAGTGTTCAGTTCAGCGTTCAGGGATAGCCCCAGGGCTTGTCATTCTGAGGAGGCCAACAATATCGTTTATCAATCGGCACGAGGATAATGGCCGACGAAGAATCTGCTTTCCTGAACACTGAACACTGAAACCTCTTTCCTGCCAACTTGAAGCCGGAGATTCTTCGGTAGCTTCGCTCCCTCAGAATGACAAATTTCTCTGCAACTCCGCTCAGAATGACAGCAGAGAACTGTTTCTGATTACTTTTAAGACCGCTCCCTGCTCTCTTCTCTCTGCTCCCTGTTCACCATTCCCTGCTCTCTGCTTACCGTTCACTGCTTACTTTTCTGTCCTCCTCCTCCGGGTGGTATTCAATCTGCACCCTGTCAGACATCTGTTCGGCCATTTCCAATTGAAGTCTTTGCTTTTCAATCTCGGTGCGGCTTTCGATACTTTTGACTGCAAGGCGATAGCGAAGGTATATTACCCAGACCACTATTGCCAGAAAAATTAAGGCGGCACTGATGAAAAATATCTTGTATTGAGACAATGTTTCGAGGCCGGTTTTTCCCAGAAATGTAATGAGATTGGGAACGACCCAGTAGGCAAAAACAGCCAGAAATATCAAAAAACCAATGGTAAAAATATTGAATCGGCTGATACGGGACAAAATGATTTCAAAACGGGTGTCACCGGATTCAGCATGTGAACCGAAAGAATCCGGGTCTTTTTCATTTCCATAAAAAAGGGAGATGTATGCTTTGACCACAAAGCTGAACAGAAGCACAATTCCTACCGGTATACCCACGGCGGCTACAAACCATGCCCGAAAAGGAAACGGGTACTCCCGGGTTTCCAATCGGACCTGGTATTGTTCCAACGGGCCAAAAGTCTTTTCAAAGTAATACTTATTAAAATCGCTGAGATTCCGTCCATCGGTTTCATGGATTACGTTTCCGCTCTTATCCAGAATTTGCATCAAAGATTTTCGTCCTGATTTCATGGCCGACACGGCAAAAATCTGGAGTTCCAGTAAAAAAAGGACAACTGCAACAATAATAAAAAGTGTCTTGTGTTCCCGAATGATCGATTTGACATCTTTATGTGTTGTCATGAAAATGTTCCTTTTTTAAAAAAGATCCTGGATCAAATCATTCATGGTTTCCTGAAGGCGATTGTCGTCTGTGAGCGGAAGGCATACCGCTGACCGGCAGGCGCTTACAGGATCTATATTTCGTCGGATAAGTTGGGCCGCATAGATTAAAAGCCGGGTACTTGCACCCTCGGTAAGACCGTGCTCCCGGATATTTCTGATCTTTCCCGCCAAAGTGACCAGACGGCGCGCGGTTTCCATATCGACTTTTCCTTCATGGGCAACTATTTCAGCTTCTTTTTCAGGTGCCGGATATTTGAACTCGAATGAAATAAACCGTTGACGGGTGCTTTGTTTCAGGTCCTTTAAGACTGACTGGTATCCGGGATTGTAAGAGATAACAAGAGTAAAATCCGGATGGGCCGGGATGATTTCTCCATTTTTTTCAATCACCAGGATTCGCCGGTCATCGCTTAAGGGATGGATCACCACGGTGGTATCTTTTCTTGCTTCAACGATTTCATCCAGATAACAGATGGCTCCGATTCGAACTGCTCGTGTCAGGGGACCGTCATTCCAGATTGTTTCGTCGTTTTTCAAAAGAAATCGCCCGATCAGATCGGATGCAAAAAGATCTTCATGGCATGCCACGGTAATCAACGGGCGGTGAAGCCGATAGGCCATATATTCCACAAACCGTGTTTTGCCGCACCCTGTGGGACCTTTGAGCATTACCGGCAGTTTACCATCATAGGCAGCTTCAAATAATCCAACTTCGTTTCCTGTTTCCAGGTAGAAAGGTTTTTGCCTGGTAACATCGCTTTTTAAATCCAGGCCGTTTGAATCGCTCATTATCCTTTTTATCCATTCTTTTCAGGTTGCTAATATATAATAATAACCATATACTTAATCGTTTATATTTAAAAACCATAAGGAGAATATATAACGAATGGAAAACACAAACAACCCCAATATGCTCCATCATCTAACCTTGGGCGAACAAGAGTTCATGATTTTGGGAACGGCTCACGTTTCCAGGGAAAGTGCTGAAAAGGTGGCATCCATCATTCAGGAAGAACACCCCGATACGGTCTGCGTGGAACTTTGCCAATCACGCTATCAATCAATTCGCCAGAAAGATCGCTGGCTCGATATGGATATTGTCAAGGTCATCAAGGAAAAAAAGGCGTTTTTACTCTTAACGAATCTTCTCTTAGCATCATTTCAAAAGCGTATTGCTAATAAACTCGACATCAATCCCGGGCAGGAAATGATTCAGGCGATCAAGTCGGCCGATGAAACCGGAGCGAACATCGAGCTGGTTGATCGCGATATCCGTGTCACCTTATCCCGCACCTGGAGCGCCATGGGATTTTTGGGCAAACTTAAACTGATTTTTCATCTGCTGCTATCTCTTGGTCAGGTGGATGATATTAAGGAGGAAGATATCGAGCGTATGAAGGAGGAAGATATCCTGGAGTCGCTACTGGCTGAGGTGGGAAAATCTCTTCCTGTGTTAAAAAGCATTTTGATTGATGAAAGGGATATGTATCTGTCACAGAAAATTCGTCAATCTCCGGGTAAAAAAATTCTGGCTGTGGTAGGCGCAGGTCATGTCGCCGGAATCAAAAGAAACTGGGACAGGGAAATCGATCTTGGGGAACTGGAAATAATTCCGCCTAAAAAAAAAATTACGGTAGCCCTTAAATGGATTCTTCCTGCCGCGATCATTGCATTGTTTATCTATGGTTTTTTCCGGGGAGGTGCAGATGCCGGATCTAACATGATATTTCTGTGGATTATGGCAAATGGAATTCTGGCGGGACTCGGGGCATTGCTTGCGCTGGCTCATCCGTATACCATAATCTCTTCGGTTTTGGCGGCCCCATTGACTTCGTTGAATCCCATGATTGCCGCTGGATGGGTTTCCGGGCTTGTAGAGGCGGTTTCACGAAAACCCAAGGTTAAGGATCTGGAAAGTCTTCATGATGACATTTTAACCTTCAGGGGTTTTTGGAAAAACAACGTTACCAGAATATTGCTGGTGGTTGTGTTTACCAATATTGGCAGCATGCTGGGCACCATGGTTGCTGTTCCGCTTATGTTAAAAGTGCTTTAAAATGGCGTTTGATATGGAAAATAACCAATTGTTCAGGGGGTTATTGCAGACAAATGACGGTACCATCACCAAAGTCCTGGATGCAAATGACGGATACCTGTCATTTCACACATCTTTTAAGCTCTCCGAAAGGCTGATTGATAAGCTGAAACAAAGCCCGCAACACCTTATTTTCAGCGAAAGATCCCGGATTGCCCGACTTGGGGTTCAAATCACAAGCGAAACCCCCACGGCTCAATATTTAAAAAAAGATGTGATTACCCTCAAACTCAAAGCCTGGCAGGCGATTAAAGGGTATCCGGGGCTTGAAAAGCTGAAGGATTTTTTCACGGAAGGTCTTCCGGTAGGACGGTTGGTTTTTTGTGATCCTGATTCGCTTTTAAGCTCTGATCAGGTCCTGGAAGCCATCGATAAAGCCGAATTAAAACTGCCCGCATCCACAACAATTTCCAGCGACGGAAGCATTGTTATCGCTCCGCACAAGGTGATATACACTTTAAGAGATGATTTGGATCTGAAAACCCTGGGGCGAATTCTTGTCAGAAAAGACGGTCGTGAAATTCTCAATCGGTATCAGGAGCGTAATGAAGTCAGAGCCTTGAATATACCCTCCGGAGAAGGCGTCATTACCACATGCTCCATGTATCTGAATGATCACTATGTGGTTTTGCAAAGCAGATTTGAATTGGGGGAGCATCTTTCAGCAACCATTCTGGATCCCATAAAAACCCGGGGAATTCGCATTTATCTGGAAATCGTCAACAACAGCGAACACCCCATTGTCAATCCGCTGATCGCGGCGAAAATTTATCAGGTCCCAAATCATCAAAAGAGTAAAAAGTGGTTTCATCCATCCAAAGGAGAAAAACCATATACACATGATCAATTGCGTGAACTTGAACAACATATGAACGGCTCACAAAACAAAACATGCAATTATGTTGCGCGACCTGTGGCTGTTCTGCCCTGTGGGGAAAAAGAGGGATACCGAAACGCACCGATTTTTATGAACGGTCCCCAGGACCCATGCCTGGCCGGGAGCGCATCCTGCACCGCAGGCCGGAGAGACTTTTCACCGGCAAGCATTTGTCCTCATATCTATGCCACTTCCAGAATAGCTCAAAAGTGCAGCGGTTCACCTTCAGCGGTGGTGTTGAAATATTTTCCCAATATGATGGAGCACAGAGATATTATCAACCTGGCGTATGAGGGAAAAATCTGCGCGCTTTACTTTATCGAGCCATCCTTTGAGCACGGTCCTTTTCTTTCCCAGCTTGATCATACAAGGTTGCTTGAATATCATGCCTTCGGACTCGATGTTTTCTGGGTGTCATCTTTAAATGACTGCCTGATGGTCCACACAATCCGTGACGGCAAAGGCTACTTTGTTGATCCGGAAAGGTTTGCCGATTTCCACAAATCCATGCTTTTTGCTTTTTATGGTTCCAACAAGGCGCTTTCAGCAAGAGGCAACAAAAGATTGGGGGAGCTTCTGGATGCCCTGGTGGATTTCTGGGGAAAAAATATCGGAATTGTTACCGGGGGCGGAAGCGGCGTCATGGAACGGGTCAACAAGTTTGCCAGGGAGCGGGGTGTTCTCTCCGGTGCTAATTTTTTAGATATTACCGACCAGGCCATGACCCGGGAAGTCGATTTTTGTCAGGTATTTCAGGATACATGCAGGCACAGCCGCCAGAAGTGGTTTGAGATTGCCTCATTTCCCATTTTCAACGTTGGTGGTTTAGGGTCACTGGAGGAATTGGGAATCACGCTGTGCAACATGAAGCTGTCAATCATGGAGCCGGTCCCTGTAATTTTGTTTGATACGGAAGGGGACGGGAGTTTCTGGGAGAATGTAACACAGCAGATTAATGAAATGGTCAGAAATCATCGGGCACCGTCGTGGATTATGAAAAATATTCTGGTCACCAATAATCCGGAAGAAGTCATTGAAGCCTACCGCACCCGGCTCCAGCTTTTTTAGGAAAATTCAGGCATGAACAACACCACGGCATTAAAACAAGCCATTATGGATTTCATAGAACAGGAGGCGGAAAAAGTTACGCCCGTATTTTTAGAAAAGCGAATGGCCGGGCTTTTTAATACCAATAAAAAGCATGTCCGAAAAATTCTCCAGGAGTTGATGGGTGAGGGCGAACTGGCGTATACATATCATTTTGGTAATTCCTACCTGGAAAAATCATTCAACAGGCCTGTTCGTGTTTCCGATCACGTTGTGCTCAAACCTGCAAACGTTTCATTTGAACCCGGGCATGGGGATGTGGTTATTGCCCTTGACCATGGCGCATCATTCGGAACCGGCGAGCATCCTACCACCCGCTTGTCCATTCGTGGAATCGAGTTTTTAGCGACAACAACTTCATTGTGTTCAAAACAAAAAGAAACCTTAATGCTTGATATAGGCACCGGCTCGGGGGTGCTGGCACTGACGGCACTCAGGTTCGGAATATCACATGCTCTGGCGACCGATATCGATCCGTGTGCAAAAGATGAAGCCCGGAAAAACGCCAAATTAAACAACATGGATAACCGGTTTGAAATCTATGATGGCGACCTGTGCGTTTTAAAACCGCCTGTTGATCTTGTTACCGCAAATCTCAGATTCCCAACGCTTATGAACCTTGCCGCCGGGATTGATCATCTGTGCGGTCATGAAGGCTGCGCAGTGTTTTCAGGCGTGCGGGAGAATGAATTTTATGAGATTTCAGAAACTTATGCCAGGATGGGGTTTGTTTGCCATTGGAAGGCATTTGATCAGGGATGGGCCGGGGGGGCTTTTATAAAAAAATATTCACGATGAAATTTACCCGAAAAACGCTTGTTTAGAAATTGTTCCAGCTTTATGGAACATTTGGCCACCCGGGTTTTGTCGATGCCGGTTTCAATCCCCAGAGATTCAAGCAGATAAATCGTGTCCTCGGTAGCGACATTGCCTGATGCCCCCGGAACAAAAGGACATCCTCCCATACC
>JAABTQ010000056.1 GCA_011389745.1 Desulfobacteraceae bacterium | reverse complement strand
CCATGAGGGTTACTGCGGCATGGTTTATGGTGGTTATTTTTCTGTCCATATCCACGGTAAAAGCGGCAATATTTAATTGGTCCAGAAGTTTTAATGATTGATCACATAAAATGTTGAAATCTTTTAAATCGGTTTTATTTTTGACCATTTTTTTTCCTGGAAACGTGAGGGTTAAGGATTCGGAAGTAATCCCTATGCCTGTCATTCTGAGGAGGCCGATTTCATAATTTGATATTTGGCACATAATCTTTGGCCGACGAAGAATCTTTCGTATCCGCAGCCACGTTTTTTGCCTTTTAGCGTCAAAATTGATGATCATTGCTGGCTTGAGGCCATAGATTCTTCGGTCGCCGGGGATTCAGGCAACATTTCGGAAAATATTGTTTTAAACCAATACACGATTGCGAGTCGCCCCCTCAGAATGACATGCTGAGGGTTACTCATGAACATTGAAGCCCGTTTCTAATATAAGAAATGATGGAACAATCAAGGGTGATTCTTGCAAAATGATTATAAAAGATGTTATGAACCTGGTCACTTCAAAATCCTGAAATGCAAAACACGGTTTAAGAAAGGGCCTATTGGCTCATGCAATCAAACAGACAATTTCAAACGAAAAAGCCGGGGAAACAACTGAAATGGAAAAGGACATAAAAAAGGCCCTGGAGCTGCTAAGAGATGAAATCGATGATATTGACCGGCAAATAGTGTCTTTGCTGGCAAAACGACAAACTGTGATCGAGAACGTTGTTAAATTGAAAAATGCCCATAATATTCCGGTCTATCATCCGGCCAGAGAAGAATATCTCATTTCAAACCGCAGAAACCAAAGCAGGGAAATCGGTTTAAACCCTGATTTTGTCGAAGAAATTTTCAGATCCGTCATTCGACAATCCAGAATAAAACAGACCAGGGATTTTGCCCGCAAAGGTATTCGCCCCGGTGCCACAGTGCTTATTGTTGGTGGTCAGGGGGAGATGGGACGTTATTTTTCCAAATACTTCAGTGATTCCGGTTATGAGGTAAGGATAATGGGTCGTCATGACTGGGGTCGGATAGAACAAATGTGTGACGGACTGGATCTGGCGATTCTCAGCGTACCTATCGACAAAACGACCGATCTGGCATTTAAATTGGGATCCTATCTTCCAAAAGATTGTATTTTGACCGATTTGACAAGTATCAAGGCAAAACCACTAAAGGCCATGTTGGAGGCGCATCCCGGACCGGTGGTCGGGCTTCATCCTTTGTTCGGTCCTACACCGTCAAATATGGACAAGCAGATTGTGGTGGTAACTCCGGGTCGTGATGAAAAGGCCTGCCAATGGCTTGTGGATCAGTTTATCGGATGGGGAACCATTATTGTGAGGGCCACTGCGGAAGAACACGATGAAATCATGGGAATTGTTCAAACCCTCAGGCATTTTGCTACCTTTGCATTCGGTCAGTTCCTGGCCCGCAGACGTATCGATATTCGCCGCACCCTCGAATTTTCAAGCCCCATCTATCGCCTGGAACTCGGTATGGTTGGTCGTTTATTTGCACAGGATGAATCCTTGTATTCAGAAATCATTTTTGCATCTTCGGAACGCCGAGAACTATTGAAAGATTATTTAAAATCATTGAACAGTAATCTTGAGATGATCGAAAATGGGGATAAGATGCTCTTTAAAAAAGAGTTTAAAAAAATCGCCGAATGGTTTGGGCCTTTCAGTGAACAGGCCATGAGAGAGAGTTCATTTATGATCGAAAAGCTGATCGAACGTTTTTAAGTTACCGGAAGCACAAGTTTAAATGTTGCCCCTTGTTTTGTCATAGTATGTTGCGGACTTTTTGAGAAATAATAATGAAACCTGATACCTTTGCAGAATCAAAAAGGATTTTTTCAGTGCTCAATTTAAAAAACAACGTTATTCCGGAAAATGTTAAAAAAATTCATTTGATCGCCGTTTGCGGCACTGCGATGGGAGCCCTCGCAGCCATGTTAAAAGACATGGGGTATCAGGTCAGTGGGTCGGATCTGAAAGTCTATCCCCCCATGAGCGAATTTTTGGCCCGAAAAAATATCCATATAAATGATGGATTCAATGGCGAGAACATCACCGGTGATACGGATCTGGTGGTTGTGGGTAATGCTGTCCGAAAAGACAATCCCGAGGTAACAATAACCGGGGAAAGAAAGCTTGCATTTTGTTCAATGCCCCAGGCCATCAACCATTTTATCGCAAAAGACAAAAAACTATTGGTGGTCACCGGAACCCATGGAAAAACAACCACTTCCTCTCTTTTGGCATGGATACTTTTCCATGCCGGGCTTGATCCTTCTTATGTGATCGGCGGTATGCTGAAAAATTTTAACAGCAATTACCGCCTGGGAAACGGTGAATATATTATTATCGAAGGCGATGAATATGATACCGCCTTTTTTGATAAAGGACCTAAATTTTTACACTATCCTCCTTTTGCAGCCGTTTTGACCGGAATCGAGTTTGATCATGCCGATATTTTTAAAGACATTTCCGGTATCAGGGAGGCATTCAAAGCCTTTATTAAAAAAATACCTCCGTCAAGCCTCGTTCTGGCTCATGATACCGATAGCAATATACGGCAGATTTCTTCCAACTCCCGGCATCCTTTTGTTTATTACGGAAAAAACCCACTATCTGACTGGTATTTAGGCCATGTCGGACTTAATGGATCCAGGACTGAATTTCACCTTTACAAAGATAGAAAAATTTTCGGCAAATTCCAAACACCTTTGATGGGCGAGCATAACTTACTCAATGCCCTGCCTGTTATCGCAATTTGCCATCATATCGGAATAGATTATCATGCCATTTCATCCGGGCTTGAATCATTTAAAGGCATTAAACGCCGGCAGGAAATTCGGGGTATTAAAAATGGTGTGACAGTCATGGATGATTTCGCACATCATCCCACGGCAGTCAGGGAAACCATCCGGGCCGTAAAGCCTTTTTATTCTCACGGACGAGTCATTGCTGTGTTTGAACCCCGCACAAACACCAGTATGCGAAATGTTTTCCAGGACATTTATCCTCTTTCATTCGATGGTGCCGATTTGATATGTGTTCGAAAACCCCCGTTGCTTGAAAAAATTCCGGAAAATGAGCGGTTTTCCTCGGAACAATTGGTGCAGAAACTTAAAAATCAGGGAAAAAGCGCCTGGTATTTTGACGATACCGAACCGATCATTCAATTTCTGGTCAAAACCGTAAAGTCCGGAGACCTTATTCTTATTATGTCTAACGGCGGTTTTGATAATATCCATCAGCGACTTTTAGACGCCCTTTAATCTTTCCTTTCCAAAATAAAATGATCTTGACCATAGTCGTTTTTTTCGTTATCCTCATTTTCCTTGATGGTTAACAAGATGTTGTGGACGGAACGCTGAGACTGCGCCACCATGGGAAATGTTGATGAAAGTTGAGATTTTAAAGCTTTTAAAAGCCGAGGAAGGGGTTCTCTCCGGTGAGCGGTTGAGTGAGCAATTGGGGATTTCCAGGGTCGCTGTATGGAAACATATTAAAAAGCTGCAGCAATGTGGTTACTCTATTGCTTCGACACCCAAGGGATATGAATTGACAGAATCACCGGATACACCTTTTCCCTGGGAATTTCCAAACTATGAAAACCGGATTCATTATTTCCCTGAACTAAATTCAACCATGGATGTGGCCCGTGAGTTGGCCAGAAAAGGGGCGGATCATTTTCAGGTGGTGATTGCGGACCGGCAAATCAAAGGACGGGGGCGCTTGCGGAGGCAATGGTTTTCAGATTTCGGCGGGCTTTATTTTACAACTATTTTAAGACCTGTCCTTTCTCCCGCCATGAGTTTTAAGGTCAGCTTTTCAGCTTCATTGGCACTGGTCAGGATTTTGCGGCGGTTGTATCGGGTCGATGCAAAGGTCAAGTGGCCCAATGATATTCTGGTGGAGGATAAAAAACTCTCCGGAATGCTTTCGGAGATGGAAACCGAAGCGGATCTTGTCAGTTATATCAATGTCGGTCTGGGCATTAATGTCAACAATGATCCTCGAAATGAGGAACCCAGTGCCACTTCATTAAAGATTCTTTTAAATCGGAATATCTCACGGATAGAGATTTTAACGCATTTCTTTAATGAATTTGAAAACCTGCTTTCCAACGTGGAATCCGAAGATATCATTTATCATTGGAAACAATATTCAGGCACCTTGAACAGACCTGTAAAAATTGTCACCACCAGTGAACAAATCGAGGGTGTTGCAATAGATGTGGATGAAATCGGAGCGCTGGTGCTGAAACTATCAGATGGTACCGTCAAAAGGGTTATTTATGGGGATTGTTTTTATCAACCCGATATGACGTGATTTTACAAGTAACTCCTCACAAGTCCCCCTTTGAAAAAGGGGGATTTAGGGGGATTTTTAAAACGGCATCAGTTTGTCAAATCCCCCCGGCCCCCCTTTTTCAAAGGGGGGAGCAGTTATTTGAAGGTTTGGGCCCGGCGCTGCCGGGTGGGACGCTTCTAAGTAACAAGTTCCGTCACTCCGGCGAAGGCCGGAGTCCAGAATTGTTAAAAAATCCTGGATACCGGCCTTCGCCGGTATGACGTAAAAATAAATCATCCCTAAAAACATGTTACTTGCAGGTATGGGAGAAACCCTGAGCATGTCATTCTGAGGGAGCGACTCGCAGTGGTTAACAGTTTAAAAGAAAATATTTTCCGATAGGCAGAATGACACCACGGCGACCGAAGAATCTCTTGCACCAGGGTCTGTATCGATTTTAAGATATGGCCTGGAAAACGGTAACGGGAAAACCGAACGACCGTGCCGGCGGGAACCGAAGATTCTTCGTCGAGTAGGAACTTGGTGCAAACTGACTAAAACAATGGAGCAATATACATGCAATTGACAAAGTATATCACAAAAGACAAAGAAACCGTCAGGAGAGAAACAAAGGATTCGGAACAGCTCCGGATGACGGTTCATGCATCACTTCTGGCTGCTCTGATTGCCGCCGGAGCATATATTGCGGTTCCTATCGGGCCTGTTCCCATTGTTTTACAGAATATGTTTATTTTGCTCGCGGGTTTGCTTTTGGGAAGCCGATGGGGACTTGCTGCGGTGGGAATCTATCTTCTGGCCGGTGCATGCGGATTTCCGGTATTTGCCGGTGGGACCGGCGGCATAGGACGTTTTGCAGGCCCGACAGGCGGCTATTTGATCGGGTATTTGCCGGCGGTTTTTATCGTCGGATTATTGTCCAAATACGAAAAAACAACCCTGGATGTCGTCGGAATGATATTGGCAACTTTTGTCATTTATACAATCGGTGTTACCTGGCTTCAGATGATTACCGGGATTGCCTTTTCAAAAGCATTGGCTGTGGGAATGTATCCCTTTTTGGTCGGAGACGCTTTTAAAATAGCTGCCGCTGCAGCCATTGCAAAAGCCATCAGGCCTGTAATGAGAAAAATATGAACATCATCGAAATAAAAAATCTGACCCATCGCTTTTCCGAAAATTGCATAGGACTTGACCGGGTGAGCCTAAATATCCGGGAGGGAGAATTTGTGGTGATTGCCGGAGCTAACGGGTCAGGAAAAACTACTCTGTTAAGGCATTTAAACGGTCTTCTGTTTCCTGATGACGGAACAGTATTTGTGTCTGGTTTTTCAGTTGTCCAAAAACCAAAACAGGCACGTCAGTGTGTCGGAATGGTATTCCAGGATGCCGACACACAGATAGTGGGGGAGACGGTTTATGATGATGTGGCTTTCGGGCCTGAAAATTTATGCCTTGGCGAACCGGAAATCCAAAAACGTGTCGAGGGTGCCCTAAAAGCAGTGGGCCTCTGGGAATTCAGATACCACAGACCTCATCTTCTCTCAGGAGGAGAAAAAAGGCGTCTGGCCATCGCAGGTGTCCTGACCATGAAACCGAGGATACTGGTTTTTGATGAACCTTTCTCCAATCTTGATTATCCCGGCATCAGGCAAGTGCTTTCACAGATGCTGAAGCTTCACCGGCAGGGCCATACCATGTTGGTAACCACCCATGATCTTGAAAAGGTCATCGCCCATGCCCAGCGACTGATCATCATGCAAAAAGGACAACTGGTTCGGGACGGTCTTCCGGGTGATCTGGTGGAAGAGGTCGAACAATTCGGCATACGCAGGCCATGTTCATTTGAATTCAAAGGCGAATTTATTTCATGGCTGAATTGACAGGAGCTTTTTTTGCCAGGGAAAATTCCTTTTTGCACCGGATCGATGTCCGGTTCAAGATGATTTTTTTAGTGATTTTGAGTATCACCACAATCCAGGCCGGTTTTGCCGGCCTTTTTATTTTGTTCGTAATAATAGTTGCCGCTGTGATCCTTGCGCCAATCTCTATTAAAGGTTTGATCAGGGAAATAAAATATTTTTTCATTTTTCTCGTTTTTATTTTTGTGGCACGAACATTATCGACTCCGGGTGAAAAGCTGTTCCAGATTGTTTTTTTTTCTGTCACGTTGGTGATAACGAAACAGGGATTAATTTCAGGACCTTTGGTCTGTTTCAGGTTGTTTTTGGTGGTTTTGCTTGGATATTTATTTATCTGGTCGACATATCCCTCCCAGGTCCGGGTCGCGGTAGCATGGTTTTTAAGACCGGTACCACTGATACCCGAAAAAAAAGTAGCTACCATGCTCAGTCTGCTGATGCGGTTTTTGCCGCTGATTCTCCAGGAGGCAAAAGAAACCACCGATGCTCAGCGCGCAAGGTGCATAGAAAATAGAAAAAATCCGGTATATCGTTTTATAAAATTGGCTGTTCCCATGCTTCGGCGAATTTTTTTAAGGGCCGATGACCTGGTTCTGGCCATGGAGGCCAGAGGATATTCGGAAAACCGCACGTTACCCCGTCTTTATTCGAAAACATCAGACTGGCTTTCGCTGGCTTTTATTGTTATCCTGTCACTGATGATGACTCAGATTTGATATTTGACACAACCTTGCATGTATAGTAATTCCTCAATAATTAAATTGTGAGTCCTTCAGATAAAGTCTCATGATGCCAATCATATATATTAGAGAATAAATATGTTGGAGGATTTCCTGTGAAAGTTTTGATTATTGGTGCAGGGGAAGTCGGTTTTCACATAGCTAACCGAATTGCCCTTGAAAACAAGGATGTTGTCGTCATTGACAAAAATCCGGAGGCCATCCGCCGGGTTTCAGATCATCTGGATGTTCAGGTGATGGTTGGGTCGGGAAGCAGTCCTGTGGTTCTGGAAGAAGCCGGCATTCGTGATGCGGACATCATGCTGGCGGTGACCAATAGTGATGAAATCAACCTGGTTGCCTGCCTGGTGACCAATATGATTTCACCTTTCACCAAAAAGCTGGTAAGATTGCGGGCAGCCGATTATGACCACTATCACGATGCCTTTCGGACATCCTTGCCTCACATCGACACGATAATCAACCCTGAAATCGAAGTGGTTAAAACCATCGATCTGCTCATGAGGTTTCCGGGAGCTGTTGATGTGGGGGAGTTTTCCCAGGGGCGGGTTTATTTTATCGGTGTCACACTGGATCAGGATTCCAGCCTTGCAGGGTTAAAACTTTCCAGGCTTTCAACTCAGATCGGAGAAAAAAAACTTCTCATTGCCGCCCTCATCAGAGGTGAGCAACTGATCATCCCCCGTGGAGATGATCGTCTGATATCGGGTGATCTGGTTTATTTCATCACGAAAAAAGACAAGGTTTTTGAAAGCCTCAAAATATTTGGTAAACATGAGGCCCCGGTGCAACGCGCCATGATAATCGGCGGTGGAAGAGTCGGTTATCGACTTGCCGACATGCTGGAACAAAAAAACATTTATACCAAAATTATCGAAAAAAGTGCCGAAAGATGCAGGCTTTTGGCGGAACGATTAAATAAAGCCGTGGTTTTGCAGGGAGACGGGTCGGATCAGGATCTGCTGGCGGAGGAAAACATTAAAGACATGGACGCGGTTATCACTCTGACCAATGATGAGGAAACCAACATACTGGCCTCACTCCTGGCAAAACAAATGGGAGCCCGAAAAAACATCACCAGAATCAGCAAGTTCAGTTACTTTCCGTTAATGAACATGATCGGAATACAGCAGGTGGTCAGTCCCAGGTTGTCAGCCATCAATTCGATCCTGCAGCATATCCGCAGGGGCAAGGTCCTTTCCGCCAAATCCATTAAGGGAGAACAAGCCGAAGTTATGGAAGCGCTGGCGTTGGAAACCTCCGATATCGTCGGAAAACCTTTAAAAAACATATCGTTTCCCAAAGGAACCCTGGTGACGGGAATCATCAGAGGGGACAACATTACCATTCCTTCAGGTGAGAGTGTTATTGAACCGGGGGACAGGATCATCATTTTTGCTCAACGATCGGCCATTCCCAAAGTAGAGAAAATCCTCATGGTCAAGCTGGAGTATTTTTAATGCGTTGGCGTTATATTTTGAATGTTGTCGGAATCCTGACACTCTTTTTGGGCCTGACCATGTTTTTTCCCCTTTTGGTGGCTTTTTACTACCGTGACGATAGTATCTATTCAATACTAATTTCCATCGGAATCACCATTTTTTCGGGAATTTTACTTCACTTTATGTTTAAAGGTGAAAAGGTGGAAAATCTCTCAAAACGCGAAGGCATGGCCATTGTGACTTTTGGTTGGTCTTCCGCATGCCTTTTTGGGGCACTCCCCTTTTATATCGGAGGAGAATTCGGATCATTTGTCAATGCATTGTTCGAATCCGTATCCGGTTTTACCACCACGGGATCATCCATTCTGACCAATATCGAAGGCGTATCCATGGGGCTTTTGTTCTGGAGAAGTCTTATCCAGTGGTTTGGCGGAATGGGTATCATTGTGTTGTCCATCGCGATCCTTCCATTTTTAGGCGTAGGCGGTATGCAGCTTTACAAGGCTGAAGTTCCCAGTCCTGTTCCGGACAAACTGAAACCCAGAATTCGCGATACAGCCATGGTTCTCTGGAAAGTATATGCCCTTTTCAGTTTGGCGGAAATAATATTCCTAATGCTGGGTGGAATGAACCTTTACGATGCGCTGTGTCACACCTTTACCACCATGCCCACCGGTGGATTTTCCACCAAAAATGCATCCATAGCTCATTATGACAGTGTTTATCTGGATTTTGTGGTGTTCTTTTTTATGCTGGCGGCCGGTATCAATTTTTCCCTGCATTACCAAATGCTTCGTGGAAAGCCCCTTGCATTTTGGAAAGATTCGGAGTGCCGGGTCTTTTTGGGCGCAGTTGTCGTGCTTATCCTGGTGGTGACTTTTAATATTTTTGGCTCGGTTTACCAAAGCCTGGGGCAGGCGTTCAGATATTCGTCCTTTCAGGTGATGTCCATTATTACCACCACAGGTTATGCCACAGCCGATTATGAACAATGGCCGGCCATGTCCCGGTTGATTCTGTTGCTCTGCATGTTTACCGGAGCTTCCGCCGGATCTACCGGCGGAGGAATCAAATGGCTCCGGATCATGCTTTATTTTAAATACTGCTATCGGGAGCTTTTTGCCCTTTTGCATCCCCATGCGGTCACCCATATCAAAATTGCCGGAAAATCGGTGCCGGAGGATGTCATGAGAAGTGTCATGGGGTTTTTGGCATTGTATTTAGGTTTGTTTTGTCTCTGCTCCGTGGCGTTGGCAGGGTTGGGGGTCGATTTTGTCACATCTTTTTCAGCGGTTGCCGCCACTTTGGGAAATATCGGACCGGGATTAGGTGCCGTTGGACCCGTTGAAAACTTTGCAAACATTCCCGTGCTCGGAAAATGGCTGCTTATTTGGTGCATGCTTCTGGGGCGTCTTGAAATTTTTACGGTCATTATCCTTCTGGTTCCTGAATTCTGGCGCAGGTGATGATTTTGCCTTATATTGGCCGACGAAGAATCTAAATTCTTCGTATTGGCCGGAATGACAAGCAATTTTTTATGCCGGTGGCATTTTTTTCACTTGACAAGAACACCATTAAATTATAATTAGGGCATTCTTTGTTTCGGCGGGCCGTTAACTCAGCCGGCAGAGTATCTGCCTTTTAAGCAGAGAGTCGCTGGTTCGAATCCAGCACGGCCCACCAGATTAATCTACGTCCCCATCGTCTAGCCTGGTCCAGGACACCGGCCTTTCACGCCGGCAACCGGGGTTCAAATCCCCGTGGGGACGCCAATAAAATCAACAAGTTAGAGAGTTTCAATCATCCTTCCTTCGCTTCTTCGGGTACTCCATTGGACACTTTTGATTCAGATAACAAATTCAAATCATCCCGCATGTCGTCATATAGCCATCTGTCGTGCTAACTGATTTGTGTCTTAAAATCCGTTTTATCCGCTTTGATGAAAGCTTGTGTAGATAGCGGGACAGGACATACCGGTATACATATGGAGGGGTTTGAACCGTCAATGAAAATGCCCAAAGCATCTACTCGTACCATTTTGTTTCACCCAAGCTTCGCGTGCCGGCGAATTATAAAAAATACAAAACTGTAATAACAATGA
>JAABTQ010000055.1 GCA_011389745.1 Desulfobacteraceae bacterium | reverse complement strand
GAAAAATTCACGGTTCAGGGTTCAGAAGTTCCTGAATCAAAGGCTTTTCATTCATCACTCAGCAATCCGCATTCATCAATCCCCATATGGGACCATTCCGGAATGCTGGAACGCCTGATGGGTGATGAGGAACTGCTTGGAACGATCATGGAGGAATTCCTGGTGGACATTCCTCAGCAGATTGAGGTCCTTGTGGGTTGTCTGGAGGCTGGGGACGCTTTGGGGGCCGAAAGATCAGCCCATACCATCAAGGGTGTTTCGGCCAATGTCGGCTGCGAGGCCATGTCCCTGGTGGCATCTGAGATGGAAAAAGACGCAAAAAGCGGAGACCTGAATGCCGTACAAGCACAATTGGCTGACCTGAAGGAGGCGTTTTTTCAATTAAAACAGGCCATGGAAAAAAGATAGAAGGATGCGGATATAAATCACACCCTGCTCAATTTACTTGATACCCCGCTCTTTTTTAATATTTTCATATGCTTCCTGAATTTTTCGGAATTTTTCCTGAGCAAAGGCGGTAAACTCTTCAGGAAGCCCTTTCGCAGCGATGGCATCCGGATGAAATTCCCGGACCAGTTTTCGATAGCTGCTTTTAATCCGATCATCGGAATCATCGGAAGAACAACCAAGAACAGCATAGGATTGATCAGTTGCGCGAACATAGCGGAATTTGATATTGGTGTATTTCTGATCGCTGAATTGAAATATTTTGGCAGCAGAAGTTAAAAGATCCTCCTCACTTTTTCTCAATTTTCCATGAACTGTGGATACTTTGAAAAGAAGATCAAGCATAAATTCTAAAAGTTGGGGTTTGAAATGAAACCGGGAATAGAACTGTTCCGCATAGTCTTGAAAGGACTGGGGAGAATTTAAGGCTGCATTGAAAATATTCACAGCTACCTGACGGCTCTGGAAATCAAGACTGAGGTCCTGGGCCATTATTTTCTCGATAGAATCGATTTCCTCTTTGGAAATATGCCCGTCTGCTCTCACCAATTTGGCCAACATGGAAAATACCGCCACAAAGAATGTCAGCTGGGCTTCTTCACCCTCTGATAATCGGGGTCTGTTTTGGAGCTGATATTCCAGTTCAGAGCCTTTATCATAAGCATGCCCGAAAATGGCTCCGGCAACAGCCCCCAAAGGACCTCCCATAGCAAGACCAATTGCGCCCCCCACAATTTTTCCCATCCAACCCATTAATAATTCTCCTGAGGTTTATTACTGCTCCCATACACGTTCCCACGCACAGCATGGGAACGAGGTAAAAATAAAATTCCAATCTGTTATAACCAGCATTTTAAAGGTTGGATTTGTAATACAAACAATGGTTTTTTTCAAGCCGAATTATTTTTTTATGTGCTCCATAAATTCACTTGCATTTTGCATTAAACTATTTATAGTACCTTCAGAAACAGTGATTATTGTGTTCTCCAATATGATCTGACAGAAGATATTCCGGCAATTAAAAAAAAACCTTTACAACTCAGGAGAGACCATGCAACGGAAAGCTTTTTTTATGAAAGCTTCAAACGCGACTGAACCTGTGGAAAAATCGGATCAGTCAACCGCTAATATCGAGGAAGACGACGAACCTCCCAGTAGTTTACCCTCCCCGAAGCTGCCGTCGGCAGCTCAAAAAAGCAATGTTCATAATTCAAAAAGCGATCTGATCCTGCTTTTTCCCAAAGCACGCAACGTAAACACCAGTCCCGCAACCCGTTCTTTTCGGAAAAAATATTTTCCGGGAATAGGTAATAAATTATGGAATGACTGGCACTGGCAAGTCAGCAACCGGATCCGAACAAAGGACCAAATCAGGAATATGCTTTGTTTGTCCGAAGAAGAAACTGCGGCTCATGAAAATAAAGACAGACTGTTACCTATCAGCGTCACACCTTATTACATGAGCCTGCTGTCGGAAAAGGATCCAAACCAGCCGATTCGCCGCTCTGTTATTCCCACCATTCACGAGCTCAGACACTCTTGCGGTGAAGCGGATGATCCCCTTGGCGAGGAAGGACAGAGTCCGATTCCGGGGCTTGTTCATCGTTATCCGGATCGTGTGCTCTTTCTGGTTCATGACTTCTGCTCGACCTATTGCCGGTACTGCACACGGTCGCGAGTGGTGGGCCATGGAGAACTGCATCCGAATCATTCGCGCCTGGAAAAAGCCCTTGATTATATTCGCAATACACCCACGATTCGTGACGTGCTTCTTTCCGGCGGCGATCCCCTGGTGCTGAGTGATGATCGGCTTGACTGGTTGCTAACCCGGTTGCGACAAATTCCCCACGTGGAAATTATCCGAATCGGTACAAAAATACCCTCGGTGCTTCCCCAGAGAGTCACACCCCAACTGGTCCGTATACTCCATCGGCACCATCCTCTGTGGATGAGCCTGCACTTCATCCACCCGGATGAATGCACCCCGGAGGCCTATCGCGCCTGTAACCTTCTGGCCGATGCCGGAATTCCGCTCGGGTCTCAGACAGTGCTGCTCAAAGGAATCAACGATAATGTGGATACCATGAAGGCGTTGGTTCATCACATGATGAAGATGCGGGTTCGTCCCTATTATCTTTACCAATGTGACCCCATTACCGGCTCCGCCCATTTCCGCACCCCTATCGAGAAAGGCCTGGAAATTATTCGCGGCCTGAGGGGTTATACAAGCGGTTATGCCGTCCCAACCTATGTGGTGGACGCACCCGGAGGTGGTGGTAAAATTCCGTTGATGCCTGACTATATTGCAGGCCGAGATGACGATTCAATCCTTTTAAAAAACTATCAGGGCGGGTTGTACCGGTATCCGGACACCCAACCTGAACCCTGAAACCTGAAACCTTTTTATCTATAATGAATATGCATAAAATGACCACTATTGGATTGACTTACGACTTACGGTCTGAATATATTGCCATGGGTTACGGTGAAGATGAAACCGCTGAGTTTGACCGTGAAGAAACTATTTCGGCCATTGAAACCACTTTGCAGTTGCTGGGTTATAAAACTGACCGGATCGGACACGCCGGGCAGTTAATGAAACACTTAACGCAGGGCAGCACATGGGATCTTGTGTTTAACATTGCCGAAGGTCTGTGCGGATTTGGGCGGGAGGCTCTGGTCCCTGCCCTGCTGGATGCCTACCGGATACCTTATACATTTTCGGATCCAATGGTACTGGCACTGACGCTTCACAAAGCAATGACAAAGCATGTTATCCGGGATATGGGTATTCCAACACCCGATTTTGCCCTGGTTGAAACAGAGGATGATATCGGGAAGGTTCACATTCCTTTTCCCCTTTTTGCAAAACCTGTTTCCGAAGGGACCGGAAAAGGGATTTCAGCAGCATCAAAAATTGACAATCAAACCGAATTGTCCTCGGTATGCCGCAATCTTTTAAAAGAGTTCAGACAACCGGTAATTCTTGAAAAGTTTCTTCCGGGGCGTGAATTTACCGTAGGAATTTTTAAAACAGGAAATGAGGCAATAGCTGTCGGAGTCATGGAAATATTTCTGAAAGATGAAAAAGATTCAGTGGCTTATTCACTCAATAATAAAGAATATTATGAGCATTTTGTTGAATACCGTCTCGTAAATGATCCAACGGCTGAAAAAGCCGGTGAAATCGCCCTTGCAGCATGGCGTGGGTTAGGATGCCGGGATGCAGGACGTGTTGATCTTCGGGTAGATGATCAGGGCATTCCCAATTTTATCGAAGTTAACCCACTGGCGGGAATCCGTCCGGTTCATTCCGATTTGTGCATTCTGTGTGATTTCGTGGGCATATCTTATACGGAGATGATCAGGACAATTGTCGATTCGGCCATGGCTCGAATTGATCCTGCCCGTGCCTCATGTGATCAGTTGCGTGATATTCATGGAGCAGTCTGATGCGTGTTGCCGTTGTAAACAATGCCGTCGGACAAGCTGATGCGCCCGATCAGCGTGATGTATTGGTTCAGGTCGATTCGATACGCGATGCTCTCATTGCTCTGGGGAATGAGGTGGAAACCATCGCCTGCGGCCTCGATTTATCCGACGTCCGAGGTCGTTTAAAAAAAATATGCCCTGAAATCGTTTTTAATCTGGTAGAGGATCTGGAAGGCCACGGCAGACTTATCCATCTGTTCCCTTTTTTCCTTGATGCCATAGCAATGCCTTACACGGGGTCTTGCGCTGAATCACTTCTGGTTACTTCCAACAAAGTGATGGCTAAAGAGCGGATGCAAAACGCAGGTTTACCCACACCGGAATGGGTTGGACCTTTTCCCGCTACCTTGCCCAACCTGGGAAATTCAAATTCCATGGAAAGAAAGATCGGGATCTGGATTATCAAATCGGTATGGGAACATGCATCCATCGGGCTGGATAAAAACGGTCTGATAGAGACCTGTGATCCAGACCTGGTTCACAAGGCCATGAAAAAGCGTGTGACCCAGTTAGGCGGCGCCTGCTTTGCAGAACGATTTATCGACGGACGGGAATTCAACCTGTCATTGTTGTCAGGGCCCGAAGGGGTTGAAGTTTTGCCTCCTGCAGAAATCATTTTTGAGGGTTACGGGCCTGAAAAACCCCGTATTGTAGATTATCGTGCCAAGTGGGATGAGACATCCTATGAGTACCATCACACTCCGCGATGCTTTTCATTTGGGTCCAAAGATAGTATTTTAATTTCTGAATTGAAAAGTTTGGCTATGGAGTGTTGGAAAGTTTTCGGTTTAAGAGGTTATGCACGAGTCGACTTTCGTGTCGATACCCAGGGTCGCCCATGGATTCTTGAAATTAACGCAAACCCTTGCTTATCGCCCGATGCCGGGTTTGCAGCAGCTGCGGCATATGCAGGAATCAGTTATTTCGAAATAGTAAGACGAATTCTTGACCAAGGTTCGGGAGTAACTCATGGCATGTCATTCTGAGGGAGCACCTCGCAGTGATATATTGGTTTAAAAGAAAATATTTTTTAATATGTTGTTTGAAACCCCGGCGACCGAAGAATCTATGGCCTCAAGCCGGCAATGATCATCAGCTTTGACTTTAAAAGGCAAAAAAGATAGACGCGCGTGCTGATACGAAAGATTCTTCGTCGGTCAAAGATTATGTGCCAAATAACAAATGGTGATGTCGGCCTCCTCAGAATGACTGGTTTCTAATGCCTTGTCCGCATCTTAACTTTACGCTAATGGGCCTTCCACCGGAATGACGTTTAAAAATAAAGGGTATGAGCCATCATGCTTCGCATTCGCCGAATTTACGATGATGTATTGCCGGCCAACAAACAAATTCTTGCTCAGGTCAAGGAAATTCTGCGCAGCCGCTTTACCGGAGTTAAAGAATCAGAAATTGAACTGATCGGCGAAAAACTCAGAAATCCGTTTAAACATAGTTTCCGAACGCTTCTTTTCGTTGCCGAGACACTGCGGGGCAAGGTTCAGGGTTTTGCCATGGTTCTGCTTGAACCTGAAATCGGTTTCGTCTTTCTGGACTGGATTGCCATCATCCGGGGCAATACAGGCGGAGGTCTGGGTGATGCCATTTATGACCGTGTACGTCGGGAAGCCCTGGCACTTAATACCAAGGGAATTTTTTTCGAGTGCCTTCCTGATGATGTACAGGCCTGCCCGGATAAAGCCCTTTTAAAGGCAAACCGGGCAAGGCTGAGATTTTATGAACGCTACGGGGCACGTCCCATTGTCAATACAGGCTATGAAACACCTGTAAACAGCGACGACTCCTGTATGCCATATCTGGTTTATGACGGTCTTGAGATCCAAAAACCACTGCAAAAAGCATTTTTGAAAAAAGTGGTCCGTGCAATCCTTGAGAGCAAATATGCGGATCTTTGCCCTCCCGAGTATGTGGAAAGGGTGGTGGATTCCATCAAGGAAGACCCGGTCAAACTCCGGGATTTTCGCTATGTAAAACCGGAATCGGCCATAACTGATATCGGGAAGCGATCGCTGGAGCAGATCGCGATGATCGTCAATGATAAACACACCATTCACCATGTCCATGAACGCGGCTATGTAGAATCACCGGTCCGGGTGAGAAGTATCCTGGCTGAGTTGGAAAAATCAGAGATATTTGTCCGGCTCAAATCTGAATCATTTCCGGAAAAACACATCTATTCAGTCCACGATAAGGATTTTGTCAATTATTTGCGCCGCGCCAGTGCGGATGTACCAGAGGGAAAGTCACTTTATCCCTATATTTTTCCAATCCGGAACAAGGCCAGGCCTCCAAAGGAACTCTCCGTGCTTGCAGGGTATTATTGTATTGATACTTTTACACCCATCCACAAAAACGCCTATATTGCCGCCCGGCAGGGTGTGGAATGCGCATTGACCGCAGCCCGGGAAATACTGGGGGGGCGGCGTATTTCCTACGCGCTGGTCCGACCACCCGGACACCATGCCGAACGCAGGGCTTTCGGTGGATTTTGCTATTTCAATAATAACGCCATTGCCGCACAATACCTTTGCGCTTACGGTAAAGTGGCAATCCTCGATATTGATTATCATCATGGAAATGGGCAACAGGATATTTTCCTGCAACGACCCGATGTTCTCACTGTGTCGATTCATGGCCACCCCAGTTTTGCCTATCCTTATTTCAGTGGATTTGAAGAGGAGTGCGGAGAGGACGACGGGGAGGGTTTTAACCTTAACCTGCCCCTTCCGGAAAAAGTGGATGGACCACGCTTTCGCAAGGCTTTGACCGAGGCAATCGGCCGAATCGAGCAATTCAATCCTCAATTTCTGGTGGTCGCTTTAGGCCTTGACACAGCCAAGGGCGACCCAACAGGCACCTGGTCACTCACCCTTCAGGATTTTGAAAAAAACGGACGGCTGATCGGCTCTATGGGTTTGCCCACCCTGGTAGTCCAGGAGGGGGGGTATCGCAACAAAACCCTCGGAAAAAACGTCCGGGCTTTCTTTAAAGGGCTTGCAGACGCTGGTCCTGAATGGACTAAAAATCGACAGGAACTCCCGAACCGGATACATGGAATCACTTTGCGCCATGAGATTGAGGAAAAGGATCGCGAACGGATCCGTCAATTGGTGGACATTACAGGCTTCTTTTCTCCTTCGGAAGTAAAAGTCGCTGTAGAACTGGCTGAAGAAAGGCTTGCCAATGGCCTGGAAAGCGGATACCTTTTTACCATAGCGGAGCACTACGGTCGCCTTGTCGGATACTGCTGTTACGGTCCGACACCCTGCACTGTGGCAAGCTATGATTTATACTGGATCGCAATCCACCCGGATTTCCAGGGAAGAGGTCTGGGTCGAAAACTGCTGAAGGAAACCGAGCGTTTGATCAAATCGGCAGGAGGTGCCCGAATCTATGCGGACACATCTCAACGGGTCCAATATGCAAGTACCCGCGCCTTTTACGAAGGTTGCGGCTATCACCTGGAAGCGGTTCTGGAAAATTTTTACGGTCCTGGCGAAGGCAAGGCAATTTATTGCAAAACACTGGTATGATATGATGAAATTAACCCTGTTATTTCCTATGGATCGAAAAAGTTGCATAGACTTCAAAACTCTTTTCCTGCTCACATAATTTTAAAATGAAAGATATCTCTGAAAAGACATCGCCTTTTGCAATAAGAAATATTCGTCTGTTCCTTGTTTTCCGGGTTTGTTTTAATTCAAGGTTTTACTATCCGGTCTTTTCAATTTTTTTTCTGGACTTTGGCCTTAGCTTATCTCAGTTTGCGATCTTGAATGCTGTATGGGCGGCGACAATCGTGCTGTGTGAGGTACCCTCGGGTGCACTGGCGGACATTTTGGGAAGACGAAATCTTCTGATTTTTACCGGCGTTCTGATGGTGCTTGAAATGGCGCTTCTGGCTTTTGCTCCCCGTGAAAACATTGACATTTTGTTTTTGTTTTTTCTCGCCAACCGTATTTTGAGCGGCATGGCGGAAGCCTCAGCCAGTGGCGCGGATGAAGCGCTTGCCTATGATTCACTCCAAAAGGAGGGAAACATTAACGACTGGGGGATGGTATTGGAAAAGCAGATGCGTTTGCAATCCTTTGGCTTCATAATTGTCATGGTATTGGGGGGGATGGTTTATGATCCGAATATGATGGGAAAAGCGGCTCGCGGCCTCGGCTTGGATATTATCATAACAAAAGACGTGACCTTGCGATTTCCTGTTTATTTGACCATGATTTCGGCCGTTCTCACGTTGATTATTGCCCTGATGATGAAAGAGGTCTCAAATCATAAAGATGAATGCAGGGAGGGTGCAAAATGCGTGAATGCCGTCACAGATACCCTCAAACTAACTTTTAAGGCAGGACGATGGATACTGAATACTCCATTTGTTCTTATTGCTATTTTAATGGGGCTGATCTTTGACAGTGTTATCCGTATGATCATTACCATGGCGAGCCAATACTACAGAGTAATTGAATTTCCGGAGGCCATGTTCGGTATTATCGGGTCGGCCGTGGCCATGCTGGGGCTATTTATCCCTTCCATTGCCCGCCATCTTACACAGCATCATACGCCCATTTTTAACTTATGCCTGATTACGGTTCTTACCATGTCGGGCTTGATCGGCATGTGTTTCTTTTTTCCGATATTCGGATTGATACCTGCCATGTTATTATTCAGCAACATGTATTTTATCGGATTTTTTCTCAGCCACTACCTGAACCGCGCTACAAATTCAGATCAACGTGCCACGGTTTTGAGTTTTAAAGGATTATGCTTTAATTTGGGTTATGGCCTCATCGGAATATTCTATTCTATCCTTTTGTCTTTTCTCCGCGATGAAAATCAGATGGTAAATCCTCATCTGGAAGGTGAAGCTTTGAAAAACATCGTCTTTATGGATTCGATGCTCTGGTTTCCATGGTATTTCGGAGTTAGCCTGGCGGTTTTGATGCTTTTTGCAGCATTGGAACTCAAACACTCGGATGAATATAAGCGCATTGATTAACGATTCGAATAAAACAATTTATCCACCGCCATCTCTTTCGTGGCTGGTATGGGGGTTGGGCGCGGTCTTTTACTGTTACGGCTTTTTTCAGCGTGTGGCTCCGGCGGTGATCTCCGATCATCTCATGACCGATTTTAATATCGGAGCGGCATCCCTTGGTAATCTATCAGCATTTTACTTTTACAGTTATGTGGCCATGCAGGTCCCCACAGGGATTCTTGCCGATTACTGGGGACCTCGAAAACTGCTTACAAGCGGCGCTCTCATAGCAGGGGCGGGGTCTATTTTGTTTGCACTGGCACCTACGGTTTTAATCGCCAACCTTGGCAGATTTTTGATTGGAGCGTCAGTTGCTGTGGCCTGGGTCGTGCTGTTGAAGCTGTCCACCCACTGGTTTGCACCAAACCGTTTTGCCATGGTCACGGGTATCGCTTTATTTTGCGGGGTAATGGGAGCTGTCTGGGCAGGCGTTCCGTTGCGGATGCTGGTAGACATGTTCAGTTGGCGTTCGGTCATGACTGTTTCCGGAGCTTTTACATTAGCCATTGCAGGCGCCATATGGATCGTGGTTCGGGATGATCCATCCGAAAAAGGATTTAAAAGTTATGCTCACATAGACCACTTAAAACGGTTTGCCGGGAATAAATCCATCGGAGAGGGACTTAAAGAAGTTCTCCGGCATAAAAATACCTTTCTTTTGACACTGGCCCCAGGGGGTATAGTGGGCCCCGTGCTGGCATTTGCCGGGCTTTGGGGAGTTCCATTTTTTACTACTCACTACCATTTTTCTACTTCCCTGAGCGCCGCCCTGCTATCAACGCTTATGGTGTCATGGGCCGTGGGAGGTCCGGTATTAGGCGCACTATCCGACAGGATTCAACGCAGAAAACCCTTGTATCTTTTTGGCAATATTATCGCAACAGTCGGATGGTTTCTTATTCTTTTTAAACCAGCTCATCCGCTTTGGCTGCTGATTGTTCTCATCATCATCACCGGTATGGCGTCAGGGGGCATGATCATCGGATTTGCTTTCGCAAAGGAATCACTTCCGGTCAATGCCGCCGGTGCTGTCTCCGGGGTGGTTAATATGGGGGTAATGATGGGGCCGATGCTGCTTCAACCCGCCATGGGCTGGACACTTGACCTGCACTGGAACGGTTTGATTGAAAACGGCGTTCGTATCTATGATTTGGAAGCCTACCGATGGGCTTTCGGGCTGATGCTTGGCTGGACAGCATTATCCTGTATTCTCCTGGCTTTCACACGTGAAACCGGCTGCCGCCAGATGCCTATAACGTAAAAGAAAGTATAAATACAAATCCCCCAAATGAGGCTGTTTAAAACAATTGGAATGTAAACCATCCAACCGGGAAACAGATTTCTGGGAAAAAGCGAAAGGGTAACTACAGGAAAATACAATATCCGACTGAGCCACACGAAAATCGGGGATAAAAATGATTTGACACCCGATTCCATGCTTCCTACTTCGACCACCCACAGCCCCATCCACGTAATCGTTATAACCAATGCAAAATGTATCAGGCTGAGCAGCAATATTTTCAGAATTCTTTTAGTCATATCATATCGTCTTTTTTTCATGGGCTCTTAAGCAACAAATGTTCATTAACTGAATAAAAAAGGATTATCAAGTAAAAATCCGGACAAAAGGACTGGATCTTTCCTAATGATTAAATTCTTGAAATTATTTTATTGGTATGTTAATGGCGAATTCAAAATACATATAGAACCTTCAACGCCTGAATTTTAACCACAGCTATTTTTGATCAATTTTTATGACTTTATCCGAAAAGAAAATTTTCTGCCCGAAATGTGGTGAACCTGTTGATGAAGATTGGAAACTTTGCCCCGCATGTGAATACCCTTTGATGTTTCTTGTTTGCCCGGGGTGTCTTAAGCCGGTAAAAGAGCATTGGAAACGATGCCCATATTGTGAAGCCGGCCTGACTTGCTCATTGTGCGGGAATCGTTTGACAACTGACACCAAAACCTGCCCCTCCTGTAGTGCCGTGCAATCCATGGAAAGTGACAACTTTTTGATAGAACCTGTGGC
>JAABTQ010000054.1 GCA_011389745.1 Desulfobacteraceae bacterium | reverse complement strand
TGTACTATCAACATTTTTTTTAAACCTTTAACTTTCAAATAGATAAAATTAGCTCCAAACGCCATGATTCCAACAAATTACATACCTCAAATTAAAATCTGCGGACTGACAAGAGCAGATGAAGCCGTACAATGTGCCGAACTGGGCGCAAATGCCATCGGACTGATATTTTACGATAAAAGCCCCCGGTATATATCCAGCATACAGGCTCGGGAAATATGCAAAGCACTGCCTGATTCTGTTCAAAAAATCGGGGTTTTTGTCGATGAACCCTTTGATGTCATTATGGAAAAAATTCACACATGTGGATTGACCGGAATTCAGCTTCATGGCTCGGAAAGACCCTGTTTGATCGATCGGCTTGTCACCGAAAAATTATTGGTGATCAAGGGGCTATTTGTCCAAAAATGCCCGAATATTTCCGATGTGTCACTGTATATGGCATCGGCATATCTTGTGGAATGTGGCAAGGGAAAACTTCCGGGCGGAAACGCGATGGTCTGGAACTGGTCTCAGGCATTTGCTTTTGGAAAAATATATCCTCTTATTCTGGCCGGAGGACTTGAGCCGGCCAATGTGGTTGAGGCCATCAGCCAGTGTTTTCCCGATGCCGTGGATGTCAGCTCGGGTGTGGAAATATCCCCGGGACTAAAAGATATCGGGAAAGTAAAAGATTTTATTTCAGCAGCCCATAGTGTTTCAGAAAAATATATGCTACATAAGAAAAAGTTAAGGAATATTTTTTGCGCTTAACCGATTTTGTAATTTTTTTTGGAAATATCTGATGAAAATATGGAAATATTTAAGTGCCAACAAGATATTTTTGGACATTCCGTTTGAAAATAAAGATAATTTGATTCGGTTCATTGCAAAAATTTCTGAAACATTAGGTTATGAAGCCTCCGCCGATGAAATTGCCGAAAAGTTGATGAATCGGGAAAACACCATGAGCACCGGTATCGGCAAGGGCATTGCCATACCTCATGCCGATCACCCAAAGGTTGCCGCACCTTTGCTGGTATTTATACGTCCTGAAAAACCCATAGATTTTGATTCACTGGATAATGAACCTGTTGACATCGTGTTTGGCCTGATCATGCCTGAAAGAAAAACCCATCTTCATATCCAAATTCTTGCGGGTATATCAAGGGTTTGTAAAAATCAGGCTTTTTTGGACGCTGCACGATCAATTAATGATCCGGTAATTCTGCTGGACAATATCCGGGCTTTGGAAAAAGAAATGGCTTTTCATTAATGTTTCTTACCTTAAATCGACGCAGGTAGTCATACGTGTATTTATTGATTGTGGTCATCAACGACGAAGACATTTTGGAAGACTTAATTACCGGCTGGCTCGATATCGGGATTACGGGGGCCACGGTCATGGAAAGCACGGATTTGCTTCAGCTAATAAGCCATCACATTCCAATTTTTGCCGGTTTCAGAAGTTTTGCCGGTACTGGAATTCGCCATAATAAGACACTGTTGATCGGCATTGAAAAGAAACAAATCCTCGATAATGCCATTGAGTTTTTAGAAAGCATTTGTAGAAAAAATTATAAACTCTCGCAAGGGGTTTATTTTGTGGTTCCCCTTCTCAAATTCGGCCGCCTGGGCCCTGAAATATCAGCTTCCGAACTGCAAAATCACCTTGGAAAAAAAATCGGACACTCATGATATTGTCATGAATTATTTTGAAGAGATCTCCTTGACTTTATCTAAAAACAGTCTATAATACAGCTAACTCAATTGAGGTTTGTCTGTTTAAGGCAAACCGGTTTCTCTGAAAGGTAATACCATTTGTCAAAGTGGCATCCTCCAGTTTGGGACCTGAGAATTTTTTAAGAAAGGAGAGAGCACTTATGACAAAAGGAAGCGTAAAATGGTTTAATAGCAGCAAAGGCTATGGCTTCATTGAGCAGGAAGATGGTGGTCCGGACGTATTTGTCCATCATTCAGGCATTAATGCAAGCGGTTTCAAAACTCTTGATGAAGGCGACCATGTCACATTTGATATCACCCAGGGACAAAAAGGACCTGCGGCTATCAATGTAACTGTGGAATAGCCAAAATTTCCAAATTAAAAAAGCGCTCCATTGCAAAGTGGGGCGTTTTTTTTTGGCACCGGTATTATTTTATCTTTCCCTCCCAGAGGGAGGGGAGTTTTCGTTCAAGCACAAAGTAACAAATTGTGTTATTCACTATCAGCTTCACCTGCCAGGTGTAGCGCTATCTTAAGTGCAATGGGACCAATAATTTCGTTAACCAGAACAATTGCCAGAACTACAGTGGATATATAAAGGGCTATTTCGGGAAACTGCCGATAGGCCAATTGTGCAAGGCCAATTGTCACACCTGCCTGAGTAATATAACACATCCATGCTATGCGGGTATATTTCAGAAGATCGCCTGAAAGTATACCGGCCAGCCCCACTCCTGCAAAAATACCAAAAATGCGAATCCCCACCAGGCTGAGCGCTAAGGGCCATGTTACGGATAAAGCTTGTATATTCAGGGAAGATCCGGTTACGGAAAAAAAAAGCACATAAATAGGTATCTCAATTTTTTTGAGGCTATCTTTAAAGAAAAAACCGGATGGCGTAAAATTTTGGACAACAAATCCCGCACTCATGCAAATTAGCAGAGGTTCCAGATATATTGAAAATCCCAGATATTTTTCCATGATAAAACTCACTGCCAGAGAAAAACGGGCAATTCCGAATGCCAGAAAAAAAAGAAACAGCGGAAGGTGATCCTGGATGTGTTCAATAAAAAAGGAAATTCCCTTTCCCACCACAATACCTGCAAAAACGGAAAGGCCAATTTCGATTAGCAGCACAAAAAATGGTCCATGAAAAGAATCCACACTTTGAACAAAAAGAAACCTGACCACTGTCATGGCTATGGTAAAAAGAATGATAATGAGTACATCGATTGCAACAGTTACGCTCAATACGGTTTCGGATAGAGGCCCTTTTGCCTTGCACTCGTTAATTACGGCAATTGCCGATGATGGAGACCGGGCCACCGCCGTCGCTCCCAGAATAATGGCCAGGGCTGTGAGTTGCACAGTAGTAACCGCCTGGGTAAAACTGTAAAGATGACCAAAATACTGAACAAAAAGAAAAACCGTGGTGAAAATGATTATTGCCTGAAAAACAATGTTAAATGTAATCGGGCGAATTCTTTTTTTGAGCAATTCAACATGAAGGCTGCCTCCTGCGGCCAGACCAATAAAGCTCAGGGCCAAATCGTTGATAAGCCCCATTTTCTGAACCATATCAAAAGAGAGAAAACCAGACACGTAAGGCCCCGCAAGTATCCCGCTAAATATATATCCGCTTATTAACGGAAGCCGGAATGTTTTTAATGTTCTCGCAATAATATGGGCCGCGAGCATCAATGCACCCACGGACAAGTTCAACAAACCTGCATGTTGCCAGCTCGATTCAACATGAAAGCTTTTTAGCCAAAAACAGACTATAACTAGAATAATTAATGCAAAAAAATAACTGGTTAGATTTTCCCTTCTCCAATAAGAACTATTCATCTGAATTTATGACAAATAAACGCTTTTGAAAGTACATGCCGATAATATCGTTGAAAACAATTCCAACAATGGCGACACTAATGACAATTTTTGTAAATTCACCCCTGAATCCGAGTAATAAATCCAACAATATTGCCAGGGGCAATCCTCCCTGGTCTATCAGGGCAAGACCAAGTTTAGGGCTATGCTTTTTTGAATCCGGCCTTAATGCCAGTACCAGGAACCATCCTGAAAATTTACCCAAGCTCCTGAAAACAATATAACTCGAAGCCAAAATGAGCGGCCATGCGGAATCGAATTTAAAATGAGCACCCAAAAAAACCAGGATCATTAAATAAACCGGTTTTTCCACGGAAATCAACAGATTGAATATCCTTTCTTTTTCTATGGAGAGATTTACCAGCCAGAATCCCATAAAAAAATTCAATAAAAGGGGAGATAAATTCAGCATGGATGCCATCCCACTGGACAAAACCGCCATACCGATAATGACAAGATTTAACTCTTCACTGCGGCGCCATTTTGTCAAAAACAGGGTATACAGGAGCAAAAGGCTGAAGCAAGCGATAATGGTCATCCCGGCTTCGACACCGAGGCGATACAAAAAGGAAACAGAAGAGGAAGTTTCAGGGCGGAAAAGAAAAACAAATCCGTAAACCACCAGTGCGCCGGCACCACCGATACTGGAAATGTAGCAAATCAGGTTCAAAGAATCCCTGTTGACAATTTGATTTGCAGATGCCATCAAAGCCAATCCGGTCTGAGCCGTGCATGCAGCGGTAGCCGCCAATGCAATGCTATAGATCACTTTCATATTAATGGGTACTTCAGGGAAAAATCCGAAAGTCATATAGATCCCGACAAAAACCAGAACCAAAGTAATAAGTCCTTCCCCGATGGCTGCCAAAAATTGTATACTCGGAAATCTGCGCAACATGGATATTTCAAACTGAAAGCCAAACAGCATGCCGACCCAACCCAACAGAAGAGCCATGAGAGGCTCAAGACCCCGAATGGAGTTGCCATCAAGCACATTAAAAAACATTGGCCCCAGTAATATTCCCAGAAGAATAAACTCGAGCCCGGACAGGTAAAAAGTTCGAGCAATCAGTGGAAGTCTGAATTGTCGGAAAGTCAGGTGATAGCCACCAAAAACGATGGTAATAATAATTAGAAGGGCAAAAAATATTTTCATTAACCGGCTAAATTTTGAAAGACGGGCCTTAATCCTTTTGAGGCCATTGAGTCAACTCCCGGTCTTCAACAAAATAACAAAACCGGTCCCATTCGAACTCCCGAAACGAAACCGGACACCGAAGCTTAACTTTTCGCTCATTGATCTCTACAACCAACCAGTCCCCTCTTCTGGGACCGGAAGTGATATGAATTTTTTGCCCCTCTTTAAAGGGATACGGCGAGAAAAAAGAGACCTGATGTGATTCCATAATGTTGTCACCTTATCTGTCTATATAATCAACGCTTTATCTCAACAAGCTTACCACTTAACATGCGAATATGACCCATTTCTTCCTTGATAATATTATCCAGTCTTCCTTTCCCTAAATCCTGAGGCACGGCTTCTTTCATCCCCAAATAAAAAACAATGGAGTCTTTTTCAGCCTGGATTGCATCTTTGAGAATATTTTCCAGGGAAGAAACATCAATTTTTTTATCAAAAAACACCCTGGTGTCTGCCAAAGCTCTCAGATAATGGGCAGCATCACCTTCCGGATCAAAAACTGTTGACTGTTTTTCATCCGAGGAAAGCTTTTTTCTCATTTCAGAAAAGATTTTCTCATGTTCTCTTTCCATGTCGGCAAACTCAAGTAAAAGGCTTTTGGCATCATCGTCGGATACACTTTCCGCAGCGGTAGTATAAAAATTAATTCCGTTTCTTTCCATTTGTTCGGCCATCTCAAAAATATCGTCGGCATTAAAATCATAAATCATTTTAAATCCCTTTCTTCAATAAAGAGTTTTTTCGAAATAGAATTACTCAAGGTGCCAAATTCTTTTAACTTATTGCCATCAATTTTGGATATGTCAACTTGAAAGTGCAAAAAAGCCTCCGATTCTCATCAATCCTCCTGGGTCAAACGACGGCCGTCGATTTTAGGAAGCCGGATACCGAGTTTTCCGACTTTTCTAAAAAGAGTGCTTTTATGCATACCGAGTGCTTTCGCAGTTGCCGTGCGATTATAGTTATTTTTTTTAAGAGTATCCAGAATGATTTTAGTTTCAGCAGCTTTAAGTTGATCAATTGAACCAGCACACTCTTCCGGCAATGAAAATGGCTGTCCAATCAACGTTTTCGGAAAGTGGCGGGGCAGGATATCGCCCTCGGAACAAAGCACAAACGCATGTTCGATAATGTTTTCCAGTTCCCTGATATTTCCCGGAAAATTGTGCGACATAAGAATTTCAAGGGCTTTATGGTCGATCCCGCTAATGGATTTACCACGAATCCGGTTTAATTTGTCAATAAAATGATCAACAAGTGTTGAAACGTCTTCCATGCGCTTTCGAAGAGGCGGAATTTCGATTCGCATGATATTGATGCGATAAAAAAGGTCCTGTCTGAATTTTTCATCACTTACCATTTTGGAAAGGTCTTTGTTGGTTGCGGCAATAATACGGACATCGGTTTTTTCCTTTTTTACGGCACCGAGAGGTTGAAATTCTTTTTCTTCCAGTACTCTTAAAAGCCTTACCTGAAAAGCCGGGCTTGTATCCGCGATTTCATCCAGCAAAATAGTGCCTCCCCTGGCAACTTCAAAATATCCTGGTTTGTCTTTAACGGCATTGGTAAATGCACCGGCTTTATACCCGAAAAGTTCAGATTCCAGCAATGTGTCGGGAAGCGCTCCGCAGTTTATGGCAACAAATGGCTTGTCAGTGCGAAAACTCAAGTTGTGAATGACTTTTGCCATCAACTCTTTTCCGGTACCGGTTTCACCCTCAATCAGGATAGTGCTGTCACTTTCCGCAACCCGGGGAAGAATGTTAAAGATTTTTTTCATTTCAGGGCTAGCACTGATCATGTCCCCTATTTTGTAACCAGCGGCCAGTTGTTTTCTTAATTCTTCTACCAGGCTGTGATCCCGGAATGTCTCAACACAGCCAAGGATGTTGCCCTGCTCATCTTTTAACAAAGACGTGGACACCGTAATGGGAATACGCTTTTTTTTCACTGTTAATGATATAGGTGGATGTGCTGACAAAAGATTTTCCCTCTTTCATGGTTTTTTTCAGGGCACATTCTCCCTCACACATATTGGAACGAAACATATCCCAGCAGTGTTTTCCGATAGCCTCCTCACGGGCAATACCGGTGATTTCCTCCGCGGCCCGGTTAAAGGACATGATTTTCCAGTTATGGTCCACCGTAAAAACACCATCGGATATACTTTCAAGGATGATTTCCGTGGCGTGTTGATTGAATTTTGACAATTTGTTTTTCTTATTCATATCCATTCGGTTCGAGTATTTAAAAAAATTATATACCGGAACAATAATCACGTCAAAACAGGTTGCAATTCAAAATTACCAGATGTATCTTGATTAACAATGACTTTCGAAAGACTAATGCCTTTTTCAACGACTAATTTAATTTCTCTTAATTATACAAGGAGGAAATCATGAAACGAAAAGCTTCAGCTGTTTGGAAAGGTGCAATAAAAGACGGAAAAGGAACTATCTCCACCGATAGCAAGGTTCTTTCAGATACACAGTATTCTTTCAGTACTCGATTTGAGGAAGGCACCGGCACTAATCCCGAGGAATTGATTGCTGCTGCTCATGCGGGCTGTTTTTCGATGGCCCTTTCCGGCCAACTGGGCAGTGCAGATCTGACAGCAGAGAAAATCAGTACGACAGCGACTGTCACGCTTGAAAAAACGGATGCTGGATTTACGATCTCAGCAGTACACCTGGACGTATCTGCAAAAATTGCTGGAGCCGATAAACAAGCGTTTGAAAAAGCGGCTAATGATGCCAAGACTGGTTGCCCGGTTTCAAAGCTGTTGAATGCAAAAATCACAATGGATGCCAGGCTCGAAGCATAGTAATATTGCGGGATTCCGGCCTTGGTCTATTGGCGTATATTTAAGGTCTTTCAAACACGGGCTTCAAGGCTCGGGAGTGTAAACCTTAGCATGTCATTCTGAGGGAGCGACTCATAGTCGTTTATTGTTTTAAAAGAAATATTTTCCGACATGTTGGTTGAAACCCCGGCGACCGAAGAATCTATGGTTTCAACCCGGCAACGATCATCAGATTTGACTTTAAAGGCAAAAAGGATAGAAGTGGCTGCGGATACGAAAGATTCTTCGTCGGCCAAAGATGATGTGCCAAATAGCAAATTATGGCGTTGGCCTCCTCAGAATGACGGTTTCTAATGCCTGGTCCGTATCTTAACTTGACGCTAATGGGCGAAGGCCGAATTCCGACTTTGATCCCCTATGGACCAACTACCCATAATTTTTGAGACCCTACTGATTTTCCAAACAATCCCTTAAGAGCTATTCCTCATTTTTTAACCTGTAATTTTTTTCTGTTGACAAATTTAGTATGACCATATAAACGGTTGCTTATATGTTGATATGAAACTTATATCCATTTTCACAATAAAAGTGACCGGATTTAAAAGGTGACATAAGACGGCAGGCAACAAAAGGAAATTTGATATGAGCAGGCCGGGTCATATGCAGCCGGAACAGCCCACATCGGTTGATGACACTTTGAAGAGCGCAGCTTTTCTGGCCAAAACCTTGTCTGACGGCAACCGTCTGAGGATCCTGCTGTTTATCAGTGGCGGAAGAAAATCGGTTTCTTCCATAGTAGAGGAACTGGCGTTATCGCAACCTCTGGTCTCACATCATTTGAAAGAGTTGAAACGTTCCCTTCTGGTGAAAGTGGAGCGTGAGGGACCTTTTATCTACTATGAACTGTCCGATGACAGAATTCTGGATATTGTTCAAACCCTGAGCGACATCGCAACGGATTTGCTGAAGGCGCGAAAGACTTTTTAATTGAATGGAGGTACACGAAACCCCATGGATGACCTGTTCAAAATAGTTTCCAGTATGAACCCCGAAGAGGCTCTGGCGGAAATCACCCGGCTATTGGAAAGACTTCTGTCAGACCTGGATGATGAAGCCCGCGAGCGTTTTCTAATGAATCTGATTGGTCAATCAGAGGGTGATAAGTTATCAAGCCTGGTTCATTTATGACTGGCCGAGTGTATGGGCGAAGGTGTCGACCCAACACAGATGTGCCAAAGCCTGGTGGATAAGGTAGCTCAATCCAGACAGCTTACCGCGATCACCGATCCGGATCTGCTGGTCTTGTTCGAAGATTGGTTTGAAGAGCTTGAACAGGAGGTTCTTGGGTTATTTCAATCAAAAGGGCCCTTAAATGAGGCACAGGTTTCTGCAAGGCTCGGGCTATCCTTGAGAGGAGCAACTTTCCTGATCTCAAAACTCAAACGGGAAGGAAAGTTATAGGCTGAAAAATGAATAAATATCAAAAAATTACCGAGGCAAGACAGCTCCTTGAACTCCCTGAATCGGCCACCATGGAGCAGATCAAATCTCATTACCGAGAAATGCTGTCAAAATGGCACCCGGATAAGTCCATGGAAAACCAAGAGCATTGCAAGGAAATGACTCAGAAGATTATCGAAGCCTATCAGATGATTTTGGCCTACTGCAATCAATATCAATATTCTTTTTCCGAAGATGTGGTCAACAGGCATCTGTCCCCGGAAGAGTGGTGGTTTGAACGTTTCGGAAACGATCCATTATGGGGAAATACTTCTTCTTACAAGTAACTCCTCACAAGTCCCCCTTTGAAAAAGGGAGATTTAGGGGGATTTTTAAAACGGCATCAGTTTGTCAAATCCCCCCCGGCCCCCCTTTTTCAAAGGGGGGAGCAGTTATTTATTGGTTTGGGCCCGGCGCAGCCGGGTGGGACGCTTCTAAGTAGAAAGTTTCCAGGTTTCAGCGTTCAGAGAGGCGATCCAACAATCCGGGACCTTTCCTGAAACCTGAACACTGAAACCTTTTTTGGTGTAGACATTAATCAAAAATGGACCCGGTATGTCTGTCACCAAGATTCGGACAGAGCCTCATATGCGGTTGCTGATGCCAGGGCGCTTCCTTTTTGCGATGCAGCTTTTGATATATCCTTGTTAAAGGAGATGTGATCAGATGAGAAAAAAAATATCATTTTTTGTAGCCTTAGCTGCCATGATGATAACAGTTGCCGCTGTTTGGTATGCACATCAGCCTTTTGAACTAAAACAGGCCACCTGGGAAGACGTCATGGCTGAGGCAGATTCCGGTGGTTACAAAATTATTACCACGGAGAAACTTCGTGATCGTTACCAGACAGCTCCATCGAGCCTGTTGCTGGTTGACACCCGCCAGGAATGGGAATATCGCTCCGGGCATATCAAAGGCGCCGTGAACTTTCCCATGGAACCTACCTGGTGGGCGCGCCGGCAAAAAGCAGATGAATTGGAGGCTTTTTTGGGCGAAGACAAGCAGCGTGACATCGTGTTTTACTGAGAAGGCCTGGCATGAGTCCGCAGTGACTCGGCGGCCCGGGTGGCCGTAAAGCTTGGTTATCAAAATGTTTATCGCGATCCCTATGGCCTTCCCGAATGGCAGGCCCTGGGACTTCCTGTAGAAAGCAGCTCAACAGGTTTGACCACATTTTCTGAGGTGGCCCCGGGGCCTGTGTCTGTTGATTCATTTCGTGGATGGGCCATGTTTTGGACACTTCTGGGTGTTTTTTTCGGGGGACTGGCCCTGAATTTGACGCCTTGCGTTTATCCGATGATCCCGATAACGGTTTCCTTTTTTGGCGGCCGGACAGCCCGGGAAAAACCAAACCAGGTTCAGTTGGTCGCCCATGGATTATGCTATCTGATGGGCCTGGCAATTACCAACTCGATTCTGGGAGTGGTGGCGGCGCTTACGGGCGGTCTCATGGGAGCTTTGCTGCAAAATCCGATTGTACTGTTACTGCTCGCCGGCATTCTGATCTTTTTTGCCACCAGCCTTTTCGGTTTCTGGGAACTGAACTTACCGGGTGCCTTGACCCAGGTGGCGGGCAAATCCCATAGCGGTTATTTTGGAAGTCTTTTTATGGGACTTACCCTCGGAGTGGTGGCCGCGCCCTGCATAGGTCCCTTTGTTCTGGGACTGCTGACCTGGGTTGCCGGAGTGGGAAGTGCCTGGCTGGGTTTTATTGTGTTTTTTACTCTCAGTCTGGGATTGGGTCTTCCACTTTTTTTGCTGGCCCTGTTTTCAGGCCAGTTGCAGCGACTTCCCCGGGCCGGAGGATGGATGCTATGGATACGACAGCTCATGGGATGGGTTCTCGTGGGTATGGCCGTTTACTTTATAAGACCTATATTGCCGGCATCTTTTAAAATTTTTCTGCCCCCGTTGGTATTACTGGCGGCCGGATTGCATCTTGGCTGGATCGATAAAAACCGGGAGGGATTTCGGGCCTTTCC
>JAABTQ010000053.1 GCA_011389745.1 Desulfobacteraceae bacterium | reverse complement strand
TGGCCCTACATAACGGTAAGGTCACATTTTCATACCGGGACCGATCCGATGGAAACCGCAAAAAACCGATGACCCTTGAAGCGGAAGAGTTTATCCGGCGGTTTCTGCTGCATGTGCTGCCGGACGGGTTTATGAAATCCGGTATTCGGGTTTTTGTCCCACCGCAATAAGAACCGGTGCCTTCCGTTGATCCGGAATAAATGATCATCCTTAAAAAGCATAAAATTAGATCGATTGTCTCCTCCGACCGGTTTTTACTCATTGTCAAATCAAACGGTAATCTATATAATCCCCATAATTGTTATAAAGTTAATACAGAGCTTCCAAACCGGGTTTAGTCCAACAACATTTTATCCAGCATCCCTTTATCGTAAAACTGGAGATGAAAACCGGTGCTGAAGAAGGATGCACTGACTGAATCCAACCTCGGGATGCAGGATAAAACGCTATTTGTTATGTGTAAAGGGTGACTATGCGACTTGAACATAGATTGCCATCGGTTCCCGAATATAAAAAACTGAGAGAATTCGTCGGCTGGTGGGAAACCGATGAAAAGGCCACTGAAATGCTCTTCGGAATTCCTTGTTTTCCGTGGTCGCCACGGAGCATAACGATGTAGTCGGTTTTGGCCGCATCGTAGGAGACGGTGGACTCTATTTCTATATTCAGGATTTGATTGTTCATCCAGAATTCCAGAACAACGGATTGGGAAGAAGACTCATGGATGAATTGATCTCATACGTCAGGGGTAATGCAAAATTCGGTGCGTTTGTTGGTCTCATGGCAGCAAAGGGGCTAAAAGAATACTACGAATCATATGGGTTCAAGGCGCGTGATGAAGATGCCCCAGGGATGTATCAGGTAATCAAATGAACACACATAACAATTAACTGGTGCTGACCCGGTTAAAAAGCGGCCGGGCAGCACAGTTAAAGCGTTAGCGCAACGAACAAAGGAGAAAGAAATGAACTTAGCAGATATAAAAAAAATGAGTACGGTCGAACGATTGAAAACTATGGAGGCGCTCTGGGATTCTCTTTTATATGAAAATGAGGAAATGGAAAGCCCGGAATGGCATAAAAAAATAGTCGAAAAACGAAAAGCCAAAATTAAAAGCGGCAAAGCAAAATTTATCAGCCTGTCGGAATTGAAAGCGAGCCGAAACCAATGAAGATCAATGACGTCTTTATTTTGGAAGAAGCCGTTGATGATATGGATGAAGGAAAAGATTTTTATAACCTCAGAGAATTCGGGGTCGGTGAATATTTTTGGGATTCATTGATTTCCGATATTGAATCACTGATCATTTATGCCGGAATTCATAAGAAGAAATTCGGATTGTATCAAATGTTTGCCAAGCGATTCCCTTATGCAATTTATTATGAAATCGAAAACACTTTTGCTTATGTCGTCGCAGTTTTACCCATGCGCCGAGATCCAGCATGGATTGTCGAGCAAATAGGAAATAGGCGCTAACCCGCCACCGGATAGCCATTCCGCTGCGCTCGTGAGTCATGACGGAAGACAATAGTCTTCTTTGCTGTATTAAAGATGAAGTAGGCCCCTCGGTTTCGGTAACCAGATACTGGAACCAAACCGCCCTATGCGGCATGTATTAAGAGTATTTGTCGGAGCGATAGGGAAAAGACAGAATTAATCTGTCAGGTACGATCTGAAGAGATGAATGCAAATGAACCGCCGATGAGGTGTCGATATGGATAAATGCCGTCAAAACCGGGGAACGAGCGTATTTCCGGGACAAGTTTCGACGATATCTGGCTACGGACGAAGGCGGCAGCCGGCATGGAGGCGGCATGAATTCAGAGCAGGCTTTAATATGGAACATGAGAGCCTTTGGAATTGGTAACTTTTTCCAGAATATTGGAAAGAATTCATGGGGTCCCATGAATGATTACACTCATTCTGGTATCCGTCAGATTGGCCGGCGGTTTAAGTACAATGTTGTTGAGCCCAACTATGAAAGTTGCGAAATAGTTGAAGTGCTCAACGGCATTAACGTAACGCTCATGCTCATGGCAATTGTTTTTTTAAGGCGTTTGGAAAAATTGAAGCTGCAAGCGACGTCGAAAAAATGCTTACCGAATATACAGAGACGGAAGAATTGGATTCATAAAAACGGCATGGTCGGATTGCCTACAGCCTTCGGCTTCCGGCAACCGCACATGCCGAGCGTTCGCTTAAAACGTAAGATTTCATTGAGAATTAATATAATTGACAATCTCCATCAAAACCATTTAAAATCTAGACAGACTGGACATATAATGAGTTAAGGAGGTTTTTATGGGACATATATGGCAATTACAAGAAGCAAAAAATAAATTCAGCAAACTTGTTGAAAAGGCTCAGCATGAAGGTCCTCAATTTGTTACCAAACACGGAAAGGAATCTGTAGTAGTTCTTTCAGTGGCGGAGTATAAAAAAATTATTAAACCCAAATCCAACCTGTTTGAATTCATTCAAACGTCTCCTTTATCAAAAAATTTAATTAGTATTGAACGTGACAAAAGCCCTGGCAGGGATATTGAATTATGAATTATCTTCTTGATACCTGTTTAATATCAGAACTCGCAAAATCAAAACCTAATGAAAAAGTTGTAGATTGGGTTTTGAGTGAAAATGAAACGAGCTTTTATATTTCTGTTCTTACCTTTGGGGAATTACACAAAGGTGTCGAAAAATTGCCTGAATCGAAAAAAAAGGAAGAATTGCGGATTTGGATTGAGGATGAATTAAAAAACAGGTTTCAAAGCCGAATCATAAGTATAGATATGCGCGTTTCAATATTATGGGGCAAGATTCAGTGTTTCGCCGAGAAAAATGGAAAACCGATGCCGGCCATTGACTCTCTGATTGCCGCTACAGGGATTGCCTATGATTTAACAGTTGTCACCCGAAACGTAGCTGATATGGAACAAAGCGGTGTGAAGCTGCATAACCCCTGGTTGAACTAAAAAAGCGAACCCGGCGCTGCACAGGACGCCAAACTGCCGGCGCCTGTGAGCTTACCGTTCGATGCCTCAGAAATACTCGTTGACAATTATACGGCAATGCCGTACTTTACATAAAGTAGATATTCATTGAGACTACCATATTCACAAAGATGTTGCCAAAATATTTAAGCGATGATGAATATCGGGCACTTCAATGGTATCTGCTTGTTAATCCAGATGCCGGCGATATCGTTCGCGGAAGTGGCGGAGTTCGAAAAGTCAGACGAGCTCCGCGGGGCAAAGGGGAAAGCGGTGGTCTAAGGGTTTTGTATTATTGGAAAATACGGCTAAGGAAATCTGGTTGCTTACGCTATATTCAAAAAGTGAAAAGGCAACAATTCCCGGCCATGTTTTGAAAAAGATTGCGGAGGAGATTGAAAATGAGTGATCGAGATATCGGTCAGGAAATATTGGAAGGAATAAAGGAGATTAAGCGATTCAAAAAGGGGAAGATCGATTTAAAAAATTGGAGTTTGAATGAACCTTCTCCTGCAAGCATCATTAGGAAAAAGCTAAAATTATCACAGTCCGCTTTTGCGAGCTTAATGGGCGTCAGCCCTCGCACAATCCAAGATTGGGAGCAAGGAAGAAGAAAACCCCAAGGCCCAGCAAAATCGCTCTTGCGCATAGCTGAACAACATCCTGAAATATTCATTGAAATAAGATAACCGCATCGTAAGCTGGGTATTCCCACAGTGCTGGATCGATTTATCCAGCAGATTGTGTTGCAGGTATTGCAGGAGGACTGGGACCCGTCATTTTCAGACGCAAGTTTTGGGTTTCGCCCTGGACGAAGCGCACACCAGGCAATAGCGAGAGCTCAGGAATATGTCAAAGCGGGTTTTACATGGGTAGTTGACATGGATCTGGAAAAATTCTTTGACAGGGTGGATCATGACGTACTGATGAGCGAAGTCCGGAAACGGATTTCAGACAGGCGGATATTGACTTTGATTCGGCGATACCTTCGTACCGGCGTTGTTATCGATGAAACTTTTCACGATACGGTTGAGGGTACACCGCAAGGGGGGCCACTTTCACCACTTTTGGCTAATCTGCATTTGGATCGTCTTGATCGGGAATTGGAAAAACGGGGAGTAGCGTAAGTTTTTGATGGGATGGAAGGCTTACTTTGGGTTTAGCGAAGTCAAGTCTATATTCAAGGAGTTGGACTCATGGATAAAGCGGCGTCTTCGCTGTTATCTTTGGAAACAGTGGGGCCGCAGAGGATATCGTGAACTTCGCAAGCGTGGTGTAAGCCGTGATCTTGGCTGGAACACGGCCAAATCAGCTCATGGACCATGGCGCCTTAGCCGCAGTCCGGGTGTGGCGTTTGCCCTGCCCGCAAAGTATTTTGCTTCGCTGGGCGTTCCAAGACTGTTTATCAAAACGACTTAATCAACCGAACCGCCGTGGTACGTGATCCGTATGCCAGGTGGTGTGGGACGGGAGAGCCGCGAGGTTTCTCCCTATCCCGATTAGCTCTTAAAAGACAAAGGAGAAAGGTATGGCACAACTACCTTATATGGTATCTGCTTCAGTGGCACGAAAAATTCTTGAAAAGATAAAGGAAGCGCCTACACCATCAAAGTTTACCCCGAATTATTTATCAACAACTTTGGGCTTCGAAGGAGCCAACGACAAAGCATTCGTTTCATACGCTAAAAGTCTCGGCTTTTTGGATGCAGCGGGGGTACCCACTACAATTTACAAGCAGTTCCGCAATCCGAGCTTGTCTGCGGGTGCTCTCGCAAGAGGGCTTATGAGTGCGTATAAACCACTTTACGAGAGAAACGAACGATTCTATGAACTAAGCAAGCAAAAGCTTCTTGAGCTGGTTTGCGAAGAAACAGGCCACGATCACGACAATATTACGGCGAAGCGAATAACCAATACATTTCTGGAGGTTAAGAAACTGGCGAATTTTTCGGAAATCGATGGCTCTGTGCAGGCTGACGATGCCGAGGAAAATGAGCAAACAGAAGTCCAAGAATTGCCTACCAATAATGATGTCGGGAATTTGAAACACCGAGTTGGTAAGCTCGGTTTGTCATACAACATTAATTTAATCTTGCCAAATACCGATGATCCAAAGGTTTTCAATGCAATATTCAAAAGCTTGAAGGATAATTTGCTATGACAATGGAAATCGATGATCAGTTGCGTTCCTTTTGTTTTAGTTGTCTGGCGGCGGCTGGTGATCTGGAACGGCTCGAGAAAGATGGACAATTGACGCTTTTGGAAAAAGAACAGGCAATTAAAAATAGCCTTTCAGATTATTTTGATGAAAGGGTTTTTCAAGAAGCCATGCAAATGGCCCAACATTATATGACGTTCTATTGTCTAGAGCGATCTGCACGAGACATCGTTGTTGGCAAATTGGAGGCTATTCACGGTGGTGGATGGTGGTTTTCTAAGGTACCGCAAAATATTCAAACAAGCGCCTCTCAGAACATGCAAAGAGAAATTGATGCTGGAGTTACGCCAAGGTCAGATAAGGAAATTGATTACGCCACATTTGGAGAATTGGGGGAAATAGTAAAATCAAATTGGGCAGATTTTGGAGATATCTTCAAAAGCGTGAAAGCATTCACCAAAATAATGACAAATCTAAATGTCCTTCGAGGACCAATTGCACATTGTAGTCCACTTTCGGAGGATGAAGTGCTTCGTCTTGAATTAACAGTCAAGGATTGGATACGTATTCAATCAAAACAGAGCTAACAAATCGCTGCACTGGATTTTTGCTCCGCTGCGCTCGGCAAACACTAGTGAGCTCAATGTTCGGTTAAAGGGAGCTTTAGTAGATGGATTTAGGTCGATGGCGTTCCGTTGTTGCAGCACCAAGGACAGTCTTTGGACTGCTCGCCGAGGAGTTCGCGATGATGGACCAGAAATACGCTAACAGCCTTCCAGACCTCCGTGCCTCCAAGACGCTACTACTTGGCGCTGACTGCAGCGGAGAGGATAGCAAAGCTCCCTATGTTGTATACTCGCTTCTCATGACATCCATCGAGGCATGGGCTGCATGGGAGCCAAAGCGGCTCCAAATCCGAATAGAGCACTTCTCGGACTTACGCCACATGTCGTTCAAGAAACTAAATGACAAACAGAGCGAGCGGGCCCTTCTCCCAATACTAACCGCAGCCGACTCATTGAACGGTTTGGTTTTTTCACTCGCAATCAGCAAACAGTGCCCATCAGTATTTGCTGCGTCACCTCCCCTGGGCCTCAAAAACTCACAGCTTGCAGCATACCATAAATGGAAGCCAAGTGTTCTCGACAAAGCGTTTCCCACTCTCCACCTTTCGGGTTTGCTGCTAGCGGGGCTTGCTGAAGCAGGGCAAGACTTGCTGTGGTTCACAGATGAGCACGCGATCGCGGCGAACGATCAACGTGTCATCGAACTTACAAAGCTATTCGCCTGGATCTCCAGTCTTTACCTCACCTTTGACATGGGTAAATGCCGTTGTGGTACAAGCCGGTGCGACAATGGCACATTACAGATAGAAGACCTTTTGGCGATACCAGACTTGGTTGCGGGGGCCTTGTCGGATCAACTGGTCGTCAGCGCTAATGGTCCACCAATGCCATCCTGCGTCTTCTGGTTGCACCGAGGTGATTTTTCGGAAAAAACGCGGCGTATCACTTGGTGGTTCTCAGATGCTGGTCAAGCACTAAAGAGGCTTGTGTGCATTGTGGATCCCACTGAGGATGGTAGGGCGAACAAGGTGGCGTGGTTTCATTTCCACACTCAGAAGCCATAGCCAAACAAGCGGATATTACCGTAGCGGTTCAATCGCGGTAAAGCTCCGATAATCGGCAGGACAAAGCATGAAAGCTACTGAAAATTTCTTTTTGAAAAAGCGGGCTTGGTCAAAGTTAAAAGACGAAATATTGAGATCGTATTTGCCACCCTATTTAGCAAAGATATCTCATACTCGATGTCCCATAACCATTGCTGACTGCTTTGCTGGAAAAGGTATTTTCGACGATGGGCAGCATGGATCACCTTTATATATTGCAAAAGCTATCGATGAATTTAAATCCCAAAATACTATTGCTATTGAAATTGACGGTGTATTTATCGAGAAAAAATATTTCAAAGAACTACATGATAATCTTTGCTCTTTTAAAGAATGTAAATTAATCGATGACGATTATGAAAATTGGATTAAACAATTCTCAAGCGAAAACATTAACAACAAAAGAAATCTCTTACTGTATGTCGACCCTTATGGGATCAAACATTTGGCTTTTAGTCATTTTAAAGAAATTTGTTCTATGAATCTAAATTCTATAGAAATCTTGTTGAATTTTAACTCCTTTGGATTTCTAAGAGAAGGCTGCCGGTTGATGGGGGTCCAAGATTTTGAATCTGACGACAATAATGATGTTTATGAGCAGGATGGTGTCAATTCGATTTCTCGAATGAATGCAATCGCTAATGGCATTTACTGGCAGGGCATTCTCCGAGAATATTCCAATGGTAAGATTTCAATGAAAGACGCTGAGAGATCATTCTGTGAACAATACGTTAACGAGTTGAAAAGCCTTTTTAATTATGTAGTCAATATCCCTATAAAGGCAAAAAAGTCGCACCTTCCGAAATATAGGCTTATTTTCGCAACTAATTCTGAAGATGGTTTGTTACTCGTAGCAGATAAAATGAGTCGCACCTGGAAAGAGTTTGATGAACGTGAACGCGGTGGTCAACAGCTTCTGTTTTATGAAATTGATTTTCCCGATGAAAATAATATCGAATTTCCAGAACCTAAAAAAACGATTTGGAATATTCTGTCAGTGCCACATGATTTGAAGGCATTATTAGTAAAAATGATTGAAATTTATGGAATAAGCTACTCAGAATCTAAGCTAAAAGCATACTGCAAGGAGATGGAAAAGGACGGAGAGGTAATTGTAACACGTGATCCTAGCAAAACACCTAATGGAAAAGTTTCATCTTCTTGGGAATATAAAAAATATAAAATCATACTGCGTCGAGGTCAATCATGTCAAAAGACTCTTCTATAGAATGGACTGAATCAACATGGAATCCTGTTACTGGATGTTCGAAAATAAGTGATGGGTGTAAGAATTGCTATGCCGAAAGAATGGCCAAAAGATTATCGGCCATGGGGCATCCTAATTATATAAACGGATTCAAAGTTTCATGCCACGAACATGTATTGGAACTTCCGTTGAGCTGGCGAAAGCCCAAAATGGTATTTGCTAATTCAATGAGCGACCTATTTCATAAAAAGGTTCCCTTTATATTTATCGAAAAAGTTTTTCATACAATGAGGAAGGCACGCTGGCATTGTTTCCAAGTACTGACAAAAAGGTCAGATCGGATGGCCAAGATATCTGCACGCCTGAACTGGACTTCCAATATTTGGATGGGTGTAACAGTTGAAAATTCTGATTATAAAAATCGAATTTTGGATCTACAAGAAACGCCTGCAGCTGTAAAGTTTTTATCCCTTGAGCCGCTGCTTGGTCCAATGCCAGATATTCCTTTAAAGGGAATTGATTGGGTAATAGTAGGTGGTGAATCAGGGCCTGGAGCTAGAGAAATGAAAAAGGAATGGGCTGCGGAAATTCGTGACCAATGCATATCGGCTAATGTTCCTTTTTTCTTCAAGCAATGGGGAGGGGTAAATAAAAAGAAGGCTGGAAGGCTATTAGATAACTGCTTATGGGACGAAATGCCCATTATTGATTTTGAACTTGCCGAACAACCGCTTTGAGTGGGACTTTTGCTACGCTGACGCTCTGCAAAAGCCCATCAAGCGTGGCGTTGTGCTTCATGGCATTACCGATTGAAGAGGAATCATGAGAGAGCGAAATTACCTATTCTCAAAATATGACTGGTTTAGTGTACAAGAGAATCAGGAAAAGCAACTTACAGCTGAAATATCGCAGATGGATGGAAACAGAATGCTGAATACATCACCTGACGATCTTTGTGATTATTTCGAAGAAAAGTATCGTGTAAATGTTCCGATTCTGAGGGAATCTGAAATTACGGCAGATCAAAAAGAAACCCAAATTGATGTTAGCGGAGACAGGTTAAGGGCTATCCGGGATAGAAGTCGTCCATTTCATATTCCCGGGACTGAAATTGAAATTACAGTTCCGTTTGATGGCGACACTGAAGTATTCAATATACGACCAACTTCTTTTACATTAAGCCCGCCTTCTGCCGATATTCGAGGAAATAGCTTGATTCTTAGAATCCAAGGCACTGATTTAAAGGCAGATAAAGTAAGAGCTGAAATTGATAGAACGATATCAGAAATAAACAGTTATCTGAATACATTAAAAGAAAATGCCATGGGCCTAAATGATCAGCTTAGAAACATTGCAAATGGATCTATTGAACGCCGCAGAGAAAAACTTTTATCTAATCAAAATCTTGTAGCATCCCTCGGATTTCCTTTAAAAGAACGATCTGATTCTCTAAAAACTTATGCTGCACCAACAGTACGCCGAAAAATTCGCGAGACACTACCTCCTGCCAGTAAAGCACCATTTTCACCAGAACCAGCTTTAGCTAGTGATGATTATGAACATATTCTCGGTGTGATACAAAATATGGCTCAAGTTATGGAACGTAGCCCTTCAGCCTTCGCAACAATAGATGAAGAGTCATTAAGATCGCATTTCTTAGTTCAATTGAATGGGCATTACGAAGGTCAGGCAACTGGAGAAACTTTCAATTATGAGGGAAAAACGGATATCCTCATTCGAGCGCAGGGGAAAAACATTTTCATTGCAGAATGCAAATATTGGGGTGGTCCCAAAAAGCTCACAGAAACAATTGATCAGCTATTAGGTTATAGCAGTTGGCGCGATACAAAGGTAGCTGTAATAATTTTCAATAGGAATAAAAACTTATCCAAAGTTCTTGAATCAATACCACAAACAGTTGAATTGCATCCTTGTTATAAGCGCTTTATAGGCAAAATGTCTGAAACGAATTTCAGATATATTTTCTCAAACCGTGATGACCCAAACAGAGAAATGATTCTTTCGTTACTTGTATTCGATGTTCCGGAATAAATGGAATAAACAAGCACAATATTCAGTTGAGCGCAAAAAGCCGCGCCCGCTGATTGGCCACGTTGGCCGATAATATCGAATTGAATCGAGAAAAAGATGGACCTAATAGAAGAACTTAAAAAACTTATATCGCAATTAGAAAGAAATGAGATAGATTATGCACTATGTGGCGGATTGGCCATCGCCATTTATGCAAAACCTCGAGCAACTCTTGATATTGACATAATGATCGATCCCAATTTTCTTGAGAAAGCCAAAATGGCCGTTTCAGAGCTTGGCTTCGAATTAAGCGCCGCACCAATGAAACTACATGATGGCGCTATCATTATACATAGACTGGTTAAAATCGAGGAGATCTCAGGTGAACATTTGGTATTGGATTTTTTATTGGTAACATCGAAAACAAAAGAAGCCTGGGAAGATAAAATAACGGTAGAATGGGAGGGGAACCCTTTAAAGGTTGTATCCCCAAATGGCTTAATCTTGTTAAAATCGTTTCGAAAAAGCGGTCAAGATAAGGATGATATTGAATATTTAAGGAGTTTGGTAATTGAAGATTAAATTAACCTCTGAAGCAATTACGAAACGTTTGAAAATAGTCAATGAGTTAAGGCGAACGTGCCTTTCACTTGCGAATTCCAGTGTGGGTAGAAGTATACAACAAAAGCATTCGGCCAACCAGTCGGTCCAGCGGACCTCGCGTGCGCTCGGCCGCTGATCTCACTCGTGTGTACCGGGCATGGCACAGAACCGGTGAGGTGAGAGTCCTCACGCCAGGTATTCGCGGAGCCGGAGGTTAGGAAAAGGGCAAGGGCGTTATCGTGAGGTGGGAGTTGGCCGAAGGCCTGAACGGTTCCCGCAAGGGATTAAATGATAGGATAAGTAGAACGGAGCCTGTATGAACATAAAGCCGTCAAAACAAAAGTGGCTGCCTCTGGAATACCAGGGCGATGTGTTTGTATCGGGATACGAAATCGAACGCCCGGTCGAAGATGAGCGTTTGATGGAACGTGAGAATGTAATGTCTGCGTTGCGGCGAGTAGAAGCAAATCGGGGCAGTGCCGGTGTAGACGGTATGCCTGTCAGTCAGCTTCGAACCAAGCGCTCAAGAGCGACCGGGCGGGCCGTACCCCTTTCGCAGCTCTATCGGTAAACTAATGCATGGGCTTTTGGCCGGGTCTCAGCTAAAACCCGCCCGGCCCCTTAGCTTGGCAGTTGGCGGTCACTTGTTTACGCACGGCGGATATGAGATAATTTGATGCATTTTGAGATTGTCACCCCCATTATCGAAATTGAAACTATAGCTTCGGGGAGTGGAATTCGGATATTGGCCCTTTTGCGGAAACAATATGGCGGAAGGTATTGGCGAAAACTGAAAGGTACCGCCACAGTCCGCTTGGACGACGGAACAATTCGTTTGGCGGAGCTGCATTGGTTCGAAGCCCACGGTATCGGAAAAAAGAAAATAAGAATCAAAAAATTCCTGGAGTAGGCCCATGATCACCGTACAAAATAATCTATCGATACGCTTTGCTATTTGCGTCGACACTGATGACCCCGACTTGCTCACACCGCGCATGGTCTATCAAGTGTTGCCTGATGAGGATGCGGCAAAATCAGGTTATCTGCGGGTCATTGACAACGAGGGTGAAGACTATCTGTATCCGGCCAGGTATTTTGTGCTTGTAGATTTTCCGCAGCCGGTCCAGCAGGTTCTTCTGCGCACAAGCGTGCCGGTCATGCGAAGCGTTGATTCAGAACCCAGCACATAAACTTACATAGAGCAGAAGCGCAAGACATCGGGGTTTACACTTACGGTATTGAGCCTGATGGTTCCGGCAGGGCGGCATATTCCCAGCCGCCGCCCAGAGCCTTGTAGAGTCTTACCAGATTGGCTATCACAGCGCCATTGCTCTGGCTGAGTTCATCCTGCAACACCAGCAGCGAACGCTGGGTGTCGAGTACATTAAAAAAACCCACCAGTCCGGCCTTGTAGCGATCCATGGCCAGAAGTTCGGCACGTTGACCTGCCATGACAGCTCTGTCCAGGGCATCTCTCCGGCGCTGCTCCTTGGCATAAGCCACCAATGCATTTTCCACCTCTTCAAGGGCGTCGAGGATTGTTGCCTGATATGCAATCAGGGCTTGCTCCTGGCGGGCGGTCTGGACCTCAATATTTTGGCGGATAGCGCCTGCATCGAAAATTCTCCAGGAAACACCGGGACCGATACTCCAAAACCGGTTGTCCCAATCAAAAAAATCACCGCTGTCAATGGACTCCAGGCCGATGCTGCCAAAAAGTCTGAATTTGGGATACAAATCTGCCGTGGCCTGGCCGATTCGGGCGGTTTGAGCGGCCAGAGATCGTTCGGCACGTCGAATATCAGGCCGATGGCGCAACGTCTCGGCCGGTATTCCCACGGCAACCGTTATGGGAATGGTCGGTATCGGTTTTTTCTCGTCCAGTTCATGGGCAAGTTCACCGGGTGACCTGCCCAGCAGAACCGCCAACCGGTTTTTTGCGGCTGATAATTCGGTTTCTATGGCAGGAATGAAGGATCGTGAACTTTCCAGACCTCTGAGAGATTCCTGCAAAGACAACTCGTCAATGATACCGGCCTGGTATCTCGACCGGTTAAGATCATACGTTTCCTGCTGGGTTTTTATATTTATCAGGATGACATCCAGGCGGGCCTGAAAGGTACGCACTTCTACATAATTGAGCGCCACCTCGGCCATGAGAGTAATTAATACATGACGAAGGTTTTCCTGGAGTGTTTCAAGATCAGCCTGTGACGCTTCTATGGAACGTCGTACCCCGCCAAAAATATCGATTTCCCAACCGGCATCGAACCCGGCCGTATAATATTCGATTTCTTCCGCATTATTGCCGGTGACGGCAGAACGTTGTTTTGAAGCTGCAGCAGTGGCATCCACCACTGGAAACAAACCTGCCCGGCTGATACCCCGAAGTGCTCTGACCTCACGAATACGGGACTGTGCCGTCTGCAAGTCAAGATTCCCACTGACCGCTCTTTGCACTAAACCGGTCAGTTCAGGATCGTTAAAAAGCGTCCACCAGTGTGCCAGTGTTTCCGGGTCAGGTTCGGCGTCAACAAGCCCATTGTCCATTTGGGCATGCCAGGTTTCCGGTG
>JAABTQ010000052.1 GCA_011389745.1 Desulfobacteraceae bacterium | reverse complement strand
AGGAGTTCCACCTCCACCACAAAAACCAATCATAACTCCTGCCGCTGCCAGCATCCTTACAGCCGCTTGAGTTATTGAGGTCCCGGTTCCAAGTAAAATTACCGTAGTATTAGCAATTGGTATATTCCAATAAGCCTGTTTGTCCCGATCCTGGGTCAGATATTCCACACGACCGCCATGAACCAGCACTCGACAATGTTCAAGGTAATACATATTAGCTCGTTTCGAGTGCAGGATCGTTTTTAAGTATTTATTTTCTTGGAGTAAATTCATACTTGATTCCAGAGACTATTTTTTATCATTTAAAATCAATCGATGGAAGGTATAGATATCTCGGCCAACACTGCTACAACCGCAAGACTAAATCTTTTTTTTATAAATCAGAGCCGGTTTGTAAATAATAGCTATTGGCATGTCAAATCCAATCATCAAGACAATGGGAATGAAACGCTGAGACCACTAATACAAAGTTGAATCCTTGACCTCGGGTTTTAAAAATTAACTTACAGGTATGGGAAGGAATTCTTTTTTCCACATCAGAAAATAGCATTAGCAACGGGAACATTTGAATTCCTGAATGTATATAAAAGATAAGATAAAAGATCAATAAAAAACCGAATGAAAAATTGACTCATGGTGAATACCCGGCATTTATCAAAAAATCTGAAACAATATTTTTGAATTTTGTTCAGATCACCTGCCGGTTGACCCCAAAATATTACTGCCCGCAAAGCTCCACAAAGGTCTCCGCGGATTTTAGTAAAGAATTTTTCAACCTCTTCAATGCTTAACGTTTGACGTTATTACTGTGATACGTTATTATGGTTTTCATGATAAAATCTTTCCGGAATAAAGAGGCAGAAAAAATATTCAACAGGCAACTCTCAAGCAAATTACCGGAAAATATTCAGCGTATTGCCCGCAAAAAGATGTTAATTCTTGATGCAGCATCGGAATTAAATGATTTGCGAATTCCACCGGGTAACCGTTTGGAGGCATTAAAAGGCAACCGGAAAGGGCAACATAGCATACGCATAAATAACCAATGGCGGATTTGCTTTATATGGAAAGATGGTGATGCGTATCATGTTGAAATCAATGATTATCATTAGGAGATCACATGAAAAATAAACGACTTCCTCCTATTCACCCCGGCGAAATTCTTATGGAGGAATTTTTAGGGCCCATGGGAATCAGCCAGTACAAACTCGCAAAGGATATCAGTGTACCCCCCAGGCGCATAAATGAAATTGTACATGGAAAAAGATCCATTACAGCAGATACAGCCCTTCGTCTTGGACGCTTTTTTGGCATGTCCCCTCAGTTCTGGCTCAATCTGCAGACCCGTTACGATCTTGAAATGACGGAGGATTTACTTCATGACCGCCTTGATCATGAGGTGCGCGCTCTCCGGATGCAAACAGGATAATAACAAAGGAGGATTCCATTTCATTTTTTGGCGTTATACTGACCAGCCTCATAACAGTTCTCCATCTCTATGTTTTTGTCCGGTTATATTCCCTGCCCCTGTTTAAGCACCGTATTAATCGAAATATATTGATCGGCAGCGGAACGGCGCTCTGGCTGATATTTTTTCTCGGTCGGGTCTATGGCGGAAACCAATACGGTGCCCTGACAGTAGCGCTCGAAGTTGCGGGTATGCACTGGATGGGAAGCGTGTTTCTCATCGCGGTCGGCTTTTTCATTGCCGACCTGGTCTGTGGGTTTGGTTTTCTGTTTCGCAAAACGGCGGTTCGAATCCGGACTCTGGGTTTGGCTTTTGGGCTGATATTGGTCTTCATAGCCCATGTTCAGGGCCTTCGCCCACCGGTCATTGAAACCCACGAAGTGGTTATCCATGGATTACCCGCTGATCTGGACGGAACCATCGTCGCCATGATGGCGGATTTGCATATAGGCGAGATCATGGTTGGATCAGACTGGCTGAATGCGCGCATCGATCAGGTGCAGGCATTTCAACCTGATCTCATAGTCCTGGTCGGCGACCTGTTCGAGCGAAGCAGTGATCCTGCGGAACTGGTGCCGGTCATGCAGCGACTGTCAGCACCCCTGGGGGTGTATGCAGTGCGCGGAAACCATGACGCTTTGCGCCCTGGTCGCCGGGATGTTACCGGTGAAATTCTGGCCGGAGCCGGCATTCGGCTGATCACCAACGAATGGGTAAAGTTGACCGAAAACCTCGTGCTTGCAGGGATCGACGACCTGACTTCCTCACGCCGCCGTCCGGGAGAAGGGGAAGCCAACCTCGACCGTGCCCTGATTAACCGGCCGGAAGACCCAACCATTCTCCTTTCCCACACCCCCTGGATGACCGGGCGTGCCGCAGAGGCCGGGGTCGATATGATGCTCTCCGGTCACACCCACAACGGTCAGATCTGGCCATTCAATTACCTGGTTCGCACCCGCTATCCTTTTATCAGCAGCCGCTACGACATCGACGGTATGACGCTCATTGTTTCCCGAGGCACCGGAACCTGGGGACCCCGCATGCGCCTTTGGACTACCGGCGAAATTTCCCTCATTACTCTTCGTGCCCCTATGATTAGTAAGTGAGGACAAATTATTTTCTGATGATCACAAAATTCAGTCACTACCCTGACCCTGCCTGGAACCTCGATCCAGCCGGGAGTCTCAGGCCATGGCGAGGAGGCCGGCCCGTTTCATATTATCTACATAGGATACTCATTACAAATGGGCGGTTTAGAGTATTTATTTTTGCACGTCCGGGGTCAATATTTAAACAACATGGATTTATACCTTCATAATCCGCTCTGAAAAGTTCAACTTGATCTTCACTCTCAGGAGAGAGGTCAATGCTCAACACTTGAGGTTCAAAATGGTGATGAAGGACCGGAAAAGTAAGCGCTACCCCAGTTCGGAAGCCCCGAGCGGGCTTTACACTTCGAACGAAGCCGGCGGCATATTATTCAGAAAAACATTCATCCAGACCATTACGGTCCTGATCATTGTCTTGCTTGCACTGCTCGCCGGCAAAATGATCTACATTCTTTTGCTGTTCTTTGCCGGAATTATGTTATCTGTGTTGTTGAATTTTATCGGCATGCAGTTCATGCGCATTCGCTGGGTGCCTCATTGGCTGGCAATTACTCTCGCCCTGATTATCCTCACGATAGCGGTTGTGCTGATCATCATAATGGTAGTTCCTTTGCTGGCCGATAAAATTGAACCTTTTGTTTCCCAATTAGAAAAGTCTATCCTGAAGCTTAAGACATGGCTGGAAGGAAACGAAGGGGGACGTTTCCTGCTCATGCAGGTCTTTGGCCCGGAAGATAAGGAGACAAATGGCGAACTATTGACGAAAGTGACCACGATTTTTTCCACCACTTTCGGCGCACTCACAGGCGTCATAATTGTTTTTGTTGTGGGTATATTTCTGGCCTACAGTCCCGGGCTTTATAAATCGGGATTTCTTCATTTGTTTCCGGTCAATCATCGTGACCGGGCGGTAGAAGTGATTACAGAAATCGGCATCATCCTGCGCTGGTGGCTGCTTGGGCAGCTGATCTCCATGATGGTGCTTTCAATCACCACCTGGATTATGCTTGCTCTTCTGAAAGTGCCTATGGCCCCGCTCCTCGCCCTGCTCACCGGCCTTCTCACCTTTATCCCTTACCTCGGACCACTTATCGCTCTTGTTCCGATCATTCTCATGGCCTTTCTGGAGTCCCCTCTTCTGGCCATGTATGTTTTTATACTCTACATGTTGATCCAAAATATAGAAGCCAACGTGCTCATGCCCATCATTTTCCATAGAACTGTCCACATTCCTCCGGCCATAGGTGTGATCAGCCAGATTCTCTTTGGAAGCCTTATTGGATTCCTGGGGTTTGTTCTGGCAATCCCGTTAACGGCTGTTGTTCTGCAGTTCGTCAAGATGGTGTATGTGGAGGATGTGCTCGGAGACAACAATGTCGATAATGCGCCCCAAAAAGCTTAAAGATCACAATGCCTTGAACAAATCTTTAGCATGATAGGAACTTCTCACAAAAGGCCCGGAAGCGACTTCGTCAAATCCCATCCGGATAGCCTCATCCCTGAGTTTTTGAAATTCTTCAGGAGGTACAAACCTTTTGACCGGAAGGTGCTGTTTTGTGGGCTGAAGATATTGTCCGACGGTCAGAATATTACACCCCACATTTAAAAGATCCTCAAACGTTTCCAGAACTTCCTTTTCTTTTTCTCCCAGCCCCAGCATGATCCCGGATTTGGTGATCATATCGGGATCAATTTTTTTGGCAAATTCCACAACCTTCAATGATCTCCGGTAATCGGCCTGGGGCCTCACCACGCAATAAAGCCGGGGAACAGTCTCGATATTGTGGTTAAAAACATCAGGCCGTGCAAGAATGACTTTTTCGATGGCGCTGATATCTCCCATAAAATCCGGAGTGAGCACTTCAATAAAGGTTTCCGGCATACGGCCCCGGATACTTTTTATGGTGTCTGCAAACACCCCGGCCCCGCCATCGGAAAGATCGTCACGGGTTACGGAAGTGATCACCACATATTGAAGGCCCATTTGTTTCACGGCTTCGGCAACCCTCGCGGGTTCTTCCGTATCAGGCGGGCCTGCGGGACCGTGGGCCACGGCACAAAAACCACAGTTTCTGGTACATTTGTCACCCAGAATTAAAAAGGTGGCAGTCTTTTGAGAAAAACATTCCCACACATTGGGGCAACGGGCCTCCTGACAGACCGTATGGAGATGACCTTTTTTTAAAAGGCTTCTCACTTGTTCATACACAGGCCCCGATGGGAGTCTTCGTTTCAGCCATGGGGGTTTGGGAGTTTTTTTATGTTTTTTGTCCGGTTGCATGTTGTTAATGTTCCGTAATAATCTCTCTTAGAATGGCAATCCCTGTGTGCTGTCATTCTGAGGAGGCCGACAATACCGATGATACGTTGCCTCCGAAAAATCGGCCGACGAAGAATCTTTCCCTTCTGCTAATTTGAAACGGGAGATTCTTCGGTCGCCGTGGTTCAACCTGCGTACCGGAAAATATTTTCTTTTCAACCTGTTAACCGCTACGAGTCGCTCCCTCAGAATGACAGGTGCAGGGGTTGCTTCCGAACACTGACACCTTAATCTTTCCTGAACACTGACCACTGAACACTGACCACTGACCACTGACCACTGACCACTTAACCCTTAAACACCAGCCCATTATTATCTCCCCGGTCACAAAAATTTATATCCCCGGTTACAATAGCCCTTCATTTCTAAACTGTGCGAGTATTGACATTCAAGAGAAACTTGGATAAAGGTCATGGTATATTATATAAAATATGCCGACATCAGTGCTGACACCTGAACACTGAACACTCCTAATCCTTGTCCGGGGGTGGCTTGGGCAGGACTCAGCGTGGTGGAGCATTTCCAGCTGACAGGCATTATAAAAAGGAAAAGCGAATATGCCTTCTGGTGAATCCGGGGTTTACAGGATACTTGTAGCGGATGATGAAACGCCTAATCTGAAACTGTTTCAGGATATAGTAAATTCGGAATTTGATGACTTCACAGAAAACGATAAAAATATCGATCCTGAAAAAAAGTCCGGTTCCAAGGACAAACCAGCTGTAAAAACCCATAAATCCTTTGATATTGTTTTGTGTTCACAGGGCGATGAAGCGGTTGCGAAATTTGAAGAGGGCGTAAGGGAAAATAAACCCTTTGCCATGGTTTTTCTTGATGTGAGGATGCCTCCCGGGCCGGATGGTGTCTGGGCTGCACAAAAAATTCGCTCCTTGGACCCGCAGGTGGAAATTGTTGTTGTTACCGGCTATTCAGATTACCACCCAAAGGAAATATCAATCAAGGTTCCTCCTTCCCATAAATTGCTGTATATGAACAAACCCTATCGTATCGATGAAATTTTTCAGACCATATCCTGTCTTTCTTCCAAGTGGGAAAATGAGCGGGAACTCAATAGTATAAGAAAAGATCTGGAATTGAGGATTGCCGAAAGAACCCGGGAACTGGCCAGGGTTAACGAAGAATTGAGAAAAGATATTGAAATCCGGAAAGAAGCTGAAAATGCACTCAGGGAAAGCCAGGAAAGATACAGGATTCTTTTTGAAGGATCACGGGATGCCATCTTTATCACCAAGCGAAATGCACGATTTTTTAATGTCAACAATGCCGCCGCCAAAATGACCGGTTATTCCAGGGATGAGCTCAAGGCTATGGCAATGCCGAGGCTTTTTGCACGTGAGAAACTCGAATCATTCAAGAAGCTTTTTATGGAGATCATGGCGGGGGGAGAGATTACCAGCGAAGCCGTGATCATACGAAAAGATGGTGTCAGGGTGGAGGTGGAGTTCAGCAACAAGCGCATTGTTATCGATGGAAAACCCTATGTGCACACCGCGGCCAGGGATGTAACCAATCGAAATCAGGCACTGAGAGCTTTAAAAGAAAGCGAGGAGCGTTACAAAATATTGACAAGGTCCATGGCAGATGGTGTTGCCATTATCCAGGATGGACAAATTATATTTTCCAACCCGGCCTATGCCGAAATGATTGAATACCCGAAAGTCGAAAAAAAGCCGGGCATGGCTTTTTTTGATATCATTGATCCGGAAAGCCGCGATGAAGTGAAAACTTATTTTCAAAAGCTTCAGGATGGTACTCTGGAAAAGGGCAATCTTCAATTCAGGTGCAAAACCTTTAAGGGGCAGGATTTCTGGATGGAGGGGCATTTCAATGTGATCCAATGGCAAGGCTTAACAGCTATTCTGGCCACAACCCAGGATGTCACGGAGCAGAAAAACCGTGAAATTGCCATGGAAACCGCCACAAACAAATATAAGAAGCAGTTGAGCCGTCTTCAGTCAAGCCTGAAAGAACGGTATCGATTCAGGGATATTATTGGAAAAAGTCCTGAAATTCAGCAAGTGTACGAAATGATTCTCAGTGCGGGGGCCTCCGATGCCAGTGTGGTCATTTATGGGGAATCCGGGACCGGAAAGGAACTAATTGCAAAAAATATCCATGAGATCAGTGACCGGCGGTCAGGAGCATTTGTTGCGGTCAATTGCGGGGCTGTGCCGGAGCCCCTTTTTGAAAGCGAATTTTTCGGACATAAAAAAGGTGCTTTTACCGGGGCTATGGCCGATCACCCGGGCTTTTTCGACCAGGCTAAAGGCGGAACACTCTTTCTTGATGAAGTCGGGGAATTAAACCTTAACCTGCAGGTTAAATTACTCAGGGCTATTGAGGGTGCGGGATATACTCCCATTGGCGGAACAATTCTGAAAAAAGCCGATGTGAGAATTATTTCCGCCACCAACCGGGATTTGCAACAAAGCATTAAAAAAAAAGAAATGAGAGTCGATTTTTTTTATCGACTTAATGTGGTTCCCATAAATGTTCCGCCCCTGAGGGAAAGAAGAGAGGATATCCCCCTGCTGGTTGAATATTATCTTGAAAAATTCAGCAAAGACAAGAGCAAAAATAAGTTTCCGGGCAAAATCATGGACGCCTTATGCCGTTACGACTGGCCGGGAAATATCCGGCAGTTACAGAATGTTATCCAGCGCTATATTACCCTTAATAATTTTGAATTTTCCGAAATTTTTGAGGATATTGCTGATGACAGTGTTCTGTCTGAGGGGGAATCGGAAAATGGCATGGCAGATTTTAAAACAGCGGTGCAAGGCCTGGAAAAGCGGCTGATAACAAGAGCCCTGGAGAAAACCCAATGGCATAAGGCCAATGCGGCGGAAATATTAGGCTTGCCCAGGCGGACATTGTTCCGAAAGATTAAAGAGTACGGGCTATAGTGGCTCGAATCGTGCCAATTGTATGTTTTTGATTCTGCTGACAAGGCACAGGTTTCAGAGTTCAGGGATCCGGAGTTTCATGCTTTGTATCGGAACGGGAAAATTTAGAGGGTCAAATTGGCTCTCATATGTCTTATATCTGATGGTGAGAATAAAGGACTTTTGGTTCGGTCAACAATTACTTGTGTTTGCGCCAGCCGGGATGGGTGATGCCGAGTTTTTTGATCTTGTAGTTCAATGTTCGCGGGGTGATACCGAGTCTTTTTGCAGCGTCTTTTTGAATCCACAAGCTTTTTTCTAATGCCTCCAAAATGCTTTCTTTCTGTATGTTTACTAGCGTGTGAGGGTCGGTGCCGTTATCGTTATCATCGGATTTTTCACTTTCCCTGACAAAAGGGTTGATTTCGGTCAGGACCACATGTTGACGGCGGATGAGCGACTCTTCTTCCATAATGACCGCACGCTCAATGGTGTTGGCCATCTGGCGGATATTTCCAGGCCAGGGATAATTCCTGAAAATATCCCCAACTTCAGGGGTAAAGCCGTCAATCTTTTTTTTGAGATTTCGGCAGATTTTTTCAAGGTGAAGAATGCTTAACGGCTCAATGCATTCAGTTCTTTCCCGCAAAGGGGGAAGATGCAAACGCAGGACATTTAACCGGTAATAGAGATCTTCCCGAAAGGTTCCGTCAGCCACCCGGTCTTCAAGATTCCTGTTGGTGGCGGCAATAATTCTCATATCTGAAAAAATGGTTTTGTTGCCTCCCACTCTTTCAAAGGATTTTTCCTCCAGAACCCTGAGGAGCTTGGCCTGAAGGGAAGCACTCATTTCTCCGATCTCATCCAGAAATACAGTCCCGCCTTTGGCCTGTTCCAGTCTTCCCACGCGGGTTTTGTCCGCGCCGGTAAAAGCACCTTTTTCGTGACCGAACAATTCGCTTTCCAGGAGATTTTCAGGAAGGTTCGAACAGGTGATTTTTATAAAAGGCTTTTCTCGCCGGTTACTGTTGTAATGGATTGATCCGGATAAAAAACTTTTTCCGGTACCGGTTTCTCCGGTGATAAGAATGGTGGAGTCGGTTTGAGCGTACTTTTTAAGGGTCGCCATGGTTTGTTTCATGGCTTTGCTACGGGCAACGATCCTTTCGAAGTCGTATATCACATCCTGTTCCCGCCTCAGATAATCGATTTCATTTTTCAGAAGGCGGTTTTCAAGTCCCCGATCAATTGACAGCAGTAATTTTTCTTTAAGAAAAGGTTTGACTAAAAAATCAAATACACCCGCTTTGATTGCCTGAACAATTAAATCGGCTTTTTCATCCTGGCTGACTGCAATGACCGGCGTGTGCGGGCTGATTTGCTTGATCTGTTTCAGCAGTCTGAAACCATCTTCCCTGGAAGGCTGAAAATTGAGAAGGATACTTTCGTAATCCTGCTTTTCTAGATGACCGGTTATGTCTTTTTTAGGGAGCAGCGTAGAGAAGCTGTGGGAATTTCCAAGCTCGCTTTTAAAAGGCATCCACCAGTCAGGTGATTCGTCTATAATTAATACTTTTGCCATTTTTCCCCCATCAGATTTTTCTAATTGTTTATATGCTATTTTGAAAGATATTACAATTACAAAAATTGAATCTGATAATTTTTTGCTTCTTAGAAGCGAAATGGCAGAAAGATATGTATCTGATCACACAATTATAGAGAAGTTTTTACACGGGACAAGACGGGTTTGTGTGTTTTTGTGTTGTGGAAAGGGATTATCCCTTGTTCCCACGCAGATCATGGGAACGAGGGATAGCTGGAAAGGGTTGGAATAAAATTATTGGAATATTTCAAGATCGTCCCAATATTTTTTTCCGGCCCCGCCGCTCCAAACGCCAAAGGTACCTGAAATGAGACGGTTTTGAGTATCATCATAAGCCTCGATCTGCCAGTGGGAAGGCTCTGAAGCATTTTCCGGCCAGACTTTGGCCAGAATTTCAGTTTGAACTCCGGTATCCCTCAACTCAATACGGAATCGATACCACTGATTGGCTTTGGGTTTTACCCCGGTATCGGTCGTGCCGAAAACCCTGGCGGTCGCATGAGGATGGGGCGCAAGGTGGAATGACGAAAGGCTTTTGGTGCATCTTAACCGATAGTAGGCATCGGTAAACGGGTAGTGACTTAAAAAGGTTATACCGATTCCACCGTCCGGATCTGTGATCATCATCCGGCCGGAATACTCAATTAACGATAAATTCTCGATATATGATTTTATATGATGAGAATGTATATTGGTCAGCGTGGAACTAGTACCGAAAACATTGTTGCTGTTGATATTAAAAATCTTAAAAAGCCTGTTATCCTCGGCCATACTGTTGTTGGCACTGGTGTCAAACCAATCCGTGGGATTATCATCAACAGCATAATTTTCAAAATCTTCCGTGAATTCTGAAAAATTATTTGTGCTATTTTCGGGTTTATTATTATCAGGTTCATTATTATCGGGTTCCTGGATTTGGTTCGGAATTTTATAGGAAATTATTTCAGAAAATTCGCTGAGATTGCCGTACTTATCATAGGCTTTTGCCGCAAAATAATAGGTAATTCCTTCCTGAAGGTCCGGAATCAGATATGTGGTAGCGTCTTTTATATCTTCAACATTACTGAAAGACGTAGATTTCCCATAGTAAATTTTATGCCCTGCCACACTTGAATCATTGCCAGGGGTAAATGATAATTTTACCTGGGCCGCATACAAGTTGCCATAAGATAATAGAATAAAGAAAAAAGTGATGGAAATGAGCAGGCGTTGAAAGATAGTGTGTAATTTTCTGTTTGCAGGTCGAACGTCGCTACAAAGCATGTTAATCTCCTTGTTGATGATTGAAAAAATAAATGCAGGCCAATCCCTATTGGTTAAAAAAATGCCTTCAGAATTTTTTTAAATTTCAGTATCCTCAAAACGATTTTGAGGTATTACATCCACGAAAAAATCCTACCGGCTAAGTTCAATTAACCAGATTACAATGAATTAATTGGTTTTGTTTCTCACCCCTTCAATTACACTTCCTTTATGCAAGAAGCATAAAGGAAGTGTCATGAAGCAAGAAATATGCCTCATGAAAATTAATGCTTCAGAAAAAATTGAAATGGTTTTTAAGGTACTGAAATAAAATTTAAAAAGTAAAATATTTAAAATATGGTTATTTGAGGATCAAAATGGAAAAGGTTTCTGTCCGGAAAAGATTTTGTGGATTTTATTACAAGGTTCGTAATTAATGAAACAAATGTTATCGCAGCAAAGTTAAGGTCGGCCCACGTTTTATATTGACTTTTATTATTGCGCCTTATAGGTGTTAGGTGTTCAGTGGTCAGGAAAGGTGGACGGTTTTGTCATTCTGAGGGAGCGACTCGCAGTGGTTAATACGTTGAAAGGAAAATATTTTCCGATATGCAGGTTGAAACCACGGCGACCGAAGAATCTCTTGCCCCCGGGTCTGTATCCATTTTAAGATATGGCCTGGAAAACGGTAACGAAAAACGGAACGACCGTGCCGGCGGGAGCCGAAGATTCTTCGTCGGCCGGGAACCTGGTGTAAACTGACAAACGGTATGGTTGGCCTCCTCAAAATGACAGCGACCGGGTAAAAAGACAGACCATATCAGGTGAAGCGAAAGATTTTTCGTCGGCCATTGATTGCGGGCCAATAAAAAGGAGTGCGAAAGCCTTGCTTTCGCAACAGATGCAAAAGCAAGGCTTTTCCGCTCCTCACAAGTCCCTCTTTGAAAAGGGGGATTTGGCTGGGAGGATATTAAAGGTGGAACGAATAATCTTGCAACAACATTTATCCGACAGCCAATTGGCGATCACAGGCTCTCAGGCTATTATTCAATCTTTCAATAATTTTCATCTCCTGTTTCGCTCAATTACCCGCCGTGCTAAAATTCATTTTGAACAGCGCCACTGGTTGGGCATGCAGGAAGATACGACCGCAAGACTTGATCTTTACACCCGTTCCATTGATCAGCTTGTAACCGGATTGATTGAGCTTTTAAAGGAGCGGATCGCTGATAAACTGATCTGGGCCGGCATCAAGGCGGTCTATTCGGGCAAAATTGCCGGCCGGGATGACTGGGAACTGGCGGAAACCTTTTTTAATTCCGTTACCCGACGCATTTTCTCCACCATTGGAGTCGATCCGCAAATCGAATTTGTGGACACGGATTTCAATTTTCCACCGGAGCCTTCTCAAACAAGTGTCTACCGCACCTTTAAAGCAGTTGATCCCACAAGCCGGGTTATCCGGGACATTATTGCCGTTTACGGCCTGAGTGCCCCTTTTCAGAATCTTGATGAAGATGCCGAACTGGTAGCGGTTGAAGTAGAAAATCACCTGAAAAGTATTGGACTTTCCTCCTCTGTTGATCGGATTGAAATGCTGAAGTACCCTTTTTTCAGAGGTGTCGGCGCTTATCTGGTGGGTCGTATTTTCAGCGAATCCCGCCTTGTGCCACTGGTCATATCCCTTCTCAATGACCGCCAGGGGATATACGTGGACGGCCTTTTAATGAATGAAGACCAGGTCAGCATTTTATTCAGTTTCACGCGTTCGTATTTTCAGGTCGAAATCGATCGCCCTTATGACGGGGTAGCCTTTTTAAAAACGCTCATTCCGCAAAAGCGCATTGCCGAGATATATACTTCCATCGGCTATAATAAACACGGTAAAACTGAATTTTTCCGTGATCTTCAAAATCACATCTTGACTTGTTGTTTTGATCGCTTTGAAATTTCAAAGGGTAAAAAAGGGCTGGTGATGATTGTTTTCAATATGCCCAATGATAATCAGGTCTTTAAGGTTATACGGGACACCTTTATCCATCCCAAAAAAACCACCCGAAGAAAAGTCATGGAAAAGTATGACTTTGTTTTCAAACACGATCGTGCCGGAAGAATGGTTGAGGCCCAAACCTTTGAGCATCTCAAGTTCAACCTGTGCTGCTTTACCGAAGAGCTTATGGAGGAACTGAGGGAAAGTGCTTCAGGAACTATCCGGTTTGAAGCCGACAGTTTGATTGTCAGGCACGCCTATGTGGAACGACGGGTGACACCTTTGGATATTTATTTGCGGGAAGCCGATGAAGCTGACGTTGAATCGGCTGTTATTGATTACGGTAATGCCATTAAAGACCTGGCTTTCAGCAATATTTTTCCGGGTGATTTGCTGATCAAAAACTTCGGGGTGACCCGGAAAGGCCGGGTTGTGTTTTATGATTATGATGAGATTTTTCCCCTTACAGAGTGCAATTTCCGTGAAATTCCTCAATCCCGGAGATATGATGATGAACTTTCTTCCGATCCCTGGTTTCATGTGGGAGAAAAGGATGTGTTTCCGGAAGAATGGCCCAGATTTCTGGGTCTGCCTAAAAATCTGGTGAATCTGCTTATGGAAAAGCATGGTGACCTGTTTCAGGTCGATTTCTGGCACCGAACCCAGGAAAAACTCAGAAGCGGACAATTGATCCATATATTCCCATATTCGCGTAAACAAAAGCTGCGAAGCTCTTTGAACAAACAATTTTCCTTCAAAGTTATTAGGTGTTAGTATTAGGTGTTAGGTATTAGGTATTAGGTATTAGGTATTAGGTATTAGGTATTAGGTGTTAGGTATTAGGTATTAGGTATTAGGTGTTAGGTGTTAGGTGTTAGGTGTTAGGTGTTAGGTATTAGGTGTTAGGTATTAGGTGCAGGAAATTTGTCATTCTGAGGGAGCGAAGCGACCGAAGAATCTCCAGCTTCAAGTTGGCAGGAAAAAAAGTGTTCAGGTTTCAGTGTTCAGGAAAGCAGATTCTTCGTCGGCCATAATCCTCGTGCCGATTGATAAATGATATTGCCGGCCTCCTCAGAATGACAGCGGTTGGGCAGTTGTCATTCTGAGCGAAGCGAAGAATCTCTGGTAGCAGGTTGGCAGGAAAAAAAGTGTTCAGGTTTCAGTGTTCAGGAAAGCAGATTCTTCGTCGGCCATAATCCTCGTGCCGAT
>JAABTQ010000051.1 GCA_011389745.1 Desulfobacteraceae bacterium | reverse complement strand
TAAATTCGACCATGTTTGAAGGCACGTACTTCAAGCTTGCAGTGTCTGTCGATTGATGGGAAAAATTCGACGATGGCGGCGCTGGCTAGTCCCGTGCTGACATGAGCGCCATTTTGGATAATGGTATCCCTGACACCCCTTTTTCCATTGAGCCTGACGTCATTACCTGCTGTTCTCAGATAACCAATTCCCCCTGCCTGATTGCGAATAAAAAAGCGGGGATCAGTGTTCTGATCCATCTCGACAACACCCGATGGCGGACCGTTGTGTCTCCCATTTTTCAGGGGAGTGACACACCCGGTTAAGAGCAAAACCATCAAGAAGCTATTCATGAAGGCAAACTTTTTGGAACTAAAGAATTGGCACTTCATCTCTGTTTCCTTTCCGACCGTCAGATCGGGAAAACGGCCATGGCTCAACGGAAATAGATTGTATTTTAACTTAACCGTTCAGCTTCATCGCAACTGACTATCCTTCAAAGGAGGGCTTACCCTGTCCTTCGGGGTCGGCCTTGGCCTGCGCATCTCCCTGTCCAATAGGTAAGGGCCGAAAATGATCGGGTCTGGCTCTATCTCCTGCTGTTTATACAACTTAAAGTTTTCACGCCAGCGGGTTATTGATGACACCTCACCGGGTGTAACTGCACGAGGGGTACTGATTTGGTCTGGTAATATCCGCACCTGGTGATAACCCGGAACCACCACCACATTCGACGGGTTGGAATGTAACCAGACCGAGGCTTGTCCGTTGATGGCGGTGAAAATTGTTACCCCGGCAGCCTGGGTTTCGGCATGGTATGACGCCTTCCATCTGGAAGATTCCATGACGCCCTGATCCGTCGCAACAATATGACCGCACTGCTGTGCAAGGCCATACAGCCGCCCCTTTCTAAAGTTTCGGACCTCAATCATGCAATCGCTTTCGATCGACGGGAAAAATTCGATAATGGCAGCACTGGCGACGCCGGTGCTGACATGAGCACCATTTGGGATACGGGTATCTCCCATCACCTTTTTTCCATTGAGCATTACGTTATTACCTGCTCTTTTCAAAAACCCGATAGCACCCTGTTGATTCCGGAGAAAAAAGCGGGGATCGGTGTTTTGATCCATCTCGACAACACCCGAAGGTGGCCCGGTCTGCCGGCCATCGGGCGCCAAAGGAATGCAACCGGCCAACAGCGTGACCATTAAAAGGGTGAACATCACGCAGACCCATTTAAAACCGAAAAGTGAAGATTTCATGGCTTTGTCCTTTCCGATCGTCCGTTCATGGATCCTCAATCGCCGAAGCCGGAAAATGGAGGGCATCAGAAGTCAGCTATTTTCGGAACCAATCCTGGAAAAATTTATCCTCTTGTGCAGGCACAGTTCTTTCAACCGCCGCAGGATCAGAAATGCCCTCGCTACTGTATGAAATCGCCATCCCAGCTGTATTTACACCAATGGCAACAGCATAAATCGTCAGCGAATTAATGATATAATAAATGATTCGGTGGTAGATGACAACTGAGGTGTCGGCCCAGACCGCAAGCCCCAGCAGGAGGCTTATAACTAACCCCGTCCAGTTTCCCGGCAGTCCGAACTGGCTTACCAATGTTCCGGTGATCATGGTGGTCAGCGCTCCCGCCACACCGGGAGTCATCATCGCTTTTGATTTCAGGAAATCGTCCATCCGACACCTCACTCGATGTATTTAGACATTGGTCATTAGTTCCAAATTTTACATCTATAAAAAACCCACAAAAAATCATAACTCCTATTCATATTAACCGCTTTCCCCGCTTCGAATGTCGATCGGAGTCAGATCCTGGCCCAGGGGTGGGACGTCTCGAGGAATTCCAATGTCTTCAAAGAAAAGGGCGATCTCTTTCTCGCGCCGGGTTACCAAGCCCGGAAGCTTCTTACCACCCGCATTTACCCAGCGGCGAAACTCAAACGGAACGCGGTCATGATCACCGGCGATTATCCGCTTGCGCAGGGTTGAATTGCGGAAGTTGCCAATGCCGACATTGAAAACAAAGTCGCACAAGGCTGCATACTGGCCGTCGGTCAACTCTGCATCAACCAGCAGCATTACCCCGCGCTCTGCTATTTCCATGTCATCACGGAGAATTTCCGTTCCTCGTGGCCTTGTAATTCCTTTCTTAAATTCCTCGGGTATGCTTCTATCGCATGGTGCCAGGTGAATCAGATGACCATAGCCGATGGTACAATAGCTGGCGGGATCATTGTATGGGTTGCCAATAAATCCCTCTGATTCCTTGGTCAACTCAATACCTTGGTCGTAAACTTTACGTATTTCAACACCCGGCGGCAGAACCGCCCGTTCATCCGGCTCAAGGAAAATGCCGGCTGTTATCCGGTCTACCGTCGGATATTCGATCTCCTCTGCTTTTTCACAGCCTGTTGTAACAACCAGTGCCGCAACGACGAAAGTTGTAATGATTATTGCTGTCAGATATCTTTTCATAGATGCCCTCCTTTAATTACTCTGATCATACGCCTGGTAAACCGTACACTACAGGAAGGTTTATTTCAGTGTCACCGTAACGGTTTGATTATCACGGCACCCTTTACATTCCAGATTGAGGGTGCCCCCCTTTTCTAGTACAATTAACTTTACTTCTTTTGTGACTTCCGGCCTTGTTTTTTTATCATCGCCATTGGCCGAACCTTCAGCCGGCATGAAGACAACCGATACCTGAATCGTCGGCTGGGAAACGCCCGGAAGGCCTACACCCGGCCGGATTCCGGCAATGTCCGTTATCGTTTTGGCACGGTCCAATCTGCCAGGTAAAATTTGCGGACCTCTGCTCACTGTTGGATCCGGTTTGTCAACCGGATAAGGCACCTGTAAGTTCACATTACCTTCTTTTACGGACAAAACAGCCTCTTCAATACCAGCACCATCCTTTGCGGCAATGGTGATTTTGCAAGTATCCTGTTTGCCCGTCAGTTTATAGATGCCGTCACTTACCTGGCATTCCGGACGATTTTTTATTCGCCGAATATCAAGGGAACTTCGAAACGGTGCCATTACATCGTCCAGGTTTCCGATCCACCTGTTTTTAAGTTCTTGTGCTTTGCTCATGCTAAGGTCGTCGTCCTTTTTATCTTTGTTACGAAAAACACCTGAGCTTAGCCCTAGCACAAACAACACGGCGATAACAACAAGCACCACAATTACGAGTTTGTTCTGTTTCATTTTCCAACTTTGAACGTAAATTAAAGTTTATTCAGACTGGGGCTGCACTTCCCTGCTAAAAAAGTTCGGGCTGAGCTTGATGCCCTCCATGGTTTTTAGCTTAATGGCATCCTTAATTTCAAACCTTTTATTGGCAAACCGTCCCACTGTCAGTTTTACAGATGATTTTTCGGCCACCAGGTCACCTTCATCAGGATCCTGATCGATTACTTTTTCATGTTGGGCTTCATCGGCAACTCTCACCGTTTTGAAATCCTGATCTACATTGAAAGATAATCCGTGGGAGTTAATGCGCTGCAATGCCACCGAAAAGCTCAAATCTGTGAGCCTAGGCATCTCGACAAGTTCATCTTTCGGCATGAGCAGCCATGCAACCCCACCGATAACGACCAAAGCAGCGGCGATGGCTGCAGGAATCCACCACTTAAATGGTTTTTTGCCGTCATCATCTTTTATAATAATTTTATCTGTCTTTACAGGAACTTCAAAATATACCGGGTCTCCATCCATGAAAACCTCTCCGGGCTGATCAGGGTCAAACACCCTCAATCGGTAATTGTATGTGCCGGGTTTACAATCAGGGGGCACCTGAATTTTTACGGAGACCTGGGTCATCTGCTCTACGTTCAGGAATTGTTCGGTCGGTCCATCGATATGGAGCCATTCCTCACTAACCGGTTCGGACATGGATAACTTCATGCCTACCTTAATGGGTTTATTTGTGGCATTTTTTACGTTGAAAACCTGTTCGGCCCTGCCGTCTTCGGCGCATGTTACAACACCTTTTACCTCTTTGATGGTCACGATGTTCATGAGTCAGTCCCTCCCTGAATTTCTAGCTTGAATTTCAATTCATAAGAAACATAAGCAGGTTTTTCCTGTTCGACAATACGTTCAATCAGAACGATGTGTTTTTTTGCCTCCGGCGGTGCTGTGATGTATATATGAAAAGGGCGTGGACTGCTGCTCCCGGCATCAGGATTTTCAACCAATTCAAACCCATTGATACCGGTGGCGATTTCAAGAAATAATTTCAACCCTTTTGCGGTTCCACGCCACTGAGAAAGCTGAGCAGCTGCCACAATCAATTCCCGCAATTGTCCGGTACCTGAGGAAATCGGATCTGCCGAATGTTGAAGATCTTCCGGTTGGGCGCTGTAAAAAGGATAAAATCTCTCCAAATCCACCCAACAGGCAAGATAAGGCACAAATATATCCGGTGTGGTATATGCGTTGAAGTATGTTTCCAACTGCGCAAGCATCAGTTCAGCCGGTGCGTGCAGCAATTCCATGACTTCGAGCAGCGCGTTCAGCGGGCTGCCGGGGCGCAGGGTACGCTGAAACTGTCGCGGCAGTAAACTTTCAATCTCTTCTCTCTTCATCTTCGCTTTTTACCGTGATTTCGTGCTCTGCAGAGCAAAACAGCCAGGTTGAAGGCAGCGTAACTCTTTCCGAAAACTCTCTGCTGGAGACATGCTCGTAGTTATTTGCCTGGTCCCTGCTGCGATAGATACCTTCAATTCCACCGGCCAACAGAAAATTTGCCAAAGGATCCGTATCAACCGCCTCGATCGGCTGAAATAAGCGTTCGGCACCCCGCAAGGGCAGTTTACAATTGATATCCGGCTGGGTCCAGGTCGGTTCCTGGGCCGTAATATTGAGGCGCAGGACTCCTCCGCGCAAAGATGCAGCCAGTGCGGTTGTCCCCTGAAAGGTCAGGTCAAGACAACTTCCGGAGTTCCAGCCTTTTTGGTAGGGAACCCAGCCTTCCGGATTTTCCTCAGCACCGGTGAGTTTCCACCGAAAACACCCTTTTCCATCATCGTTGCCGATGGCCGCGACACAGGCCCATAGATACCGGTGCGGTGCATAGTGGTGAAACACAAGCTGACGCACCATCTCTTTTTGCAGACCAATGTGCCTGAATGTCTCCGGCTTGCCGCCTTCATCCGAAAGATAGACACCCTGATCCCCCCGTGCTGCCACCGCAACGCAGGTGCCACCCCAGACATCCGTCGAAACGGCGACCGAATAGAATCCAAGGGATGTTTGCTGCGGATTTACCAGGACTTGAAAAGGTTGAGCGCCCTCATGGATGGCAAGCTCATAGAGGCCTTTTTCGGTGGCCAGCAGGAGCACCGGCACATATTGACGTTCCACCCAGGCCAACTCGCTCACCAGAAAAGTAGTCTGCAATGCGATTTTCCATGTCTCACCACAATCATGGGAAATATGCAGAGCCGAGCCGCCTTGTGCTTCGGATAGGTGGGTGGCTACCGCAAGAAGTCCGGGACGTCGCTGGGTGCTCGCTTCCTTGGGAAAGGATTTGACCGATACGATGGCCCCACCGGGAAAATAGCCGACAGACTCCCAGCCGTCGCCATCATTGGTCGAGCGAAAGACCGTATGGCCGGCGCCGGCATACCAGGTGTGCGGCTGAAATGAATCAGCACAAAGTGCTTTGACGCTTTGATTGGGAACCTCATCTACGAGCATCCGTACCTGGGATACGGAACTGACGCCCGGCTCCTCATCGATTATTTTGTAAATATCCCATGATGTAAGCGGTTTGCCGAATGACCAGCCTTGACCTTCCGGAGGAGAGGACAGCGGCGTAATGGTCCGATACAGTCGCTGCAAGACACGCTCCCGGACCGCAGTGGGCACTTCTTCACGGTGAACTTCCACCTGGGCTCTGATCTCCACAGGCTTGTATCGGACCCAGTTTACCAGACAGGTGGTTCCCAGAGGCTTACGTTCGTCCAAAGCATCCTGAATCTGCTTGCGGGCAGGTTCTGTTTCATGTACCCGCAGGATTTCGGCCCTCACCCACCCTTTTACCCTCTGCTCATCGGGTATATACGGCACCAGAAGTACTTCCACCGTGCCCGGGCTTGCATGGTTCCAAAGCATGGCTTTGGTGAATGCATGGACACGATCGACCGCCCCCGAGCTTTGTTTGGCTATCAGTTCGAAATCTCTGGCAGTTACCGCCCGGTGTAATGAATGCAGTTCCTGCGGTCCTCGCCGCAGGGCATTATCAAGGGATTCCGCCGCACGTCCTCCGGTGGCCGGCTTAAGATTTATTACTTCGACCCCGGGTAGCGGATCCTTCAGGGTGGTCAATAAGTGGGCTGTGACATTGCCGTTGGGCCCGCCGCCGCGCCGATACCAAACACGAATTTGTCGATCGGCCGGCGGTATTTCAGCCAGTGCCTGCGGAATGCCATCCAGCGAGCCCTCCGACGATCCCATGCGCACGGATGGTGCAAAGAAGATCGTTCCGGCCAAACGGTCAGCGACGTAGACGAATCGATCCTCTCCAAGGTTGTTGAAGTTGTCCGCTTCCCGCCAGATGCGATACGCTTTGCCGCCATGCTCGACAGCGGTTGCGGATATACCGCCAAGTTCCTCCTGGGTTGCCTCAACACCGACCACCAGATCCAGTTGATCGCCGGTAGGGGCAATTATAGGAGGGCGACTGACTTTTACGGTAAGACCGGATAAACCGGTCCCAACCCCCGCTAGTTCGGCTGCAATCAGATCACAATGGAGGGCAAACATTTTTTTTTCGGTGGCCCCGGGTTCAATTGAAGCCTTTTCGATGGTAACAAATACCGGCGGTTCGGCACCCGTATCGGTTCGGCCGGTGGTAACCCGGGTGCCTTGTGGAATCTCAACCAGGTGGTTTTGCGGACGGGCAAGTCGAAAGTGAAGATTAACCCCGGCTGCCGCCGGCGGATGCAAACGCACCCCGATCAACCGCAAAAACTCGATAAAGGCTTTTTCAGGCAGACGATTTAACCGGTAAAGAAGCGTGTCGGTCAGATAAGCGAAAATCTCCAGGAGCACGATGCCGGGATCCCCTGGAGTCAGGTCTGTCCATTCCCGGCAGGATTGTGCAATACGCCGCCGTCCTTCCTCGACCAGATCCTCAAAACGGCGATCATCAAGATTGGGCGAACGCAGAGCCATCAGCGCACCTCCTCAGTCAGGGGAACCGAAACGACCAAATGTTCGCGGTGGGCGGTTTTACGCATCCGATATTCCAGCACGATATCCATACGTCCGGGATCTTTTTCGTCGGCATCTGCGTCAAGTCGCAAAATTTCAATGCGGGGTTCCCAGCGTTGCAGGGCCCGACGAATATAATAAATGGCCAAACCGTGGGTGGTTGCATCATTGGGTGAAAATACCAATCTATGCAAATCACAGCCGTAATCCGGCCGCATCACCCTTTCACCCGGTGAAGTTGTCAGCAAAAGCATGATAGACTGGCGAACCGCATCCTGATCGGTGACCATCTCGATGCCTCCCGTGCTTGAAACTCGGATGCCGGGAAAGCTTTCCTCAATATCAAAATCCGGATGTACAAATCGCCATGCTCGATATAATGGTGCTTTCATTTCACTTCCTTTACCAGATTTTGTCCGGGTTTATTCACTTTATATTTAACGATACCCGGCGGGGTGCCGTCGGTAAAGCCCGTTACGGTATCGAGGCAAACTCGCTTTCCATCAATCCGCAGCAGGTCGGAATAGCCCTCTTTGACCACGAGGGTCGTCAAACAGGCCTTGATCCCCGGGCCGACGTTGGGGCAACCGGAAATTGGGCGGCCCTGTGGATCGATTTCCACCAATACTTTCCGCCCGCCGATGGTCACCAATGTCTGGCCGGCTTCAAGTTTTACGATACCGACTTCGTGGGTGCAAACAACAAGGGCTTCTTCAATCAATATGTACATTATGAACTTTCAAAATCAATGGCCTTACCGCTAATCGTCACTTTTTTGCCGGGCGCTCCAATCTCTAGATCGGTCGCCGCATGAATGCGGCATCGGCCGGGTGTCAGTTCAATAAGGCTGCCGAAGTTGTCACCCAGGCGAACCTCTTCAGGTGCCAGACGAATAAAATCGCCGTTGCTGTTTTTGATCTCGATGCTCTCTGTCTGATCATCCAGACGGATTCGCTGGGCGCCGGGTGTCGTAAAAGTATATCGTCTCACAATCCCGTCTGCCAAGCCCGCATCCGGCGGTCTGTTGACGCCGTAAAGCCCTCCTAAAACGACCGCCTGATCCGGATCGGCGTTTAACAAAAGTACCAGAACACGATCCTCTATATCAGGCAGGGCAATGAGCCCTTTATCGGGTCCGGCACCGGGCACCACAACGGGCAGCCAACTTGTCTCCACCCCCCCATAATTAGGCAATACGACCCGAACCCGCCCCATACCGTCAGGATCATCAACCTGGCTCACAACTCCCAGGGTGGACCCCGCCATACTGGGTCGGGGCCGCGGTTGGGGAGGAGACGTGTCGATTTCACAAATGTATCCCCTGTTATGGTCAAGGATATGCTTTACGGTTGTGAGAACATAGCGCCCTGCCAAGGATTCCGCCACACCGCTTACCCCGAGCGGTGTGCCCGGCTGCAGGCGAGGGTCTCCCTCCGCAATTCCCCACAGAACAACTTCTCGGGCAACCCTGCGGTCCAGTTCGGCCTGTGCAATTCCGTCCGCCTGACGATCATCCTGTACCACCGCGTCAACGATGGTACGTTGTCCGCTTCCACCCACCCGGTGGGATGCCAGATGAACGGCGATCTGCCGGTTGACGCGCGCCCGGTCTGCCCGGCCACTGACCGATTCAACCCGGTGGGGGTCCCAGCCGCTGGTTTCCACACTATGACAAATCGAATCCGTATTGACTTCGATGCGGGCTTCCAGAAGCGATGATCCCAGCACCAATGATACCTGATTACCGATGCCTTCCAAAGTAATCAGGTGCAAAACGTTGTTGCGTAGTACAAAGTATAGCCCGCACTTTTCAGCGACTTCAGCCATCAAATCAAAATCGGATTGATTGTATTGGATAATATTTTGCCGCAGGGGTCCGGAGTCAACCGCCTCTACGCGAAGCCCAAGATCCATGACCAGGGTCTGGGCCAATTCATTCAGGTTGACCTGGACATGAGCACCTACCGGCTGTCGTTTGCGAAGCCGATGAAGGCAATCATAACCCCGGATCAGGACCCGCCTTTCCCGCGAAGGCCCATATTCATAGGTAACTGCTGTCACCTCCCCAGCAAAAAGATTTTCCAGAAAGCCTTCGACCCGAATCTGCAAAGAGGTGCCCGGAAGCAAAGAGGCATCATCAAAGAGCGTGCTGCCGGGTTCATGAAAAATCAACTCGCAAACCGTGGGCAACGATAAACTCTGGTGCACACGCACTTCTGCCAATGTTCGGGCATCCTCTGCAGGAATGGGCACCCCATCCATTTCAATGGACAGCTTTGGTATGGTAGCAATTGAATTCACATCAAATCTTCCAATTCAAAGGCAGACGGCAAATCCAAAATCGTGCCTGCCGGAATGTGCATCGGATCATCGATATTGTTGTATGACATCAAGGCGCGCCCCTTGGCCGGATCATCATAAAAGGCGTACCCTATCTGATCCGGGCGTTGGCCGCCCAATACTTCATGGGATTCCCTTTGTTCGCCGAATCCAGTAAAACCCGGTGTTTGTAATGCAGCAGGACGTTGAGAGCCGATGCCTGCCGAATGGGACCGCGGTGCAATCGGCTCCAGGACCCGTCGAAACAGCAACCGGATCAAGGAACGCCGCGGCAGTCCATCCTTTGTAAAAAATTCAAGCCGTTCGGCAACAGACCTTATTATGCCCGGAATATGCCAGCTCTTGCCCCACACAAAACGGCAAATCGGCGGATTGCCGTAGCTGCCACCCTGTTGAGAATTTTCGGATAAAAGCCAGAAGGGTCTTGTGAGGTCGCGGACATCTTCTGTCGGGATAGACGATCCGGCAAGGGAAACATCGAAAAGCAGATTCATCGTCAACTCAGTGTTGCCTCCGCCGCAGTAAAGCAGTTGATCATCTGCCAGATCGGCGCCGGTAACCAACCCACCGGCAGACCGGCGGTTACGAATTCCGGCTTGACGGCGTATAACCAGGCTTTCCGGATTCAAAAGGCAACCGATTCTTTCACCGGTGTCTTCGATTAGAAATGCAACACGTTCCATGGCATTCCTTTTTGTTCTTCATCAAGTCGCTGCAAGCGCTCAACCGCGCGCAACTCTGTTTCAGAAAGGCAGGTTTCCATTTGTTGCAAAACCGACCTCATGCCGATCGATTGTTCTTCCGGCAAACCCGGCCAGACAGCTGAAAAATGGGCATCGGCAACATCTTCCGAGCTATTTTCATCCGGCAGGCCGGGCCAGCGCAATTCTGCCGGCCGGGACCGTTTATCTTTAATAGCTTTTCCCTTCTCAAGCGAATGAAACTGATGTCGCCCATCGTTCATGGGACCTTGTTCAGGATGCCTGTATTCATTTCCACTTTTTTGGATTTGCGGGGTCAACGATTGGACTGAAATAACCGGCGAGATTTCCGGTGATTTTGAAGATCCGTCCGAGCCCGGATTTGTTTCATGGGCATTTTGTTGTTTAAATTCCCTGAAAACAGGCATTCTCATATTGGATCGCGAAGATAAATCATCCGTCTGCAGATGCAATTTCACCCTGGGACCGGCTGTTCGCCTCTCAGAACTAAGATTTTCACCGGAATCCGGCGGGAACTTTTTTTCGTGCGTTTTACTTTTACGGGTGTTAACGAGATGATCAACATCCGGCAAAGAAAAAGTTGCAAATGATATTTTTGCATATGGTGTTTCAGCTTTCTGCTGCTTTGCAGAGGACGTCCGGGGATGTGCCGTTTCATCATTCCTGTCAGGGGTTAAAGGCAGCATTCGTTTATTTTTCTCTGTCTCCGACGATAATGCCGAGACTGGGCGCAGATCGACAAACCCGGGTTGAATTGCCGGTGATCGAAGTCGTTCTTCACCGTACCGGAAATGCCCGGGTGTCTTTGCCCCAACAGCAGAGAATTGGGACAAACCAACGCCTAATCTTTCGTCGTCTGATATCGTAAGTGCATCAGATTCCTCCGATAGCCGCGGCGATTTTAAGGGAAAAAACCGATCGGTCCGACCATGCGCATTCTCCGACGCTTCATTGTCAACCTTTAATTTCTGAATATCAGCTTCCCGAAATGCATCCGTGGCAGCATGGTCATCAAAGATTTGTGATGCCGCATGAGGGACAGCATAGGAAGCGGCCGGCTGAAGCAATTCAGGTGCATGGCGCTTCACCAACATCACCCAGTGTTCCGGAGGACCGTCAATGCGCTCCATTTTACCGGTACCCGACCGAACTTTATTCTCCACCTCCCTTGCTTTTTTTTCTTCAACAGACGCAAGTTGGGAGGCTGCGACCTCTGCGCGGTTCCGGACGGCAAGAGCCAGTCCGTGCAGCCACCTTCTGACGTGCTTGCCAAGCCGGGTTATCATGCGCGTTCGATACCTTCATGGGCAATGGTTAACGTTTCTATCGCCACACCCTGCGCATCGCCTCTTAAAGGTGCACCTCGCCACGCAGTCGGCCAGGCATTATGCAGGTTCCAGCGGGTGTTCTCCTGCTGTCCGTCAGGAGCCATCAAAATTATGGAAAGTTCCTTGCGCTCCACATTGCCCTGCACCGTAGTCATAAGCCACTCCCAGAGCTCGGTCGATTCGCTCATGCCCCATTTGAGAGTAACATCCCCGTAGTCGACCCGCCCCGGAAGCTTGCGCACAGCCGGTGCACCGCCTCCTTCACGGTAGGGTATCGATTCGACTGAAATACTCAGACCACTGACTTCCGTAAAATACCCTGATGTCACACCCTGAATATCAATTACAAAATTATAGGATCGGTAAATATCGGTCTCCGGCATGATTTGCCTCCTTAACCTTCAGATGCTTACGCGGATGCCTCACCGGCCTCCGCTTCTTTTTCGGTGCCCCCGCCAATCCACTGAAAAATGCGGAAGATAATGAACTCCGCGGGTTTGACCGGCGCAATCCCGATTTCGGTTACCAGTCTTCCCGCATCGATTACCTCAGGCGGATTGGTCTCCTCATCACATTTTACAAAGAATGCCTGTTCGGGAGTAGCTCCCTTCAGAGCGCCGTCACGCCAAACCAGTGTGAGAAAGGCCCTGATATCACGCTCGATCGATTTCCAGGTTCGGGGGTCATTGTACTCAAATACGGTCCAGCTTGTACCCCTCTCAATGGATTCTTCGATCATGTTGAACAAGCGGCGGACACTGATGTAGCGCCATTCGCTCGCTTCCGGGGCAAGGGTGCGGGCTCCCCAGACACGAATTCCGGAATCCGGAAAGAATCGAATACAGTTTACTCCGGCCGCGTTGAGTTCGCCCTGTTCTTCACGGGTTACTTTGTAGCAAACGTCGAGAGCACCCCGGATCGGCTCGTTGGCAGGCGCCTTGTGAACACCTCGGATGGCATCCGTGCGGGCATACACGCCGGCCAGATGGCCCGAAAGCGGAGTTTTTACAATCGATCCGCTTGATAATGGATCCCGTGCTGTAATCCATGGGAAATAGAACGCTGCACAGTCGGTTTCTCTTGGCCGAAAAGCATGGTCCGATTTCGCTTTCTTTATTTGGCCATCCTCCGTGCTTACTCCTGCGGTTCCCACCTTTTTCAGGGCATCCAGATTGTCGACCTGAACCGGTGAATCGAGAATGGCGAACCGATTCTTCATCTTTTCACAATGGGAAATCAGGGCCTCGTAAGATAGAATATCGGTATAGCCTGGCGCAGCAATAATCCTGGCTTCATCCACCGTTTCCAGTGCACTGATCCCGGTACGTTTGCGCTCGTCACCGGCAATAGGATTGCCTTTGCCGACGTTGATCACATAACAGCGGCTGCCGCCGTTGTTGAAAAAACCGAATACCGCCCGGGCCAGGTCGGTGCTGGGGCTGTCTTCGTCAACAAACTCCCGGATAAACTGTGACCAATTGCTGACAGCAACCGGTTCATTCAGGTGTTTACCCGCAGCCGGCGCCACCCCAAGAAATGCGGCCGTGCTGGTACCAACCGCCATAATGGGTCGGGTACCTCCGGAAATCTCTTCCATGTATATTCCGGGTGTCATATAAGTCGGCATGTCAGACCTCCAAATTGTCAAATTGAATAATCCATGGTTCTTGTTTAATCATTGTAAAATCAAACTCCTGGAAATACTTTCGGCCGCGGGCAATAACGCAAACCTTTTTTTTGGCCGGTTGGGTTGGTACACTTGAAAAGAGAAAACGTCCTTTAACATCAGTCCGCGCAACCAAATGGTGAGTGGAAAGCTCCACCCGGGCATTGGTCAGCGGCGTTTCATTCGGCCCCAGGACAATGCCTCCCATACTTACAAGGTTCGATTTTGTAACTTCGATTGGTGACTTTATCAGCTGCACCTGCTTTTCCGGCCGTTCAACCGTCAGGGGCAGGCGAAGCATGAAAGCAGGCATGGGAATGGTGCCGAATGCATTCCAGAACTCTGCCGGGATAGGTTCCAGATCCACTTCATATCCGGGATTTTCCATGGCCGCAAATAAAAGTTTACCCAGCATTTGATGTGCATCCCGCGGACTTTTGGCCCAGGAGATGATCAGGTAGCGAAGTAAAACCTGAAGTGGAGGTCTTCGGGGCCCCCGGTTTGGCGTCGAAGGAAGGATATCTTTCAAATAAAGCCCCACTGTTTTTTTATCTCCCATGTCACCGGGAGGTAAGAGGGACACCTCGATATCCTCGGTAAGCACGCCGGCGATCCACTCACTTAGACGTTGGTCAATCTCTTCTATCATAGGTCTCTTCTGATACCTTTATAGTAATTTACATTTACAACGCCTATGAGCCACAGGCCCTCATTTCCGAGTTCATATGGGGTACCTTAAAATTACAAAATGTTGCTACGAAGCTTTTGCCCTTCAGGATATTTCTTTCCGGTAAATTAGAAAGCAAGTAATCCCTTTGCGGACCGCAACTTACTCCGCTTGTGGAAAATTGCTTTTAATAAAAAATCACATACGCAAAATTGTCTAGTATGTCAATTAAATTTTTTCCAGTATATTGTATATATTGCGAATGCTATGCCGATTGCCATAGGACAGAGGGCCGTAGTTTATCCGGCTCTGGGATGAAATAATTCGAAGACCCCAAAAAATTGGATAGCTAAAAGTCTTCGATTTTCACCCATAGGCGCCAGGTTAAGATGCGGATCAGGTATTAGAAACCGTCATTCCGAGGAGGCGAACATCACAATGTGTTATTTGGCACATAATTTTTGGCCGACGAAGAATCTTTCGTATCCATAATCACTTCTATCTTTTTTGGCTTTTAGATTCAAACCTGATGATTATTGCCGGCTTGAGGCCATAGATTCTTCAGTCGCCGGGGTATTGGGAAACATCTTCGAATCAGTATTCTTACAGGTTTTGGCACGCTACGTAATGCTCCCTCAGAATTACATTTTTTATTATTATCTCGTTTCAATGCTTTGCGTGGAAACGAGATTAAGTTTAATAAAAAAGGGCGGCCGAATTTCGGCCGCCCTTAACTTTAAACAGATTAAATTCTTATCTTCTGCTGATTTTACTCTTTTATAATTCGTTCGATTTCAAAGAAAAGGTCCTGTTCCCGGATAACACCGGCCACTTTGCCGTTTTTCAAAACCACCAGCCTTCGCTCCTTATTGGAGACCATGGCGTAGGATGCCTCCATGAGATTGGCATCATAATCGATGCTCAACGGAGCCGGAGCCATGATATCTCTCAGCTTTTTGGCGGCCAGTTTTTTGACGGACCTTTTGAATTCACCTTTCCAGAACATGGTTGAATATTGCATGGAGTCGGCCATGCTG
>JAABTQ010000050.1 GCA_011389745.1 Desulfobacteraceae bacterium | reverse complement strand
TCAAAATCCGTATTGACCTCATCCCCGGTGATAAACCCTTTTACCGGAGAAACAGCGGGCTTGCATGTTGCCGTTAAGGTTGGCAAAGCCGACCACACCGGTTTTTCTTCTATGGTATAGCCCTTTTGGGATAAGCCGCCCATGAGTCGTTTGGCCAGATCAAACCTCAGCCCATCGACAAAGAGAATGCACTCGCCATTTTTATAATGTTGGTTTTTTTGATGATAACCAGCCCCCCCGGGATAAAGTGACTGACTGATAAGCTTTTGGAAATAACGGGCCGATTGCTCGATCCATGGAAGATAGACCGATCGTATGGCCGCAATAACAGCCTCCCCATTATCCTTGTTATTAATACATGATAAAGCTTTGAGAACCGCAGCATCGGCTTTCCATCCAAAATTACAGTACATGGCACAAACATCTTCAACGGTTCCGGCAGCGATAGGATTTTTCGTATACTCCGCCAGCCCGGCAAGGTATTTTAATGCAAGAGCCAGCTGAGATTCACCCATCTCAGCCCATACCAGTTTTCTTCTGTCCCGGTGATCTCTTTCCAGCTCCAGGATACGTTGGCGGGCTTTATGTTCCGGCAAATCTTTTAACGATATTAAAGATTTGAAAAGGATTTTTTCCTGGCTTTGGTTCCATTGGGGCCAACTGCCATGGGTCTTTGCATTGGAAAAAAGATCCAAATCCGGCATCCGGCATTGACGGATTCTTGCAGGAATATTGGGATACCGGTTGGGTGCTTCACAAAAACGTTCCCACACCGGGTGCCATTGGCCTTCACCTTCGGCCAGTTTTGAAGCTGCGGTCAGCACAGCATCGGCATCAGGATTAAATGCCAGTTGGGATTCGCATACCTCGACAAACCCGGACCATTCGTTTTTACCGCGCTCTGCCTTGAATGTATCCCCCTGGTCGATCCACTGCAAAAGATCCCGAACAGGGTCTCCACTGGTAAGAAGGGTATTAAAATAATCCTTATCCAGATGTTTGCCTTTCAGAAGATCAAGGTCTTCATCGAGCAATCGATGCAAAGCCAATTGCATGGCATTTTTGGTTTTGTTGTCCTGGGAAACGTTCAAACCGAGTCCGCCCTGGTCGGATTTCAAAAAAGCAAGGATTGTCCAGTCCTTGGCGTTTACCTGGGACCAGATAACTCCGCGATATTGCAGTTCTGCGAGAGGTTTAAGATGTTCAGGACAGGTCTCTATCGCCCGAAGGTCCTGACGGCTCACACCAGGCAGATAGATGATTGGGAAAATGTTGCCGGGCAGCACAACATCTCCGATTTTTTCGGCTATTACACAGCGAAGCCAGATTCCGGGGCCGGTTCGGTTTGCCGGATCGTAATCACCTAAAACCAGCAGCTCCGGCAGCTCATTTTGCAATCTCAGAATGATGGTTTCCCACTGTCGGTCACGGTCCGGCCAAAGAATACAGGCAGGTGCAACCTGAACATCCGGGTTGTAAATGGCTGCTGAGCGTAAGGATTCTACCAACCGGTCAATAACTGCCGCTAACCGTTCACCTCCCAATAACCGGATTTTTTAGGGCCAACACGTTTCAATATGCCCGACTCCTTTAACTTTTGAATATTTCTCATCACCGTTGTCCGGTTTTTATTCAGCTTTTCAGCCAATACTTCATATGAAATAAAGGGTTTTTCTGCAATCAGATCGAGAAGTTGCACCTGAAACTCTGTTAAAGATGCATTTATAGATGCATCCCGATCTGGCTTTTGCACCTTTAATGCATCTTTAACATCCTGCTTTTTTTCTAAAGATGCTTTTTCGGATGCATCTTCTTCCTTAAATTGTTTTTTCGCCTTTAACAGTATCGTTTTAAGATAATCTTCCGTAGCATCGAATATCGGTTCGGTCTGGTTGTGATGCTTCATCAAAGGAATAACTTTGGTTCGTATTCCCATACCACGGGCTTCCACGTATCCATAGTCCCGCAATACCTCAACAATCAGTGGATTACGGGGAGAACGTTGTCCGGCCATCATTTTCTCGACGGACATGGAATTTGGAAGTGCGCCCGGGCTGATAATTTCAATTCGGTCGGAGTAGATACTTACCTCAATGTCGACAAACCGGGTCCAGTCTCTGTGAGCAAGTGCATTAATCAAGGTTTCCCGAATGGCCTCAAAAGGATAAAATAAAGTTCGGGTACGTCGCATTTTTTCATCAATGGCATCGTTTTCCTGGGATACAAAAGGCCCGGTTAAAGAAGAAAATTTTTCAATCAACCCTTCATCAACCAGGATTTTTTGACCGTCGGTTTCCTGGCTCCACCGTCCCACCATGGGAGAATCAATGATCTCATCCATGAGTGCGCGGTATTGCTTGTCCTCGCCTGAAAAAGCCACCAACCTGAGTCCGGCTTGCCGAAAATGACGGCGGGGAGAAATCCCGAACAAAACCAGCCCGGCTACGGTACAAATCGGTCGACCCCCTGAATCTTCGGTTAAAAACCCCAACCCCAGCAAACGTTTTATCCAGGCATCATCCGTCTGAGGTACATCGGGGTCCCGGATAATATCCCGAAGGTAGTTTTCCAGGCGGGCTCTGTCCAAAGATGCCACGGAAGAACCCGGCACAGGCATTAACTCGGTGTGAAACATTCCCCCAAGAGCAAAAAGACGTGCCTGCTGTTCTCTTGTAGCCAAACGGGATGTGCTGCCTACCCTGATATAAACTTCTTCCCGGTCGTTGTGCCGAAGCACGTAAGGTTTCGAAATTCCTGACGGAAAAGAAACGACAGCTACCCTTTTATCCTGATCCATCTGAATTTCTTCATAAAAAGGAAGGATCATCGGATGGATATAGCGGGCAAACACGGTATCCATGACCCATGTTTCAAGGTCTTTGCGTTTTATCCCATGGATAATGCCATCATCGGCAACACCGATAAAAATCGTCCCTCCCTGAAAGTTGGCTATGGCCACGACTTCTTTAGCCAACTGTTCAGGCCGGATGTTGTCCAGCTTAAATTCCACCCCGGAATTTTCCCCGTGGGATATGATTTCCAAAAGTTCAGAACGCTTCATGCTTTGCCCTTCTTTGATTCGGGGACGCGGTGAATCTGTGACGCGGAGACAGGGAGACACGGAGACACGGGGACACGGGGAAAAGGAGACGCGGTGACCCGGCGAAACAGTAATATGATGGCATGGAAATTAACGAATAATCCATTTGTCTGCCTCCTGAATCATTTTGACAAGTTGACCAATGATTCGATCATAGGATTCATCAAATTCCTTCATTGTTTCTATTTTAAGATACCCGCATTTATGTGCAAACTCCAGCCAAACCTGGGTTTCACAGGCTTCACTTTCCGAATCGCTCAGTTTTGCCACAAAAGCATTCTTATAACGACGCTTGCGCCAGGCTTCGGCCAGGTTGGCACAGACTGAACGCGAGGATCTTCTGATCTGATCCGTCATGGAATATTTCTCTTCCAACGGAAAAGCCTTGGTCATTTCAAATATTCGCATCGCCACATCCATAGCATTCTGATACACCCTCAATTCCCGAAAATGCCTGATATTACCCATCACCTTTCCCTCTAGTCTCCTAGCCTCCACTTCGGTGCAACCCCACCTTCATAAACCCCCGCGTCACCCCTTCACCTTGTCTCCGCGTCATATAGTCCCCCTTCACCAGATCTCCGCGTCTCCACTCTCCGCGTCACCGCGTCATCTTGATTCCCCTTCACCGCGTCCCCGTGTCTCAGAAGCCCTACGTTTTTCCTCAAGCGTCAGATGACAATTATTGATCCGATCTCCTCCGAAGACGGGAAACCAGGGAGCCGATGAAACATCTTTACCACGGTCTTTGTTCCATTTGATGTTGGGTTTGTCCCGCAACACTCCTGCACCTTTCTTGCCGACATCAGGGACAGTCATAAACGGGCGGATGTTGAGCCTTACGCCGTCATTTATATCCGGATTCCAACCTATGGGTTGTTTATGGATGGGTTTCCACCGCACGAAAATATCGTAGGGTTTTTCACCTTCAAGGATCAGCTCCAGTTTTTTTGTCAGGCTTTCGGCTGCTGCCAGGCGATCCTGGGCACCATCCACGCCATTTTTGATATCCTGTTTCTGACGATTGATCCAATCGCCCAGGTAGGTGTAAATAAGTGTTTCAAGGTTCTTGTAGTTCAGCTTGTGATAATTGACCAGGGCAGCAAAACCGTCACGCAGGCCATCCCAGATGTGCCAGATGAAAGGTCGATGATGAAACAGTTTGCAGTGCTGGGTGAAAAACTTTTCTCTGAGCCAGGTCTCCAGGGTTTTGTTTGCATGATCTGCGTTTTCAATGACCTCCCCCAGACGTTTGAAAACAATCCATCCTTTTTGGGATGCCTCTGTGGCCAGTTCAATTAAGCGGTAAAAAGAACAGTCCAAAAGTCCGGCATATTCTGTTTTGAATATGGATTCTCCCCTGGCGCCGTTTAAGTAACCCAGCAAAAGAGCGTATGAAACAGATCCGGGAGTTGCCTGTGCCTGGGTTCGGACCTTTTTGGCCCGTCCTTGAAGGTGCCCCGATTGGGTCCAGGTAGAGTTGATGTTTTGAGCGGTGGACTTTAAAGTCGCCTTGCTGAATCTTCCCGGTTCCTGATGATCGATAAAGTCATCTAACGCCTGACGGCTGACAATTTGCCCCGGCGAATGGTTTTGAATGAACGCTGCACTGAATCGAAGGATTGAATCCCTTGCATAGGCACACAGCAAGGCTATAAGAGGCCGACCATCAGGATCTCGTTTCCAGAAAAAACGCAAGGCATGAAAAAGGGTAATGGAAGGATCTAATCCATAGAGGTCGGAAAGGTGACGGGCTGTCAAGCTCCGCGTTTTTCCCGAGCGCTTGGATAGGCAGTTTTCTGTTTCAATGGCCTTAACATATACTGATTTATCAGCCTGCGGATCATCCACAAAAGACAAAAGCAGCCGCAGTTCCTCCAGCATCATGGTTCTTGCCGTGTGCGCGCCTCCCCTCTGATTTCGAAATCCGAACTTTTCGGAAAGGATTTTTCCTTTTTGTATCGATTTTGGTTTAGTTTTAATAGCCAATTTACTATTTCCGCTTCGAAATTTCATTTAGCCTAAAAAAGGCTACGATTCTCAAACAACAAATAATCAGCAGGCCCCACATCGATCTGATATTCCTGAAGCGCAAGTCCAGGACCAAGTCCATAGTCAATGGCATTCTTATCCACAACCTTCCATCCGATTTTCCAGCATCTTATCGATATTTTCCCGGGCTTTTTGTTCGGGTGTTTTGTTTATGGTGGTATTTTTATTTTGGCTGAGATTTTGGTTAATCATTTGCGCGGCTTTTTGCGTCGGCTGAATTAGCCTTGTTGTGCTAAAATATTATCTAAGACCCTATTGTAATAAGATGGGTATGCAGAAAGGCTTTTTTGTAATCGCTTCTGCTTTTTACCTATCGATGAAAGTATTTGATTTTTATTTATAGATGTTGTTTTTAGAGTCCTATTTATTAACTGAGCAATAACTCGATCTGAAAAACCGATTTCAAATATGATAGTGTCTGTTATCGTTGGAAGGCCATATTTTATGAGTTTTTGCAGTTTGGTTAGCCTGTCAACCAATTCTGAATAATCACTATCTTCCTTTTCATATTGACCAGTTATTTCAGCCAAAGCGCCAATAATCAATGAGCCGTCATACCCATATCCATTTTCACAAAGGTCGATAGTGTGTTCAACATTAAATTTCCTTGGCCGTAGGCCTCGCCCAAGTCTAGCATTCTTTAAATGGGTCTTATATATTTGCTCGAAAGACGTACCATTTATCCAATCTTTTGCAGCATCTATTAATATTTCAGGCGGGTTGCATTTTGTAAAAGTTCTATTAATAATATGATCGTTAATTATCGGCCAGATAAACTGAAAGAGGTTTTTATCATCAGAAGTCTTATCAAGTAGATCGATATTTTTGTTAACCCAACGATCAATTTGTATGCATTCGCTTAAACCGAGAAGGGTTTTTCCATAAACTCTGCGAGTATGTGTATCTTTAACTTTATTTTCGATATCCTTCGTTATGATATGAAATAATCGTTTTAAATGGTCCTTGTCTTGTTTATTAAAAAGAAAGAAAGCTAGGGTTTTTTCCACAAGATCATCAATTTCATCGGGATTGTCCTCCCATTCCGCTGCATGCGCAAGCAGGTAGCTCTGAATAGATCTTATAGCAATGAGCTTATCTATGAGTTGCTGCATTATCCTATCATAAGAATATGCATCAAATTTTTTTGCTATTCGATTTGCTATATTAAAAAATTTTTTTGGATTATCTAAATATGTTTGCGCAATATCTAAAGGTTCACTCTTAATATATTTATCTCTCCGATCATTATAAATAGGAGCGAATATGTTCGCTATCGCGCTAGCACATGCTTCGGAATTATTAGGGTTTAGTAATTCTTTAGATTGACTCCATCGCCATTTGTTTTCTTGGCTCACCCTTTGATCGAATATTCTTGGATCTGCAAATATTATACTCCCTTCTGTGTGCATACCCGCCCTGCCTGCACGCCCGATCAAATTATGAAAATCTCTAGTCTTTATTCGATTCCAGCCTTGATATACGCTTGTTACAATTAAATAACGGATAGGTAAATTTACCCCTTGAGCAAGAGTCGAAGTACATACAACATATTTCACAAGATCTTGCTGGAGAGCATATTCCACAGCCATACGTATACCGTGTGGAACATTTCCATGGTGGGCATATATGCCGATATCAGCACTTTTTTTCATTTCAGAACTTTTACCCAGATGCTTTGCTATAAGATGACTGATATTTATAATCTCTTGCTTATTCGAAAAACTTGCGGGCGGAGGTAGATGAAAACCTTTTTTATAAATTTCTACGGCTTTGCTACAAATTAGTGAGGCCGAATCTTTTCGACCGCAAAAGACTGCTATGCTACCTTGATTGAGCAGTGAAAGCCCAATGTACAGAGCAATCTCATTAGGCTTGTCCCTCTTAGGAAAAGTAGTTCTTTTATCGCCAAGGGTGTGTGTTTCCAAAACCCTTGGGACAAAAAATGAATAATCTTGAAGAGTTTCTAACCGAGGAAATTGTAGTTGTCCAAGTTTTTTAGACCAACTAGAGAAAGCTATGCTTCGATTCGTTGGTGAAAGATCTATTCCTGTGACAACAGCGGTATTATCCTCAAAAAGCCAGTCAGCAACTTGCTCTGAATTTTTTATTACAGCTGAAACCAATACTATTTGGCTATCTTCAGGAAGTTCTGATTTTATGGAGCTAAGTAGCAACTCATAGTTCACCCCCCGACTTGCATCATCGAATAAGTGCGCTTCATCGAATATCGCAACCCCAATAGTTCTAGAAAGCTCAATCTCATGCCTTAGGACGTAATTCAACTTTTCAGGCGTAACCACAATAACTTGTTTTTTTTGCTCCAATTTCGAAAAATTAAAAGAAAAATCTTGCTGAGTTACGTCTGACAGTTCTTTGATTTCAACATTTTCACTATCAAAAGAAGTTGAAAGGCTACCACTAATTTCATGACATAGGGCTCTGAATGGTGCTACAACAACCGCAAGTGCCGCCCTATTAGACAAAAAAGCGCTTCTAATTATTAGTTCTATCGCCTTTGTTTTTCCAGCGCTTGTTGGCATTTGAACTACTGCAGATTTTCCTTTAAAAAGCCCATGATCGCCAAGAATACGTTGCGCTGGCCAAAGTTCACGTATGAATGAATCCTTCTGGAAATACGGTTTCCATTTATCAACATCAATTTGAGAATGGAGTGGCAAACAGTACCATGTTGTACTTTCAATTTTCTTTTTGGCTAAAGCGCTAATAATATCTGCAAAAAATAATTGGCGGGGAGATCCCTTTTTGTATGCAAACTCTCTTAAATTCTCCGTTGATTCGATTAGCTGTTTTTGCCCAGATCCATCTTCAAAAAATTCCAAGAATTGTTTAGATATTTTATCAATATAATGGCCAAACAGGCCCGAAGTTTCCTCAAAATATGAATTTAGATCGCTTTGAAGTAACCATAAGAGTAAGTCTTCTAAATGCATGCAATCTAATTTTAACCAATCGTCTCCAAGTTGTTTTGCCAAAACAAGGGAACTACCAGGCATATCACAAAGATAAAAGCAACTGGATGCACATATTGCAGTGAACGGGTTAAGAGATGCTCCTAAATGGCTATTTCGATAGGAGTCAAAAAATTGTGCTGCAAACTTAATTGTTGATCGTACGTCCTGCAATTGCACTTCATCCAGAAAATTTTCCCCATTAATATCTGCAGCCAGGTCACCAAGAGCACCTATTGTAAGATCAAATAGAGTTGCCGGATCTTGATCAATTTCAATGGTATGATATTTTTCAGGAATTGAGTATTCCCACATTTTCGCCTTAGCACTTGTTATACCGAGGAGCCGACGGGCATTACGTTCAGGCTTCATCAGCTGCCCCAGCACCTTTCGTGGATTCATTTCTAACGGTCTTTTCATCATACCTAAATCGTGGCACCCAGCAGCTCATTACGAATTCAAGAAAATCCGCTACCAGAATTTCGGCAAAATCGCCTGCTCGTATACTTGGCCCTGGAGGCTGTGACTTGTCAGGAAAAGCATATTCACATAGATAATCTGAGCGGCAAAGCCCAGTACCACTCCTCAGTTCATCTATTTCACAGTCAAGGCAGTAATGATTACGAAAGTGACTTGCCCATGCGGAAAAAACTGCGTTGTCTTTTTCAACTTTTAATTCCCAGATATCGATTGGCAATCCACTAGCCGAGTTTAATTGTTTTCCGGTATCAGATAGCCATCTTAGATGCTTTGAAGACCAAGGCATTAATAATCTCTCTTTTCAAAGTGACACAACGTTTAGCGTTTTATACTCCGTTCCGCGTGAAATTTTATTAAAAGAGCCTATTTATAGCCAATATTTCATTTCTCTTGATAACTTAGTTTTAGCCGAAAGCGGGATGCTGGATAAAACGAGTTTGAACTGAGCCTTTACTCATAACCTTGGAAAATCGATACCACTTAAAAGAAGATTTGTAAAGATGAAGTATCCGGATATCAAAGGAAGGATATTGTTTATTCGATTATCGATATTGGTAAACAATGGCCCGGGCATATGCATCCCTTCACCAACACTTTGCTTCCTTTCAGGCTGATGATTGGACTTTCAGCCCCCCCAGCACCAACCATGCCAGTTGCATATCGCGTATAAAACAGTTTTATCTTGAAGCGGTAGATGGCAAAAATTTGGTAAAAGGATAAAAACGGCTTGGGCCTGACGTGAACCTCATATTTACATGATGGAACCATCCTTGACCGAACCAAAGGTTATAAAATAGCCTCATTGATTTTCCGGCACAATACCGTTGCAGGTTCCAGTTTTTTTTCATCAAGACTGATGATCGGAACAGCCCCCATCAGACTGTTGGTAATAATTACACCATCGGCATCAAACAAATCTTCAGGGAAAATTTTTTGTTGTTTGCAGTTGTAACCCCTACGGGTCAACAGATCCAAAGTCGCGGATTGGAATATTCCCGGAAGAACATGCAGAGATTCAGGTATGATCACCGTTTTTCGATTAATCAGTAAAATATTGGCGGTGCTGGTTTCGCTGACAGAGCCATCAGGGTTTAAAACAAGCGCCTCATCAGCTCCATTTTTAAAAGCCCATGTTCCGGCATTTAAATAATAAAGGTAGTTCAAGCTCTTATGATCCGCCAGGGGACTCTGGCGAGGCTCCGGATAAGTCCACAGTTTCAAACCGATTGCATTTTTTTGCTTCAGCCGATGCGTATATGGTTTTGCCGTTGCCAGCAGTGTTCTGTTTTGTGTCGGAAAATCTCCCCATCCCCGGGTTGCCAATATTTTGACCGAGGCTACGCATTTTTCAAAGGCATTGGATTCAATAATCTGGGCAATGATGTCATCCCATGTCAGGTCCGGTGGTTCATCGGGGAACAAGGCCCTCCAGGCTTTATCAAATCTCTCCATATGCTTGTATAGAAAACGCGGCGTCCCATTATCTACACGTATGGTTTCGAAAAACCCAAATCCGTATTGAAAACCTTCATCGTTTACGGACACTTTTGCCTGATCAGAGCAAAGCAAGGCACCGTTGATCCAGACCATGGGGGATTTCTGAATATGATTTTGCCTGCCTGAAAAGACTTCCATCAGGGTGCGACCTTTATGAAGTGTTTCTTCAAATTCGTTTTCCGGGTCGGAATCATATACAATGCCGCCACCCACGGAAAAATAGATCCTGTTTTCGAAGATAGTTGCGGTGCGAATCGCAATTGAAAGATCCATGGTGTCATGGAAACTGATATATCCGATTGATCCGGTATAAACGTGGCGTCTGCATGGTTCAAGTTCATCAATAATTTCCATGGACCTGATTTTAGGACAACCTGTAATCGAACCTCCGGGAAAAGTCGCACGAATCAGATCTACGGCATCCAGTCCCTCATCAAGAGTCCCTTCGACTATAGAAATCAGATGATACACATTTTGGTAGGCCTCCAGGCGCTTGTGTTCTTTGACATTCACCGAACCCGCCCTGCACACTTTTCCGATATCGTTTCTAAGCAAATCCACGATCATGGAAAGTTCCGCATCATCTTTTGAACTGTTTAACAGCTCCTTGCGAAATTGTTCGTCTTCATCGGTATTTTTTCCACGGGGACGGGTACCTTTGATGGGACGGGTCTCAACACGATCACCGTCCATGAGGAGAAACCGCTCGGGAGAGGTTGAGACAATTTGATGATCCCCGGCATTGATATAAGCAAAAAAGGGGGCTGGATTTTTTTCGAAAAGACGTTTGAACAACGTGAATGTGTCACCGGAAAATTGCATTTCAAAACGCTGGGACATATTCACCTGATAGACATCCCCTGCCCTGATATATTCAATGATTTTTTCAACCGAACGAATATAATCCGATTTGGCAATATTTGACTTAAAACCCTTTGGATTTCCGGAAAAAACACCTGGGACCGGCGGATTTTCCCTTAAAATTTTCTCAAAAACCTCCAGTTGATTTTCTATTATATCTTGCCTCTCAACGCTTTTATCAATCGATTTTCTTTTGGGAATAAACAGACGGCAAGTTTTTCTGAACCGATCATAAACAATCAGAACAGACGGTGCATATAACAGTATATGGGGAAGGTTTAAGGTGTCGACGGATGTTCGCGGAAGCTTTTCGATACCATCTTTTAAATCATAGGGCAAATATCCAATCAGACCCGAACAAATAGGATCCGTCATACTTGTTTTATCCATATGAAAAGCTTTCAGAATATGACTGAGACATTCAAAAGGATCGGCATTTAAGGGAAATGTGTTTTGATCCACAGTCAGATTCAGGCTGCGTCCGTGCCCGCGAAAAATCAACCATGGGTTGATCCCCAGGATATGATGCCGGGCGCAATCCAGATCCCCACCACTCATGAGCACCACTGTTCCCGGAAGGTGAGCAAAACGACCTGCCAGGTCCATAAAACTCTCCTCTAATTCAAGATGCTTTGAATAAACGCCATCGGGTTGTCCGGCAATACTCATAATTTTTTCTAATTTTTCTTCCATGATCGATACTCTATAATTTCACTCACTATTTGGGGTTCTTTTAAAGGGCCGGTCCTGAGAAAATTTTCCACAATATCAAAACCATTTGGGGTTAAAAAACTCTCCGGATGAAATTGCACCCCATGCAACGGATACTCAGGGTGAGACATGCCCATGACTACATCATCATCGCTCATTGCCGTAATCTTTAATGGCGTATTTTCAAACTGGACCATCAGGGAATGATAACGCGCGGCCAAAAAGGGCGTTGGCACTGATTTGAAAATACTATTATTTTTATGATGTACCCAACTGGTTTTTCCGTGCATCGGCAAAGGAGCCCTAACTGTTTTCCCGCCAAAAACTTCATTCATGCACTGCATTCCCAGACAAACCCCCAAAATGGGAACCATTTTATAAAAGGCCCGAATCAGTGCCACCGATATTCCCGCATGTGCCGGATCTTTCGGCCCCGGACTGATCACGATATAATCAGGTGAAAACTCTGATGCCTTGTCAATTGTAAGGCAGTCGCTTCTGCAAACCTCGATGTTGAGCGAATACTGACGAAACATCTGCACCAGATTAAATGTAAAAGAATCGTAATTGTCGATGACCAATAATTTAGGCACCATCCTTATTTACCTCTCCTCCTCCCCAAAAAAAAAGAGTCACCCAGTTGAGTCTGGATGGCTCTTTGCCTGACATCACTCAAATATAAACACCAAGGTTTTTATCGGACTTTCAATATATAACTTTAAAGATCTCGCTAAAAAACCGGCAAATTTTTCTTCTTTGATACCGTAAAAATTTTTCAAGGTCAAGAAGTTACGTTCAGTGCTACTTCCGAACCATTAATTGCATCATGTTGTCTTTCCGAATTGCCTGTGTTTTTTATTTTTAACTTAATTATTTAATAATTTTGATAAAATTCTCTCTCAAACTTTCTACTAGTAATTATTTATTAAATGAACAATGTTCATTTTGTTGTTGAATTTTAAAATAATATGGCATAAGAGAAATATTAATAGAGCTGTTAATTCAATCTATAAAGGTGAAATTGCAGCTTTGAGTCCGTTCGAAAAAATATTAATTTTGAATGCATTCATGGAGGTGCAAATGGAACAGGACAAATACAATAAATTTTTCGAAAAACTGGAAAGCTATGGGGTATCAAGAAGGCAGTTCATGAAGTACTGCACTTTTTTGACGGCAACCATGGGACTTTCTTCATCAATGGTGAACGATGTGGCGGAAGTTTTCGCGTCACCCAAACAAAGACCGCCGGTGGTTTGGCTTCATTTCGGAGAGTGTACGGGATGTTCCGAAGCGCTTTTAAGGTCTTCATATCCCTTTCCGGACCGATTGATACTTGATATCCTCTCCATTGAATACCATGAAACCATCATGGCGGCGGCAGGACATCAGGCAGAAGAAAATCTTCACAATGCCATAAAAAAATATGAGGGTCAGTTTATCTGTGTGGTGGAAGGAGCTATCGCCACAAAATACAACGGCGCATATGGGAAAATCGGAGGCCGGACATTTCTGGAAATTGCCCAGGAGGTTTGTCCCAAGGCTGCCGCGGTTATTTGTATTGGTGCATGCGCATGTTTCGGAGGGATTCAGGCGGCCAAGCCCAATCCAGGCGGATATAAAGGGGTGGGGGACGCACTGGGCATTAAAACCGTGAATCTTGCGGGATGCCCCCCTAACCCGGTCAATTTTGTCGGAACCGTTGTCAATTATCTGCTTCTGGGCAAACTGCCGGCCCTTGATGAAAAAGGCCGTCCGGTGTTTGCCTATGGACAGACAATTCATGATCAGTGTCCCAGGCGAAGTTATTTTGAAATGGGTGAGTTTGTCGAAGAGTTCGGCTCCGAAGAAGCTGCATTGGGTTACTGTCTTTATAAGATGGGATGCAGGGGACCGGAAACCTATAACAACTGCCCCATTGCCAAGTTCAATGACGGTACTAACTGGCCTGTCGAAGCCGGACATCCCTGCATCGGTTGCAGTGAACCGGATTTCTGGGATCAAATGACACCATTTTTTGAAGAACTGTAAACCATAGAGGAGATATCACATGGGCCAAAGAGTAACGATAGATCCAATCACTAGAATAGAGGGTCATCTTCGAATCGAAGTTGAAGTGGAAGGCGGCAAAGTTGTCGACGCATGGAGTTCCGCCCAGATGTTCAGGGGCATTGAGATCATTCTTCAGGGAAGAGACCCGCGGGATGCCCCGCTTTTTACCCAACGATCATGCGGTGTCTGCACTTATGTGCATTACCTGTCTTCTGTACGGGCTGTGGAAGCTGCTGTGGGTGTTAAAATTCCCGAAAATGCCAGAATTATTCGAAATCTTCTTCATGGTGCCCAGTTCCAGCATGATCATATTGTTCATTTTTATCATCTTCATGCACTTGATTGGGTGGATGTTGTCAGCGCACTCAAGGCGGATCCCGCAAAAACAGCCGTACTTGCCGACAATGTCAGCGATTCGCCAATGGGAGGAACGGATTACTTCAAACAGGTTCAACAGCGACTTCAAACTTTTGTCGACAGTGGACAACTGGGACCTTTGAATAACGGTTACTGGGGCCATCCTGCCTATAGATTGCCACCGGAAGCCAACCTTATGGCCTCGGCTCATTACATCGAGGCGCTTCGCCTGCAAGCCAAAACCGCCCGCATGCATGCGATTTTCGGTGCAAAGAACCCACACCTTCAAACCCTTGTTGTGGGAGGTGTGACATCCATCAAGGACCTGAATCCGGAACGTATCATGAAATTTTTGAGTTTATGGAGAGAAACACAAGATTTTGTGGAAAAAGTTTATATCCCGGATTTGCTGGCGGTGGCTTCTTTTTATAAAGACTGGGGAGCCATCGGTGGAACAAGCAATTTCCTGTCCTGGGGAGATCTTCCTCAAGGTGAAACTGAACCGGACAGCCACTATTTACCCAGAGGTGTTATCATGAAACGGGATCTTGCAGGTCTTAAAATGGCTGATCAGGAAAAAGTCGCCGAAGATGTTGTCCGGGCGTGGTATGAAAAAGGCTCGGCAAAGCATCCTTTTAAAGGGGAGACAAAACCCCAGCACGGCGATTACAAGCCGGATGACGGCAAATATTCCTGGTTCAAGGCGCCCCGGTATGAGGGGGAGCCATGTGAAGTCGGTCCCCTGGCAAGAGCGCTGGTTTCATATGCAAGTGGGGTCAAGGAATTCAAAGAAGTGATAGACGGCGTGTTGAAAAAACTTGATATCCCGGTTGACGCCCTGTATTCAACACTTGGAAGAACCGCTGCAAGAGGTATCGAAACCCTGGTGATCGGGCAGAAAATGGAAGGCTGGATCATGGAACTGGTGGAAAACATCAAAAAAGGTGATACCCGAACCTATCAGTCCTGGGAAATGCCTGATAAGGGCATGGGATATGGGCTGAACGATGTCGCCAGGGGCGCCTTGGGTCACTGGATCGAGATTGAAGATAAAAAAATCAAAAATTACCAGTATGTCGTACCTTCCACCTGGAATCTTGGGCCCCGATGCGAAAAAGGAAAACTCGGGCCGGTGGAAGAAGCTCTTATCGGCACACCGGTAGCAGACCCCAAACGTCCGATAGAGGTTCTGAGAACCGTCCATTCATTTGATCCCTGCATCGCTTGTGGGGTTCACGTGATCGATCCCCATTCCAATGAAGTTTATAAGATCAGGGCGCTATAAATTTTGATCCATTGAGTCGCCAATTTATCTTCTTATCCCTTTCATGAGAAACCGGGCTTGAATCAGAGCCCGGTTTCCTGCTTCAATCCCGAGATTCTCCCACGATGTCATTCTGAGGAGGCCGACCATACCGTCTGTCAGTCGGCACTGATTTGCCGGCCGACGAAGAATCTCGCCCTGCCAAATTGCATCCGGAGATTCTTCGGTCGCCGTGGTTTCAAAAAACCGCCGCCTGCAACTTACAAAAGCAGGCGGCGGCGCTAAATTAGATTAATTCTAACAGGATTATTGTGCTTGGGGATTTAATCCCAGGAATCTGGGGATAGTCCCGGCACCGTTTGCTCCGGTGGCTTTGATCTCTTTCATCTTGTCGATGTCAGGAGTTCTGCCGGTGACCCCTTCGGGAATGAAAAGCTGCGGATGGTCAAATGGCGCTCGCTCATTTACCACCCGGGGATCAGTTAGGCCACGGCTCAGGAAAGCCACCAGGGCCTGAATATTTGTTTCGGCCTGAGCGGCAAGAACTGGGTCCGGAATTCCGACATCCAGTTCCGGAATGGGAGCAATGTCCGCATCCAGGTCGTCAATATTGGTGGTCGGGAAATTGCCGCCCCGGGCGTAGAACTCCACCACCTGACGCAGGGTGGCATCGCCGCCGTTGTGGAAGTAAGGCCCCTGGAACTCCTGGTTGCGGAGATTGGGTACCTTGAATGCGCCCCGGGTGACGAA
>JAABTQ010000005.1 GCA_011389745.1 Desulfobacteraceae bacterium | reverse complement strand
AGGTAACACCGATGCCCTGAACCGCACGGGGATCATAAGCCGGCATGGCCTGGCCCTTGACAACAGGAACTCTTTCCACGCCGAAAATCTTGCCTGCTACCTCGGCGCCATTTCCAAGAATACGTCCCAAATAAGATCCCTTACCCACTTCCTTAACCAGATTAATGGCTGCTTCCGCATCCCCGAATTCGGCGATACCGGCTTCCATGGCCACGGCTATGGTGGCACCCATTTCAATGGTATCCACACCAAAGTCATCATCAAGCCGGTCGATTAGAGCAATCGCATCCAGATCGTCAATGCCGCAGTTTCCGCCATGAGCCCAGACGGTTTCATACTCGGGTTGCTTGGTTAAAAACCTTCCGTTTTTGTCAAAAAAAGTTCCGGAACATCGAATGATGCACCCCCTGTGGCAGCCATGAGTGGCCACACCACCGCGTTCAATCTCCAGTGCTGCCTGGGTTTCCCCACTGATCTTGGAAGCCCCTTCAAAACGTCCGGTCTGGAAATTTCTTGTGGGATATGCGCCGGCTTCGTTTAAGACATTGGTCAAAATGTTGGTCCCGTAGGCAGGAAGGCCTTCGCCGGTCACGGGGTGTTTCTTAAGTCCTGCGACAAATTTCTTGTTGGCCGTTTTAAAAGCATCGGGATCCTTGGGCGGTCTCATGGCACATCCGGTATCATCCATCACGATCGCCTTAAGTCCTTTGGAGCCCATGACCGCACCCGTACCGCCACGTCCGCAATGACGAGTCGGTCTCACCTCCATATCGGTGATCGCAATGGAGGCCGAAGACATCTTTCTTTCTCCGGCCGATCCGATGGTGATGCAGGTAATTTTATCGTCATATTGGCCCACAAGTTTTTCAACCGTATCATAGTTACCGAGCAGTTTCAGGTCATCGGCGGTTTCGATTTTAACGCCATCTTTATTTATTACCAGCTTATACAGCTTGTCATCCTTGGGTTTTCCCTCCAGAATAATGGCCGAATATCCAAGTCTTGCCATAACCTGAGCCCCCTGGCCCCCCGCGTTGGACTCTTTTATTGTGCCGGTGAGCGGACTTTTACATCCCACAGAAATTCTTCCGGACATCACCGCTGTTGTGCCGCTTAAAAGTCCGGGTGCAATAACCAGTTTGTTTTCGGCCGAAAGCGGATGACAGAGCGGATCAACTTCTTTGGCAACAACTGTGGAGGTCATAATACGACCGCCCAGGCCGGCATACTCGCCAGGGGATTCTTCGGAAAACTTTGGCCCGCCTTCAGCACCCATATTAACCCTTAATATTTTGTCCATGTAAATTTTCCTCCTTATGCTGATATTGGATTTTATAAAATCCGCAGTTAAATTACCTGATGATCATTTAATGATATAATTTGGAAGGCAACATTTATGCAAAACAACTTATCATATGCTTTTTTCTTAGGGCATGTCAATAAAAAAAATCCAAAGATTATAGTACGTTATGCAGATCTTGGCATAACTGATAATGGCTCCAAGTTGCCGCTCAAAAGCATCAATTGGAAGTTTATCCCGATGTTGCAAAACAGTAAGCATGTTGGCTTCATTCCGGCACGTTTTTAATGGGTCAGGTTCCTGTGGGAGCTGTTATAATTTATGATCAATTGAATCCCTTTGGTCATCAACCTCGACATTGAAATGCTCCTCAAAAAACAGGTCGACCTCTGTTTCCACAAGAGATTGGAGATATTCAAATTTTTTGACCAATGCTTTGGCAAAAGGTGTCAACTGGGAACCACCACCTGAAACACCGCCTACCTGACGGGTCAGAAGAGGCTTTCCCAAACGTTGCTCGGTAGTCTTGATTTTGCCCCAGGCTGCCCGGTAACTCATATTTAAAGACTTGGATGCAGCGAGAATAGAACCGTAGTTTTCAATGGCTCCCAGTATACGCAAGCGGCCAAGACCGAATACCATTCCTCCTTTTTCATCCTCGATCCAAATCTTAGACTTGATTGCCAGATTTTTTGATTTTTTCGGCATTTTCATTCCTTTTTCAAACATTCTCATGACGTTTGATAATCCGGTTTTTTTAATCTTTATCCATATGAGTCCAGCCCGCAATATCAAAAAGAGCATAACAATGTGTTTGTGTCAAGCTCAGCCTTCCTTATTCGATCAAATCAGTTGACAAAATAACTGGATTTGCCTATTTCAATCACAAATATCAATCATTATCGATCTTTTCGATCTTTTTGTATCGTCATTCCGGCGGAGGCCGGGCACGAAGTGAAGCATTTCAGCGCTATCCAGGTGGATTCAGAAGCTGGTTGTTCCGGATGCCGGATCAAGTCCGGCATGACGGAGAACCTTGGGCTTTCGAGTAAGCAACATGGAGTGCAAAGCAAGGCTTAGCACTCGAATAAGGACTATGGAGTGTACCCATGCAAACATACCCCCTTTCCATGGTGCCGGGACCTGTGAGTGTGCCTGAGGAAATCAGAAAGGTATACCTGACCGATTATGGTTCCGGAGATTTTGAACCTGAATTTTTAGAACTTTATGCAAAAGCCGAAGCCAATTTACAAATAATATTCGGAACGAAAAACTCAGTGGTCATCCAGTCCGGAGAAGCTATGTTAGCACTATGGGGCGCACTAAAAAGTTGTCTTCACCCGGCAGATCGTGTTCTTGCCATCGGCACGGGAGTATTCGGCCGTGGAATCGGAGAGATGGCGGCATCCATTGGAGCAGAAGTCAAGGCTGTCAACTGGGATTATAATGAAACCATCGGGGATTTGGCAAGGATCGAAACCGCCATGGAAACATTCAAACCCAGGATGATTACTGCGGTTCACTGCGAAACACCTTCTGGAACACTCAATCCATTGGCAGAATTGGGCAAACTCAAAAATGACCTCCATATTCCGCTTTTTTATGTGGATGCAGTCTCCAGCGTCGGAGGAGCACCTGTCCAGGCAGACCAAAATCAAATCGATTTATGCCTGGGAGGTTCACAAAAATGCCTGTCAGCACCTCCCAGTACCTGCTTTTTGAGTGTGAGCGATGCGGCCTGGGATATTATTGAACAAGTCGATTACGCGGGTTATGATGCATTGAAACCTTTCCACTTTGCCCAAAACAGAAAATATTTTCCATACACTCCTGACTGGTATGGAATTGCGGCGCTAAATAGCGGAGCAGAACGAATACTGAATGAAGGGCTTACCCGATGTTTTGAGCGGCACCAGCATGTGGCTGAATTTTGCCGGGATAAATTAGTTCAGATGGGATTGACACTTTTTCCATCTGCAAATGCGATCCCATCACCTACGGTAACCGCTGTGAATGTTCCATCCGGAAATACCTGGCCTGAATTTGATGCCCGTCTTCGCAAACATGGACTGGTGGTGGGTGGAAGTTTAGGCCCTATGGAAAACAAGGTTTTTCGGTTGGGCCACATGGGTTCGCAAGCGGATAAAAATTTGGTTGAAAAAGCTTTAGCGATTATTGAAAAGATCCTTTAATTAATCTGAATCGATAATCATCATTTGAGGAGGTAATCATGAACCGGACCTGGTTGATAGGCATAACGGCAATGTTGATTTTTGCCGGCAGTCTGTTCTGCAATCAGCAAAAAGGAGATGCCATGGACTCCCGAATATCAAATCAATCCATTTCATTACCTGCTCCTGTAAAAGCAGGAGATATGTCTGTGGAAACCGCTTTATCGCAGCGCCGTTCTGTCCGGTCATATGCACCGGAACCGCTTTCTATGGAAGACATCGCCCAATTGTTGTGGGCGGCTCAGGGGATCAATTCCCGTAATGGGTTTCGGACGGCTCCCTCAGCAGGGGCTTTGTATCCTCTTGAGGTTTATATTGTCAGTGGTAAAGTCTCCGGACTAAAGGAAGGTATTTATCAATATCTTCCGCAACAACATGATTTGACTCTTATCAGAAGCGGGGATCTTCGCGGTCAGCTATCAGCAGCAGCACTCGGGCAAGGTTGTGTCCGGGAGGCACCGGCTGTAATGATTCTTACCGGTATTTCCTCCCGGATTACGGGAAAATACGGACAGCGAGGAATTCAGTATATGATGATGGAAGCCGGGCATGCCGCACAAAACGTTTGTCTCCAGGCTGTTACGCGGCAAATCGGGGTGGTTCCGGTCGGGGCTTTCAAAGAAGATCAGGTACGCAAAATTCTCCAGCTCAATAACTCTGAGTTGCCCCTGTATTTGCTTCCACTGGGAAAAATGCCATAATCTCAATCATCATAATTTCCGGCTGGACCCTTAACGTTAGAGAACTGCTTTGCCCGCTCCATAATTTTTTCTTTGGTCCATTCGGACGGATCTTCGATGCGGGAAGCTTTGGGACCGGGGTTATGATTTCCCGCCTGAAAAATGAGATCAATGGCAATGTCTGCCGTGTCTTGGGCATTGAAAACGTCAACCATCATGGAATAAGCAAAGGATTCCACACGCTCTGCCATCCGGTCGCGAATTTTTTTCGGTTGGGCCAAAAGTTTGTTTTCAAACGGAAGGTTCAGTTTTTTAAAATTGCCGCCTTTCCAACCTTTTTCTTGTGCGTATTGAATCATTTCCTGCCAAACACTTTCGGATGCGCCTTCTCCCTTGACCTTGATAAAATTGCCATCACTGTCGAGAATGGCGTTGCCGTAGTCGTTGACTTCCAGCCCCCACGAGATCATCTGAAGCGCTGTAGCTACATTGGCTTTGGTGGTTCGGGTTTTTTGAGCGATTTCCCGGAGCCGGTCGGAATTGTTACCGGATGTGCCATGCTGAGCACCTGAGACCTTGTATTTTTCAAGGGCAATGTGAATATCCGAGGTCAATTCCACGCTGATACCCTGATCACTTGCCTGGATGCCATGGGTGGTTCCATTGTTGAGAGCGATCCAGTTGGGAAAAATATCGTGTGCATTTAACCCCTGAATCAGAAAAAGGGCTTCTGCAACAGTGGAAAGCCCTTCTTTGCCCTTGATTTCACCAACCTCGGTTTCAAGTCCCGCCCAATCCGGAACAACAGTCTTGATGATGGCGATGCTTGCCAGCAGGTTCTGGTCATCGGGCATGTGGGAAGCGTCGATAGCAATGGAGGTAATACCTGCATCGAAAAGAGAGGGAATTTCAGCTTTTGCAGGAGCAATATCCGATTCCTTTTTGATACCGTAATGGTCCGCATGAACAGCAACCGGCACGGTGATGTTCAATTCATTGCAAATTGAATCCACCTGGCGGGCAATGTTCCATAAGTTGACCGCACAATAAGCCCCGGTACCACCTTCGGATCGTGCAATTTCCACAATCAGCGCCGAGTTGGCCCGTTGAGCGGCTTTCAATGCTCCCCGGATAACAAACTGGTTTCGACCATTGGTAGCGATGCAGATAGCGTTTCCCTTTTTTAGCATAGCCAGATCGATAAATTTTCCACTCACAAGCAATGCCCTGGAGTTGGGAAATAATTTGACGACATTTGGGGCACGGCCGATAGCCAACGCTTTATCAAAAGTTGTCATGTTCGCAAACCTCCTTTTCTGTCCGGAATGAATGATATACCCTTTATAATATGAAACCCGTTGTTAAATAGCGGCTGAACAAAAGGTCCTTTATTCCCTTTCCCGGCGGGGAAGGGGAGTTTTTGTTCAGCTGCTACTTACATATCAAAACGTCGCTGTTAATACGCGAGAGTATGTCAAAATTGTCCATGCGTGTCAAGAAATGAGTCGTTGCACTTAGAAAACCTATTGACATTACATTTTATTTTATATAGGTGTCATTTATTGTTTGGATGCTTTTAGGAGCTTAATAGGGAATCCCGTGTAAGTCGGGAGCGAGCCCGTCGCTGTGAGCGTGGACGAAAGCCGCATGAAGGCCACTGTTTGTTTTATGCAAATGGGAAGGCGCGGCCTGTAGGATGATCCGCAAGTCAGAAGACCTGTCCGAACAGTTTGCGACCATTTCGCGGCAGTCCTGGAAGCATTCAGATCACGCGGTAAAAAAGGGAAACCCCGGATCTCTCTTGAGATTCGGGGTTTTTTTATGCCCCGGAATTTCCAATCATTTTTGATGCCCGATCGATTTGGGACATCATCGAAACCTTGGAGGAAAAGTCATGAAAATCTTAGGAAAAGCTTTTTTTTTATTTATGATTGCCATGCCGGTTTACGCTCAAACCCCTCTCGTGTCACAAAAAGACCAGGCCCCGGAAACCGTCAATCTGGAAGATGTCGTTGTCACAGCTTCACGCTTTCAGGAAGAAATTAAGACCGTCCCTGCCAATGTGACGGTCATCACCACCGAGAATATCAAAAATTCAACCGCCAGAAATATTCCGGACCTTCTTCGATCCCAGGCGGGTGTCCATGTGAACGATATTACCGGTAATAAAAGATCTTTTTCCGTGGATCTGAGGGGTTTCGGGGCTGCAGCGAAAACAAACACACTGGTTCTTGTGGATGGCCGGCGTGTCAACCAGCCCGATTTGAGCGGCATGGATTGGTCACTGATTTCCCTCGACCGTGTGGAACGAATCGAAATCATACGAGGCGGACGTGGAAGTGTTCTATACGGTGATAATGCATCCGGTGGTGTAATCAACATCATCACAAAGAAAGGAGACGACTTTAATGTCAATGGGGAAATTATGGCCGGAAGCTATGACAGCTTTGACACCAATGCATCGGTAAGCGGTACATCCGGAAAAGTTTCTTACGCATTGTCCGGTAGATACGCTGACTCCGACGGCTACCGTGACAACAGTGAAACAGAATACAAGGACCTTGGGGGCAATCTGACCTGGTTTCTCAGTGATCGTTTGAATTTTAATTTCAGCAGCGATTACCACAAAGACAACGCCAGGCTTCCAGGAGGCATTTTAAAAAGTGATTTTGATGCCGGGGTCTCCAGGAAAGATTCTCTGAACCCCGAAGATCTCGCGGATGTCGAAGACTATTATTTCAAGGCCGGCCCTGAAATTTATTTCCTCAATAACAGCCTTTTCAAAGCCGATATTTCATACAGGAAGCGATCATCGGTTTTTGATATCAGTTTTGCCGGCGGTAACTTTGTAGGAGATACGGATATTAAGACCGTGGTTTTTGCCCCCCAGGTGGTTTTTAAAGAAAAGATTATCAATCGTGAAAACAGTTTGACCATTGGTTTTGATTATGAAAAAGCCAAAGAAGACATTACCAACACATCGGTGTTTTTCGGGTTCGAATCCGTCGGAAAATTCGACCTTGAAAAGGAAAATACCGGCTATTACATATATGACGAATTCAAACCCGTTGATTCTCTAGCACTTTCCGCCGGGTACAGATACGACCGTGCAAAATTCCGATTCGACCCGGGTACGCCGGATAAGGTCACCACAGACGAAAAACTCTACAACGCGGGAATAAACTATAACTTTCATCAAAATTCATATGCTTATTTTGGCTACTCAAAAAGCTTCAGGTATCCGGTACTGGATGAATTTTTTAACTTCACAACCAATACGGTCAACACGGATTTGGATCTCCAGACTTCTGACGATTATGAGTTGGGGCTTCGGTATTATTTCTCAGATAGTTTTTTTGCTCATGCCAATCTCTTTCTCCTGGACACCAAAGATGAAATATTTTTCAATCCAGTGAGTTTTGCAAATGAAAATATAGATGGGAAAACCCGACGGCAGGGCGCGGAACTGACGCTTTCAAAAAGTTTCGATAAGCTCAATTTGCAAGGCTCCTATTCATTTACGGATGCTGAGATCAGAAGCGGTGATTTTTCAGGCAAGGAAATCCCCAATGTTCCCAAACACAAAGCTAATGTCGGAGCGGAGTATTTACTTGTCAAAAACCTTACCCTTGCACTTAATAGCATCTATGTGGGTAAACGCCCTTTTGACGGGGATTTGAACAATGACTTCGACGATCAGGATGATTATATTGTCTTAAACGCCAAACTTAAATATCAATGGAAAAATTTTACGCCGTTTATTAATCTGAATAACATCACCAATGAAAAATACTCCGAGTATGGTGTGTTAGGCGGATTTCCGACCGAAGAATCCTTCTACCCATCACCAAGATTTAATTTCATGGTGGGAGTTTCCGCTGAGTTTTAATAAAGTTTGTTGTTGGCCTCCTCAGAATGACACGCTATAATAATTGTACGGGCTTTAAGTTGACGCCCATGGGTTCGTCGGAGTGATCTTATTAAAGGCTTTTTGCAAAATCATCATTCTTGAGAGTTAAAAATCGAAAAGAGAGGCATTCATGGACTTCTCCTTGCCTAAAGAGCTTCAGATGCTTAAAAATGCCGTGCGGGAGTTTGCTGTAAAAAAAATTGCTCCCTTTGCAGACCAGTGGGATGAACAGCATTATTTTCCATACGAAGAAGTCATCAAACCTATGGGGGAACTCGGGTTTTTCGGAACGGTTATCCCGGAAAAATATGGCGGCGAAAACATGGGATGGGTTGCGGCCATGATTGTCACCGAAGAAATCGCAAGGGCTTCAAGCTCTCTCAGGGTCCAAATCAACATGCAAACCATCGGTACAGCCCATACCATTTGCCAACATGGAAGTGAGACTCTCAAAATTAAATATATCCCTGAACTTGTTCGCGCCGAGTATCTCGGCGGATTTGCCATTACCGAGCCCGATGCGGGTTCGGACGTTCTGGCTATGTCGTCAACGGCGGAAAACAACCAGGATCATTGGTTGTTAAACGGCTCGAAAACATGGATCTCCAACGCCGACTGCGCCGACCTGATGATCTATTATGCCTATACAGACCAGTCCAAAAGCTCAAAGGGCCTTTCCGCATTTGTTGTAGAACTGAAAAAATTCAATGGGGTAAAAACCACCAGTTTGAATAAAATGGGCTCAAATTCTTCTCCTACGGGAGAAATCTTTTTGACCAATACCCGTGTTCCTTTGGAGAATATTCTTGGAAAACCCGGAGACGGAGCCAAAATACTGTTTGAATCGCTAAACCACACAAGGCTTTCAGCGGCAGCCGGGGCCGTGGGTTTGGCCAGGGCATGTCTGGATGTTGTCATAAAATACGCCAATGAGCGCAAACAGTTTGGAAAATCGATTGGTGAGTTTCAAATGAACCAGGACATGATCGCTCAGATGTCCGTGGAAATCAAGGCAGCCCGCTTGCTGGTTTACAAAGCAGCCTGGCAAAAAGACCGGGGAAATTTAAACAACGGCCTGGATGTTGCCCAGGCCAAATATTTTGCAGGCGAAACCGTTACCAAATGCGCCAATTATGCCATGAGAATCATGGGCGCTTACGGCTATTCCACTGAGTATCCCGTGGCCCGGTATTATCGGGATGCCCCGACTTATACAATGGTAGAAGGTTCTGCAAGCATCTGCAAATGGATTATCGCTCTGGATCAACTGGGAATCCGAAAGGCCAACAGGTAAATAATGGATCTTGCTGATAACCATTTGTCATCAGACTTTATCGGGTCTGGCAGCAAAGTTCCGCAAACCGTGTGATAAATTCGTTCGTTTCCATGGCGAGATCGAATTCTTTCAGCCATAGTTCAATGTACTCCCTGTCATAATCCGGATTCTTGAGCATTACCGTCGCAACATCTTCGATATCCCTGGGGCGACCGGCAAAAATTTTATGGATAATTACGTCTTCCAATAAGGCAAACATGACAGCCGTATCATTAAAAAACACTGGCTTTGCACGCGCTATTGCCTGTTTTTCATAGGGTGAAAAAGAAAAAATCAGGTCAACCCTTATTCCGGTGGTCCTTTCTTTTGTCGGCAGCACAAATGTTTTTTTCACAAAAGATTCAGGATTATCGGGAATGACTTCCAGGCCCATCTCTTTAACGGTCTTCAGAGTACTTTCCAGTCCATCAATGTTTATTCCGAGCGTGATATCAATATCTTTGGTCAATCTTGGAGAGCCATATAAAAGTATAGCTTGTCCGCCGATGATCATGTATGGCAGCCCGGCATCAGACAACTTTTGCCCGATTTTACCCAGAAGGGCTTTAAACATGGTTAAGTATCCGGGCGATTCGCAGATCGACTTCAATACCATCGAGAGGATCTATCGATGGTAAAACTCCCAAGTAAACCCCCTCATTCCACATGGCTTCAAAAAATCGAAGGGAATCAAAATAGTCAGTCTTCTCCATGCGAATGTATTCCCGCTCAAATGTTGACAGAAGCTTTCCATCTTTTATCATGACATCTCCGTTAACGATAATTCTTCAGCCTTAAGCCTATGATTTGAAAGTAAGTTTACCATATTAGAAGGAATAAGGCAACGCTCAATTAATTTTTATAAATAATTCAATAAGATATGCAATTTTCCGTTATCCATAAAGCTTTGCAGTGGTATCACATTGTCTACTCAATCAACATCATACTCAGGCCGGGCCAGTAAGTAATGATCAAAACGGCGATCAACAACAAAAACATGAAAGGAATCGTGGACCGGTATAACGAGATGATTGATTTTTTAAACCGATAAGAGGCAATAAACAGGTTCATCCCTACCGGCGGGGTAAAGTATCCGATTTGCATATTGGCCAGAAAAATAATTCCCAGATGAATTGGATTGATGTCATAACTGACCGCCACCGGAAGAATCAAAGGGACCATAATCACCAGCGCTGAGAAAATATCGAGGATCGCCCCGAGCATCAGCAACAAAATATTTAAAAGTATTAAAAAGGTGATTTTTTCGGTCACATAGGCTTGAATGAGAGTAAACAGCCGTGTGGGAATTTCCGCGTCAATTAAGTAGTTAGTCGATGCCAGTGAAACACCCAGAATCAGAAGAATTCCTCCCACCATGACCATGGATTCGCGCATGATTTCGGGGAGCTTTCGGATACTTATTTCCCGATAAATAAAAACCTCAATAACCAGCACATAAAGAGCGGTTACGGCCGCTGCCTCCGAAATAGCAAAAAAACCTCCATATACCCCGCCAAGTACAAATACCGGAAGAGGTATTTCCCACTTGGCTTCTTTTAACGCGGAAAAGGCTTCTTTAAGATCAAACCTTTTGTTTTGAATCGGCATATTGCGGTTTGTCCATAAACTCCAGGCGGACAATATCAAAAGCATCAAAAGCCCGGGAAGCAACCCGGCCAGAAACAGTTTTTCAATGGAAACACCTTCTCCCGCGGTCATCTGTTGTGCAATGATTCCATAGAGGATTAACGGAAGTGAAGGTGCAAACAGCAGACCGAGACTTCCCGATGTGGTCACCAGTCCTATACTGAAGTTTTCAGGATATCCGTCTTGAATAAGTGCCGGGTACAACAATGCACCCAAAGCTACTATTGTAATGCCGGAAGCACCTGTAAAAGCCGTAAACAGGGCGCATGCCATAAAGGATATAATAGCAAGTCCGCCGGGCATCCACCCGAGAAATACCCTGGAAAGGCGAACCACCCGCTCGGATGTCCGGCTTTCTGCGAGAATATAGCCGGCAAAGGTAAAAAGCGGAAGGGCCACCAAAATCGGAGCATCCGTGATTCGATAGATTTCGATGGGAATGACCGAAAGATCAACCCCCTGGCTGTAAAAACCGATCATGGCCACCGCAAGAATAATGACAAAAAGCGGTGCTCCAAGAAAAGCCAATACGATCAGTATGCATGAAACCAGAAAAAACATCACGCCTTTTGGTTAAAATAAGCCTGAAGATTTTGAATCGTTCTTACAAAATATCTTAGGGACATCACCAGAAACGTAAAAGGAATAATCGCCTGACAAAACCATACCGGTATGCGGCCAAAAGCAAGTATTCCGTCAATATATTCAAATCTTATAAATTTTATGCTGTAGAATAATACTATTAAACACACGACAGCCGTAAAAAAATCGGTTATCGCCGTTACTATCCGACTTAACTTTGTTTTCAGGTATTTGGAGATAAGATCAATTTTGATGTGGTCTCCTTTTCTGCCGGCAGCCATGGCCCCGACGAGACCCACCCAAAGCACTAAAATTCGTACCAGAATATCCGCCCATATAATGCCTGCGCCCAGAAAATTTCTCAAAATGATCTGGGCGACAGCTAAAAGGATCATCAGGAGCAATAACCCCACGAGTATGCCATCCTCGATTCGATACAGCCATAGCTGAATCTTATGGGCAACAGAAAAGGATGAGCCATCAGGGAATTGATTTGGCGTGTTGGGATCGATAATCGGCAAGATGTTCTTTCAGTGTTTGATAAATACCCTTTGAAATTTGGCCTTTTTCAATCAACCGATCCGGAACTCCGGATACCGTATTTTTCCATTGTTTGATTATATCTTCAGGAGGGCTCACAAACTCAATATCCTGGTTTCGCAAGGCATCAAGAGCCCCGGCATTATCCTGGCGATTGTACTTGTCAATCTTTATAAATGTGTTGACCATAATGTCGCGAACCGTTTCCTGATCCTGGGCAGAAATCCTGGAAAAAGCTTTCTTATCCATAACCATGGTAGCATGAACGTACATCATAGGAACATCCAACACATAGCTCACCTGGGTGTGCCATTGGAGAGCCAGAGCCCCGATCGGAGATGTACCGATGGTATTGATCAATCCTGTCTGCAAACCAGTGCGTACCTCGCCGATAGACAATGTAACCGGTGTAATTCCGAAGGATCTCACGGTTTCGAGGGATATGAAATCATTGTCAGGAATCCATACTTTCTTGTTGGCTAAATCGCTGACGGTTCTGACCGGTGAGTTGGACATGACGTATACAAATCCGCCTTCCGCCATCCCAAAACTCACAAAGCCGTTTTTTTCGAGCCCGTCCATAAGAATGGGGTCCATACGCTCTCTCACATAATCAACTTCTTTCAGGGAGTTGAAAAGAAAGGGCAACCCGTAAATCATTAAATCCGGATATAGGTGAGACAGGCTTCCCGCAACAACCGCTCCGCCATGAAGCTGGCCGATCCGGATTTTTCTTAAAACCGCCTGGTCACTTCCCATGACCCCACTGGGATAGAATTTGAACCGAACCCTGTTTTCAGTTTTTTTTTCAACCAGATCGGCACCTTCACGCATGGCTTCCATCCAAACGGAGCCTTCCGGTGAAAGGGTACCTATCTTAAATGTCTCTGCTCGGGCCGTGTCCGCATAACAAAAAAGCATGCCCATGAGTACGGCACAAAATGTCATTATAAAGCGTCGTCGGGTTTTAACAAACATATAAATAACTCCAGAAAGTATCAAGGCTTCTAAGTAACTCTTCACAAGTCCCCCTTTGAAAAAGGGGGATTTAGGGGGATTTTTAAAACGGCGTCAGCTTGTCAAATCCCCCCCAGCCCCCCCTTTTTTAAAGGGGGGAGCAGTTATTTGCAGGTTTTAATGCCCCTTAAAAATAGTCATCCGAAGTGTCTAACAATAGCTTTGCCTCTTTCTGGGCAATGATATTGGTTAACGTGTAGCCTTCGACATTGGGGTCCGCATCGTAAACTTCCTTCAGCAGACGATCGTGAAGTTCCTTGTCAAAAATGATGCGGGCATATCTTTGAGCATATAACACCTTGGCATAGAGATTTTTTCCTCCGGATATTTCAATTGCCTTTTCAAAAAAATAACGTCCTATTTCCGGATTTCCCCCTAGTGCCGGGGGATGCAAAGTGGCTAAAGTACCAAGGTACAAAAAGGCGCCACCATCTTCATGTTTGGGATTTAATCTTACAACCTGCTCCATGATAGCCTCTACTCTTGGAAGCTCCGCAACGGCATTCCAATCTTTCTGGTTGGCCTGTATCCAACTGGCCCAAACAGTACCAAGAGTGTAAATCGAGCCAATTTCATTCTTGCTGCAGCCATTTATCACCTGTCTGAAATCATCAAAGCTTTTTTTACGAATATTGCACAACTTTTTGTTGTCGGAACAAGCTGCTTTTAAAGCCAAATTCAATGCCTTATCGGTTATTATCATGGATCTTTCGATGTCCGTTACAAAAAAATCGGCATATGCTGTGTTTAATTTTGCCGCGGTTCTCAACAAGGAAGCATTATCAGGATCATCTTTAATCAAGGCATCCAACATGAGTAAATATGCAGGCGTGGCTTCTTCCACAACTGCCGTATCCGTCTGGTTTTCAAAGGCATAGGAAAGGTTATCGGCCAAACGGGAAGTTGTGGAAGATAAAATTGCAGAACACCCGGACAACAAAACCAACAGTCCCAAAAAGGTTAAAACGGTCAGAACCACCTGGCCGGCCTGAAAAATATTGATGGGGTGTATAAGCCACCTTAAGGATTTGTTATGTAATTTGGTATGTTTCATAGATCCAAAAAGATAAATGAAAACAATCACTTCTCATAAAGTACGGGTAGTTGGTTCTTTTTTGTAGGTTAAATCTGAATTCCGATCTTCACCGGAATCTATCAGTATTTACCTAAACTTTTTTAAAGTTACGGAAAACAAGCTGTGATGTCAAGATCAAATTTAAAACACTATTTATCAAATTTGTAAAGACCACCCTTGATAAATGATTAATCACCATTCTCATTGCAAATCACTATACTCAAGGAATCAGGATATCGCATCCCGAGTGGAACTAATTTTGTAACCTCTTGACCATTTATTCCAAACGGTGTCAGCGCTCATTTTATCATATTGACAAAAGAGTACTGAATACGCAATGCTGAGCAAAATTCTGGCTATCAGGAATTTAAGTATCTCGTTTTTATCAACCACGGTAACTTTATAATCTGAGATAGAACAACAAATATGAATAACAACTATAAATTTCGGTCAAAGCCCAGCCGTGTGATCGTGACTGTGTTTTTCATGCTGATCACGATAGTTGTCCTTGGGACTGTAGGGACTTACACCAGTGCGGGCGAAATTAACCCATTGTCAAAACCGTTCGTACGCGCAGGCTCCGAGATCGATTATCCGCCTTTTTGCGCTGTCGATAAAGATAGCCGCGCAACCGGCTTTTCAGTCGAGCTGCTCCGTGCAGCGCTCGGTGCCATGGGAAGAGATGTCTCTTTCCGCACCGGAACATGGACACAGGTCCGGACCTGGCTTGAAAAGGGCGAGATTGACGCCCTCCCCTTAGTGGGTCGAACGCCGGAACGGGAATCTATTTATGACTTTACGTTTCCCTATATGTCCATTCATGGCGCAATCGTGGTTCGGGCGGGTACGACCGATATCCGGGATTTAGGCGATCTTAGAGGGCGGCAGGTTGCTGTCATGCAAGGGGATAATGCCGAGGAGTTTCTGCGACGGGAAAACCGCGGGTTTGAAATTCATACGACACTCACATTCGATGAGGCGTTGCATGACCTCTCCGAGGGCCGCTTTGACGCCGTCGTTATTCAGCGGCTTGTCGCACTTCGGCTCATACAGGAAAAAGGCCTTACGAATTTAATCGTCGTCAACCAGCCCATCGAAGGATTCCGCCAGGATTTCTGCTTTGCGGTCAGGCAAGGCCACCGGGAGACGCTGGCGCTGCTAAACGAAGGGCTCGCCCTGGTCATGGCTGACGGGACTTATAGCCATCTCCACGCAAAATGGTTCGCCGCTTTGGAACTGCCGACTCATCGACCTATCATCATCGGGGGAGATCAGAACTATCCACCTTATGAATATCTTGATGAGAATGGACGCCCTGCCGGGTACAATGTGGATCTCACACGAGCCATTGCCCAGTCGGTGGACCTCGACATCGAGATTCGCCTTGGCCCCTGGTCGGATATTCGGGATGCATTGGCGCGGCGCGAAATTGATGCATTGCAAGGCCTGTTCTACTCACCTGAACGCGATTTGACATTCGATTTTACACCACCGCATACGGTGAATGATTGTGTCAGCGTTGTGCGCAAAGGCGAAGGCTTTTCACCGGCCACTGTTTCCGAATTGGCCGGGAAACGCATCGTGGTGCAGAAGGGCGACATTATGCACGATTTCGCGATCGAAAACGGGCTTGGCGATCAGGTTACAGTCGTCGACTCCCAGGAGGAGGCCCTGCGTGAATTGTCGGAAGGAAAGCACGATTGTGCCCTTGTGGCCAGGATAACCGCCCTGTACTGGATCAAAAAAAATGGCTGGGATAACTTAATCGTCGGCCGGCATCCGTTTCTTTCCCCTGAATACTGTTATGCAGTTTCACAAAATCAGAATAAGGCCCTTCTGGCCCGCCTTGGGGAAGGGCTTAAAGTGATCGATGAAAACGGCGAATACCGGCGCATCTCCGAGAAATGGTTGGGGGTCTATGCGGATTCGACTCCCAATTTTCTCACTGTTTTCCGGTATGTCGCCATGGTCGCCGTCCCTCTGCTATTGCTCATTTTTGGGTCTTTCTTGTGGTCGTGGTCCTTGCGAAAGCAGGTGGGGTTTCGGACTGTGGCGCTGCGGGAAAGCGAGAGGCGATACCGGCTTCTTGCCGAAAATGTATCCGATGTTATCTGGACGATGAACTTGAAACAACGGTTCACCTATGTCAGCCCCTCTATTCAGAAATTGCTGGGATACACTCCTGAGGAGGCGGGGCAGGTGCCTTTAAAAAATACGTTGACGCCTGAATCATATGCGAAGGTAGTTCAGGTAATAACAAAAGCAATTGCCAGAGACGGAGAACTCAGGGGCGCAACGGATGTCACGCTATCCCTTGAGCTTGAGCATATTCGAAAAGACGGCGGTACACTCTGGGTTGAAATAACGACTTCTTTTATTCGGGATGAAGACGGTTTGCTGTCCGGGTTTATCGGCATCACCCGCGACATCACCGCCCGCAAGCAGGCCGAGGAACAACGGGATAAGCTGATTTCGGATCTTGAAAAAGCCCTCGGCGAAGTCAAAACATTAAGCAAGTTATTGCCCATTTGCTCCTATTGCAAAAATATCCGTGATGACAAGGGGGATTGGAGTAAAATCGAATCATATATTCATAAACATTCTGATACTCAATTCAGCCATGGCATCTGCCCTGAATGTGCTAAAAAGTATTTTCCGGAAATGGACTTGTATGGAGATGCCGAGTAACGACTTTTAAAACCCTCATCAACTTTTTGTGCTATATTGGTCTAAATGTATGCAATTCCCATACACGTGCACCTTGCACAGACGCACATGGTTCTTGCACAGATTCACGGTATAAATTTACGCAAACACTTGACAAGCACTTAACCAAATTCTATACAAGCTGATAAATGTTTTACCGGTTTTTCTTTTCTGATCCTTTTGAGATCTGTTAAATTTGGGACAAACTAAGGTAAGCCTGATTTAAAAGTTGAGAGCACTAATTCGGCAAAGGCAGGAGGAATAATTTATGCAACCAGTCGCAGGAGGCGCTCTTTTATCACCCTGGACCCCGGGGATTTTCAGTCTGAGTCTCTACACTATTTTTGTACTGGTAATTATCACTGCACTCTTGTTTCTTAGCTCCTGGCTGGGAGAAAAAAAACCGACACCTGAAAAACTAAGACCTTATGAATGCGGCATCATTCCCAGCGGCACCGCCCGGCTTAAATATCCGATCCCGTTTTATCTGGTCGCTATCTTTTTTCTTATTTTCGATGTCGAAGCCGCTTTTATTTTTTCCTGGGCTGTGGCTTGTGAAAATCTGGGATGGGCCGGATGGCTGCAAATGAGTTATTTTATTTTTGTATTATTGATCGGGTTGGTATACATCTGGAAAAAGGGAGGGCTTGAGTGGGGTCCGGAATCATCCGAAAAATAAACAAGACAGTGGAGTTGTTTTCTACTCCTTTAGATACCGTAATCAACTGGGCCCGGAAAAATAGCTTATGGCCCATGTTTTTCGGACTGTCGTGCTGTTTTGTCGAAGAGGTTACGGCATTTACGCCCCGCTATGATATTGCGCGTTTCGGAGCCGAGGTGCTCAGGCCGTCGCCGCGCCAGGCCGACCTTTTAATCATATCCGGGACGGTCTTTAAAAAAATCGCCCCGGTGGTATTGAGGCTCTATGAGCAGATGGCTGAACCGAAATGGGTAATCTCCATGGGTTCCTGCTCCAATACCGGCGGAATGTACGATGTTTACAGCGTAGTCCAGGGTGTTAACCAGATACTTCCGGTCGATGTTTATATCCCCGGCTGCCCGCCCCGCCCCGAAGCAGTCCTTCAAGGCCTTGTCATGCTCCAGGAAAAGATAGTTTCCAAAGAAAAACCAACCCGTGCCATTTTTCATATGGGTGGTGGCAGCCAGGGAACAGAGGTGCCCATTTTAATCGATGGGGAAACCAAATCCCGCGACCCACGAGGCCCCGGCATGGATAGCACCATGATTCGCGGAACCTCGGTGACCCCTCCTTTTTTTAAAGATAGTCGAAGCGATCTGATGTGGTCACCTCCGGCAGTCCGAATCGAACTGAACCAGGCCGAAAAAACGCTTTCTCAAACCCTGAAAGACAAATTTGGAGAAACTGTTCGATTTTCCGAACACACCTCGGATATGCTCACGGTAAGTGTTGATCAAGACAAGGTGAAACCGGTATTAAATTTTTTAAAGAAAGAAAGCACCCCTAAATTTTGTCGGATGGAGGATCTGACTGCCATTGATGAATCAGCTAGAAGAAAGCGGGAAAACTATCCCGATTTCACCATGGTATACAGTCTTCTGGCATTTGACCCGCCTACCCGTGTACGTGTCAAAGTGCCGCTTCAGGGTGAAAATCCGTCAATGCAATCCATTGTGGATATCTGGCCTTCCGCCAACTGGTACGAGCGGGAAGTCTTCGATATGATGGGAATCCGGTTTGATGGACATCCCAATCTCAAACGGATTCTCATGCCCGCTTATTGGGAGGGCAACCCGTTAAGAAAAAACTATCCGGGAAGAGCCACTGAGTTACCGGCTTATACCCTTGATGATGCCCGAAATCTTGAACCCCTGGATGCCGGTAATTATGTCAGTGAAGAAGACGAAAGCCAAAATATGATCTTAAATGTCGGCCCCCATCATGTGAGCACCCATGGACTGATCAGATATATTGTATCATTGGAGGGTGAAATCATTACAGATATCGACATGGATATCGGCTACCATCACCGGGGGGTCGAAAAAATCGGCGAGCGCCAAAACTGGAACCAGTTTATCCCTTATACCGACCGGGTGGATTACCTGGCTGGAGCTGCAAACAATCTTCCTTATGTGATGGCCGTTGAAAAGCTGGCCGGTATTAGAGTGCCGGACAGAGCACAGTTCACAAGGGTTTTGCTCAGTGAACTGTTTCGCCTGAGCAATCACCTGGTTTATTTTTCCACTTTTGCCCATGATGTCGGTGCCATGGCCCCAAATTTTTATGTTTTTCGTGAACGGGAGATGATTCTTGACATCGTGGAGCTGATCACCGGCGGAAGACTGCATCCATCATGGTTTCGACTGGGAGGTCTTCAGGCGGATCTTCCTGAAGGCTGGAAAGAAAAGCTGGATCAGTTCGTCAAAATATTTCCCGAACGGCTCAAGGAATACGAGTCACTCATTACAAAAAACCCCATTTTCAAGGCCCGAACCAAAGGAATCGGCAAATTAACCTTAAACCAGGCCATCGATTGGGGAGTCAGCGGCCCAAACCTTCGGGCATGCGGCCTGGAGTGGGATTTGCGAAAAAAGTTTCCCTACTCCGGATACGATGCTTTTGATTTCGAGGTCCCCACGTGCTCTGAGGGAGACTGCTACGACCGGTATTTGATCAGGGTGGAAGAAATGCGCCAGAGCCTTCGTATTATCGATCAGGCCGCCTCCGGAATGCCGCCGGGAAGATATGTCACCGATGATTACCGCTACGTAATACCCAAACGGGAAGATATGCTAAAGGATATTGAGTCTCTGATCCATCATTTTATCAATGTGACGCGCGGCCCGAAAATTCCTGAAGGTGAAGCATATGCATCATGTGAAATTCCAAGAGGAGAACAGGGGTATTATGTAGTCAGTGACGGGATAGGATATGCTTACCGGATGCGGGTCAGGACACCGGGTTTTGCCAATATACAGGTGATGCCTTTGATGACCATTGGATGGAGCCTTGCTGATCTCATCGCAATTGCGGGCTCCATTGATTATATCCTGCCGGACATTGACCGGTAGAATAGTTAGCGCTTTAACGAAAAAACTCCCCTCCAGTGGGGGGCTGAGGGAGGGAATTATGGACTTTTCGCTCAAGCACTAGTTAAAGGAACATTATAATGGCGAGTTGGATTATCGGATTTGTACTTCTGCTTTTAAAAATGGCCGTGGTGCTGGGCGTGCTGCTTCTTCTGGCTGCATACCTTGTCTGGGCGGAGCGTAAACTGCTCGCCAGGTTTCAGGTACGCTACGGTCCGAACCGGGCTGGAAAATTCGGTTTGCTTCAGCCCATTGCCGATGGCATCAAAATGATAACCAAAGAAGATTTGATGCCGGATGGCGCCGACCGTTTCATTTTCCTTCTGGCCCCGGCGGTGGTGGCATTTACTGCATTGTTGATGTTTGCAGTGGTTCCGTTTGGGGAAGAAATAACCCTGTTTGGCCAAAACGTTCCTATGGTCATCAGCGATTTGAATGTGGGGCTGTTGTTTATAATCGCTCTTTCATCCCTGGGGGTTTACGGGGTGGCACTGGGGGGATGGGCATCAAACTCCAAATACAGCCTGCTGGGCGGTATCCGTGGTGCGGCCCAGATGATCAGTTACGAGCTTTCCCTGGGACTGTCCCTGATTCCCATTGTCATGATTGCAGGCTCATTGAGCCTGGTGGATATTGTAAAAGCCCAGCAAAACGTCTGGTTTATTTTTGTTCAACCGGTTTCATTTGTTATTTTTTTGATCAGCGCCATGGCCGAAAGCAAAAGAATTCCGTTCGATATTCCCGAAGCAGAAAACGAGCTGGGAGCCGGTTATCATATGGAGTACAGCGGCATGCGTTTCGGGCTTTTTTTTATCGGAGAATATGTGCATATGCAGGTGCTGGGCGCTCTGACGGCGGTATTTTTCCTGGGAGGCTGGCAGGGACCTTTTCTGCCTGCACCGGTGTGGCTCCTGATAAAAATAGTTATGGTAGCGTTGGTCATGATCTGGATCCGGGGGACTCTTCCACGCCTTCGTTATGACCAGCTCATGGCCATCGGGTGGAAAGTCCTTGTACCCGCTGCTTTAATCAATATTGTAATCACCGGCGCGGTTATTTTAATTATTTAGTGGATATTTAAGGAAAAAAACAGTCATGTCATCTGCAATTGAAGCACTGAAGGCATTGGCGGAAGGTTTTGGAACCACGTTCAAACATTTGGGTCGAAAACCGATAACCGAGCAATATCCGGAATACAAACGTCCGTTGCCGGAACGTACCCGGGCCCGAATTGTCCTTACCTGTGATCCCGGCGGCGATGAACGCTGTGTGGCCTGCTTTTTGTGCTCTGCAGCCTGTCCGGTGAGCTGTATTTCCATGGAGGCCGCAGAGCGTAAAAAAGACGGAAGACGTTATGCCGGATGGTTTAGAATCAACTTTGGTCGCTGCATATTCTGCGGCCTTTGCGAAGAAGCCTGTCCTACTTCCGCCATTCAACTGACTCCGGATTTTGAGATCTGCAAACGCGATGTCCTTTCCATGGTATATGAAAAGGAGGATCTTCAGGTGAACCACGGCGGAAAAGACAGGGAATATAATTTTTACAGATATGCCGGAGTGGTCACCCTTGTAAGGGGCAAAGGAGAGCATGTAAAAGAGACCGAACCGGTCAATATCAGAAGTAATATGCCATGAAAATTATCTTTTAACTTATTAGGTTAAATTCTGAAAATGACACTTTACGCCATAATTTTCTATCTTCTGGCAGCATTGATTATTATCTCTACCGGTATTGCCATTACCCGTCGCAACATGGTGCATGTGGTGATTTACCTTGTTTTCTCATTTTTTGGCACTGCCATGCTCTTTTACCTGTTAGGCGCTCCCCTGCTGGCTTTATTGCAGATCATTATTTATGCAGGAGCCGTTATGGTTCTGTTTTTGTTTATCATCATGATGCTCAGGGTGGAAGCACCCGAAATTTCCATGTTCCCCTTTAGTCAATGGGTTCCGGCGGCAGCCCTGTGCGCTGCATCTGTTGTTTTGGGCCTGCTGCTTCTGATTCCGGAATCGCAATTGGGAAAACCTCTGGAAACCGCCATTGCAACGCCTTCCGATTTTGGCTTTTATCTATTCAAACGTCACTGGCTGACTATTGAACTGGTTTCCATTTTGCTGCTCGTTGCCCTGGTAGGTGCGTTTCATCTGGGAAAATCAAAATTATCTGCAAAATCAGAGGATCCATCATGATCGTTCCGTTCAGTCATGTCATGATACTGTCGGGTATCGTGTTTCTCATGGGAGTATTCTGCGCAGTTGCCCGCAGAAATCTTATCATGATTCTGCTGGGCCTCGAAATCATGCTTAATGCCGCTTCTATTGCATTTGTCGGGGGGTCACTGCATTTTCACCTGATGGAAGGACAGGTGTTTGCTCTGTTTATTATTGCGGCGGCTGCTGCCGAGGTATCTGTCGGCCTGGCACTGTTTGTCTGTGTATACCGTCGTACAGGTTCATTGGATCCGGGGATCGGCGAATGAAACCATTGGATTTGATAAAGGAAGGAGTATGAGTGTAAACGCAGCCGTTTTAGCGGCAATCGCACCCTTGATGGCATTTTTTGTTACTCTCATTTTAACCCGAAAGCGTCCATGGCTTTCCGCCGGCATTTCTGTTGGCGCGGTTTCCATATCGACAGTGTGCGCGGTGTTTTTGCTTTTCCGGCACTGGGAAATGACCGAACCTGTGCTGTATACCTCAACGTGGATGGTTTCAGGAGCAATAAGCATTCCACTGGGAATAATGCTTGATCCGCTGAGCCTTCTGATGCTTGTCATTGTCGGCGGTATCTGTCTGCTCGTGCAAATCTATTCGATCGGATATATGGAAGGTGATCCCGGGTTTTCCCGCTATTTTACATTCATGTCTTTGTTTGCATGGGCCATGATCACCATGACCATTTCACCGACTATGCTCCAGCTTTATGTGTTCTGGGAACTGGTGGGCCTTTCTTCTTATCTTCTGATCGGGTTCTGGTATGAAAAATTCAGTGCCGGCCAGGCCGGCAAAAAGGCCTTTGTTATGACCCGCCTGGGAGATGTGGCGTTTCTAATCGGAATATTACTCGTATTGGTCCATGCGGGTAATTTAAATATTGTTGAAATAAACAGCCTCGGGCCTTCGGAAACCATGTCCCCGCTTATTATCACCCTGGCCGTATTGCTGATATTTGGCGGCATTATCGGCAAGAGCGCCCAGTTTCCTCTTCTTACATGGCTTCCGGACGCCATGGAAGGCCCCACACCGGTCAGTGCTCTGCTCCACTCGGCAACTATGGTGGCAGCCGGAGTTTTCCTTTTTGCCCGTTTATTTCCATTTTTCAGCCTGACACCGACAGCCATGGCGCTCTGCCTTGCCATAGGGACTGTGAGCATGCTCCTGGCCTCCACCATGGCGATGGTGAGTCGGGATATCAAGCAGGTGTGGGCTTATTCCACCATCAGCCAGCTTGGGTACATGATTATGGGTCTTGCCGCGGGAGGCTATGTTGCAGGCGTTTTTCATCTCACCACCCATGCAGTCTTTAAAGCCCTGTTGTTTCTTTGTTCCGGGGTATTTATCCATGCACTTCACACCAATGACATGTTTGACATCGCTAAATCCAGTGGGCGTAGAATGAAAATTCCTGTCATTTGCCTGATTATTGCCGGAGCCGCCCTTGCCGGTCTTCCGCCTTTTTCCGGCTTTTTCAGCAAGGAATTGATCCTGGCCAAACTGGCTGCTCTCGACAATCCCATCTGGCTTATCTTTGCGCTGGCCGGGGTGTTTCTCACCGCCTATTATACTTTCCGGCTTATTTTCATTATCCTGTTTCCAAAACCGGGGCCTTCAGATGCTGATTCCACTTCAATAGCCGCAGATGAAGCTGAAAGGCATGACGTAAAACCCCATCCCATCAGACAGACCATGGCCACACCCCTGATTATTCTGGCTGCGATTACCCTGGTTCTTGGATTTTTTGAAGATCCTGTTGAGCGATTTTTATCCGCTACAGTGACGGAGTCCTTAAGCGCTTCCGGTATGCATCATGGCTGGCCGGCATTTATGGCACTGGGGCTTTCGGTCGCCGGTGTTCTTCTGGCCCTGATAGAATTCGGACTCCCGAAGTCGCGTCAGATTGGATTTGCAGAACGGATGCCTTTTGTATACAACCTGTTTTCCAAACGCTGGTATATCGATCATGTTTACCGGTATTTCATAGACTATGTGATCGACCGGGGTGTGGCCAAAATATGTGCCCGGAATGACAAAAAGGTTATTGACAAAAGTATCGACACCTTCTGCGATGGTATCGTTGAAAGCAGCCGGTTTTTATCGTTTTTGCATGCCGGAATGATTCAATATCGACTGATCGTGGTATTTGCGACCCTATTTTTCTTAAGCCTTTATTTATTGTTAGGATAACAATCCCATGGATATGCAATACGCAAATTTTCCGTACCTTTCAACACTCCTTATCGTTTGCATTGCGGGACTTTTTACCATTTTATTTTTACCTGGCAGGGAACAAAACAAAATCAAATGGGTGGGTGTCGTTTTTTCCGGCATTACCATGGTGATTTCCATTTTTCTCTTTATTGCCTATGATAAAAATATCGGGGGATTACAGTTTGTCGAACGGGTGTTATGGGTGCCGTCTCTGGGAATTTATTATTTTAACGGCGCTGACGGTTTCAACCTTCCCATGCTGCTTTTGACCGGTATTGTCTTTTTTACCGGTGTGCTTTCCATGTGGGAGTTGGATACCCGGGTCAAGGAATTTTTCGCCCTTTATTTTTTGATGGTTACCGGCGTTTTCGGACTTTTCATGAGTCTGGATCTGTTTTTTATCTTTGTCTGGTACGATGTTTCCTTGTTTCCCATGTATCTGCTCATTGCGGTATGGGGAAGTACCCGCAAGGAATACGGTGCCATGAAACTCACCTTATACCTTCTGGCTGGAAGTGCCCTGATCCTTCCGGCCATTCTCTACATTGTGAATGTATCCGGACTCAAAACCTTTGATCTGCTGGCCCTGATGGCTCCGGGTACTCTCACACCCCTTCAGCAGAAATTCGCCTTTATCTTTATCTACATCGGTTTTGGAATCCTGGCCGGTGTATGGCCTTTTCATACCTGGTCTCCGGTGGGTCATGTGGCGGCACCGACCTCAGTTAGCATGGTCCATGCCGGAGTATTAATGAAAATCGGGGCATTCGGCGTTCTGAGGGTGGGAATTTTTCTATGCCCTGAAGGATGGCGTTACTTTGCTCCCCTGATGGCCGTTCTGGCTACCGTAGGTATTGTCTATGGCGCGTTTGTGGGTTTGACCCAGAAAGATCTCAAATATGTCATCGGCTATTCCAGCGTCTCTCACATGGGCATTGTTGGACTGGGGCTTTCCACTCTTACCGTGGAGGGATTAAACGGTGCCGTGTACCAGATGTTTGCACACGGCATTATGACAGCCCTGTTCTTTTCGTCTGTCGGCTATATCTACGATAAAACCCACACGAAAATGATCCCCGAACTGGGAGGTTTGAGCCGGATCATACCGGTGGCTGCATTCTACTTTATACTGGCGGCATTGACCTCGATCGGAGTACCGGGCCTGGCTAGTTTCTGGGGAGAGCTGGTAGTGTTTATCGCATGTTTTAAAGTCTATCCTGTTTTGGGTGTGCTGTCCATCTGCGGGCTTGTAGTGACGGCCCTGTTTATGCTGAGGGTGGTCCAGAAAACCTGTTACGGACCTCCCAAAGAACATCATACGCATATCCGGGATATCTCCTTCGCAATAGGTGTGCCCAGAATGATACTTTCCGTCGTGATTATTTTTTTCGGACTTTTTCCCTCTTTTATGTTTGACATGATTGAAACTGCATCCAGTTCTTTTTTTAAGGGATTACCATGATAAACTGGGCTCTTTTTAATACCGAAATTTATTTTTTGATAACGGCGGCCGGCTTTCTGGTGTTGTCGCTTTTACCAAAAGCCGATGCTCATCGAGACTACCAGACGGCACTGGCCCTTTCCGCTATTGGAGTCGGGGTGGCTTTGGCAGGCATCACTCAGCAAGGTGACATTTTTGCCCAGGCATACCGGATTGATATGTTCTCCCAGGTATTTAAAGTCCTGCTGTCCATGGGTCTGTTTCTGATCATCTGCATTTGTTCGGAGCTGAAAAGCATCCCGGAACGGCTTCACCCGGAATTTTATTTTCTTCTGGTCATTGCCACACTTGCCATGATGATTCTGGTAAGCAGTGTCCACTTGCTGACAATCTATATTTCCCTGGAACTGTCAAGTTACTGTCTGTATATTCTGGTCTATCTGAGAACAGAACATAAACGTAGCCTTTCAGCCACAATACGTTACTTCATCATCGGCGCAACAGCGTCGGCTGTGATGCTTTTTGGATTGGCAATCCTTTACAGTTTTGTCGGGTCCGCATACCTGATCGATATCGTTAACACCCTTCCGGCTATTATAGACCGGCCCATCGTGATCATAGGGATTTTCTTTACCCTCGCCGGCTTTTTTTTCAAACTTGCCGTGTTCCCCTTTCATTTCTGGGTTCCGGAAGCCTACCACGGTGCATCCAATCAGGTAGCCGCCTATATTGCTACCGCATCCAAGGTGGCGGCCATCGCCATATTGATCCGGGTTATAGCACTGAGTGGCGGACATAGCGAGTATCTGGCAAAAGTCCTTATCTGTCTTTCCATTATTTCCATGACCGTGGGAAATCTTTCAGCAATTGTCCAAAAAGACCTTAAAAAGCTGCTCGCTTACAGCAGCATCGCTCATGCGGGATACGCGCTTATCGGCATCTTGAGCATGAACCATGCAGGATATTCCGGAGCAGTCTTTTATGCCCTGGCGCTCCTGATACTCAAATTTACCTGTTTTTTTGTGGTTATAAAGGCAGCCACTGAGGGTCAGAACCCCACCATGGCTCATTTGGCCGGCCTTCACCAGCGCTCTCCTATCCTGGCCCTGGCATTGCTTGTGGCTTTGTTCGGACTGGCAGGAATCCCTCCCACAGTCGGATTTACCGGAAAACTGCTGGTCTTTAGCGCGGCAATACAGCAAGGCTATTTTTTTCTGGTACTTATCGCCATGATCAACGTGGTCATTTCCCTCTACTACTATATACTGGTGCTGAAAGCCGCCTACCTCACCGAACCCGACAGGCCACTGTCTGAACTCCCAACACCCATGTCTGTAAAAATACTTGCCGCCGCCATGATTACAGCCATTGTGGCCGCAGGCTTCTTCCCGGTTTACCTGATCCGAATCGCCGAGGCTGCGACTGCTGTGTTTATCTGAGTTGTTTGTTACCTGATTACCATGGATATTCTTATGCTAAAATTAGAAATGGTGGAAAGTTTGTTGACATAATAGCGCATTTTAAAATAGATTGAATCAAACAAAATTAATTCCCAATACGATACTTTTTCCCATTTTCAAAAAAATGAAATTTAACTTACCGGCCGGAAGGTCAAAGGAGGTTTCAATGAAAGTTACTATCAATAAGCAGTGCATGGGCGATCGAAACTGCAATAAGCTTTGTCCGGAAGTTTTTGAATACGACGAAGACCAGTTACTTTCAATCGTCAAGTTTGAGGAAATTCCTGAAAAATACCATGACCTTGTTCGACAAGCTGCAAAAGAGTGCGTTCCGGTAGCCATCGAAATCGAAGAATAGTTTACTGCCTTTTTTAAAGGGGGTTCGACATGGGAAAATTCAGGGGGAGTCAAACCGCTCAAAATCTGCTTATCTCTTTTGCCGGTGAATCCCAGGCCCGAAATCGGTATACCTATTTTGCCCGATTTGCCACTGAAGAGGGTTTTATCCAGATCGCCGATATTTTCGAAGAGACCGCCAATCAGGAATGCGAGCATGCTTTTCGTTTTTTCAAATTTTTTAACGGCGGCGAAATGGAGATTAACTGGTCATATCCAACGGGTGTGGTCAGGGGAACCTATGAGAACCTCCTTTTGGCAGCCGATGGCGAGCGTTTTGAACATTCCAGCATGTATCCGGGATTTTCAAAAATTGCTATGGAAGAAGGCTTTACCCGTGCTGCTGAAACATGGGATGCCATAAGCGTGTCGGAAAAACAGCACGAAAAACGTTTCCGGGATCTGGCCGCAAATATCCTGGCCGACCGGGTGTTTACCCGCGAAAATGAAGCGGTCTGGCGATGCCGAAACTGTGGTTACCTGCATACCGGAAAAGAGGCACCTGAAAAATGCCCGGCCTGCGTCAAACCGCGTGCTTATTTTGAACTTCTGGGTGAAAACTGGTAATATAAAACAATGCCGTCAGTTGAATATAATTGCCGACACTGTGGGCATAAATACAAAAAGATCATTTTTATGGGCGATAAAGAAGAAAAACCCTTATGTCCGAAGTGTAAAAATGCTGATATAGTTAAATCTCCGACAGCATCAAGCCTGTTTAAAGGGATATCCAATCACAGCAGTCTGGCAAAAGACACCAATTGAAACCGATGATGCAAACGCGGCGGTCGCTGCAGAGGTTCAATAACACATCACAACTGTTTTAAGATCAGGCTTTCCCTGATTTTTTTATATTTATCCCAGTTGAACTTTCTTAAAAATTCATCAGCGGCTTTTGCACCTCTTATAAACAAGTCAAGTTTGTCTTCATCGCTGATTGAAAAATTCAGCCAGTTGTGTTCGCCGATATCGATTTTTTGAATCAGATGTTCATAATCATCATGGGTTAAAAGAAATTGGTAATCCAAAACATGTCTGGCACTGTTGAAAATCGCCAGTAAAAATTTTGTTACTGTCCCGACTTTGCTTACCTGATTCCGATCATCGCCGAGTTTGACTCCGAATGTGGGCAGTCGCGGGATGACATTGTTTTTATGAAATACATCGATTGGGAAGTTAGATAACACACCGCCGTCCACAAAATGGGCCACAGAAGGAAGTTTTCCTTTATATTTAACGTACCTTTTCCAATCTTCTTTCTTGACTCTGTTTTCAATGGCGACTTTAAGCGGATGAAAAAAGATGGGAATGGACATGGAGGCACGAAGATAATCCGCTGGGTTGATATTGTCGGGTTCATTCCAGAATAAATTATTCATTTCGGGAAATATTACTCTGGTTTCAGTTGTGATTTCAGCGGCGATTATTTTTAATTTAGGGTGAAGATCATCAACAGTTCTGTCTACACCTTTTTTGAGATATAATCCTTCGGGTTTTATTCTCAGATTTAAAAGGTCTTTGGTGGATTCGATCCGGCTGGTTTTAAGAATATCGGATATCCAATTTCTGAAGTTGGTTCCCTTGTTTAATCCTTTCCTGGCCAGGACATATACAACTACCGGCACAATAAACAATAGATTACCAAATAATTTCAATGTGGTTAAAATTATCCTTTTAAGTGAAGGTTTATCCTTTGAACCCATTTTGATTGTTTTCAGAAGAAACCTGACAAAGAAAGGCCCGTCAACAAAGTCATAAAGATTTTTATTGGCCATTAACCCTATGATTTTTTCGGATTTTGGATTGTCAACAGTATCGCAGGCAGCGAGCAATAGCGTGTTTATGGCTCCTGCGGATGTGCCGGCAAGGCTGAAAAATCTTATACCGACCTGTTCAAGCGCGTATGTATAACCCAGCAGAGCGATTCCAAGCACCCCCCCGCCTTCCTGGACGAGATCGACGTACTGATTTCCTTTTTCGTCGATAACGTCGGAGAATGATTTTTCTGAGATATCATTTTTAAGGTTAGAGATTATCTTCTGAATTTCCTCGTTTTGAGTAAAATATTCTGTATTCATATTTATCCCCCTTAATTATTACCTCGACAGTCCAAAGTTTTCCGTCATGCCGGACTTGATCCGGCATCCAGAAAAACCAACTTCTTGAATCCACCTGGATTCCGGCTTTCGCCGGAATGACGATACAAAAAGATCGATAATGATTGATTTCAGGTACCTATGAGAACTTAAGCCTGTCAAGTTATTTATTTGAAGAGTCTAAAATTGTCTTAGGGAAATCCCCCTAAATAATAAACAACGATGTTGGTCTCCCGATATTGAGGGGAATGTCGGGATTGGCTACCCATGCTTTTTTTGTTCTTTCCAATCAAAATGACCGAATTCTTTTACTACAAAAACCACGATTTCTCATCCTCTGACAGAACCGTACAACTTTGCTTTTTACCAAACCATCTATATCTATTTTTTGCAATCTTTGAATACACCCAATCCCGAAAGGGTCGTGGTACTATTATGAATCAATGCGTGAATACCATATCTTTTTTGGAGATCGACGAAGCCCCCATTAACAGTAACTTCTATTTGTCCCCAGATGACATGAGTAATTTCAGTGGTGTTTTTAATGTTGTCCATATTACCTTCCAGCCCCGCACCTTGGGCATACTACTGGTAGTCCCGGTATCCGGAGTAATAGGGCTGCCAATCAATATCGCTGCCGCCGATCCGGACATAAAGGTCTCCTTGCGACCAACAACCCTTGCTGCATAAATGCCTCGCATCCGCGCGTTGTTCTGCAGATGGAGAGCACTTCCGGCATGGACACTTGCCACCCAAAACTTGGGGAAGGCGCAAACCGGTGTCCGGAGTTACCCAGCGATGGTCTTTTACGATTTTGTTTAGCCGAGGTTATGAAACTTCAAGCCGCAGAGCCAGCTCTGTCTGCGTTAGCCTAAGTGAAATAAACTCCTCGAAAAGCATTTCCTTGGATGAGTCGGGGGCCGGTTTCGAGGAATGGATTGAATCCGACCTGCCATCAAACTCCCGATTAATTTGTCACATTTTCCTGGCAGGTCTGTTCAATCCTTATGGGTTAGCCTTTGGGTATTTTGCGCTATGCATTAAGTTCAAAAACAACCTTTAAAGACTGGTTAATTTCCTGAACTTTATCTATTGACAGTCTCCCACGAAATTTGACCAACCTATGACGATGATCTATTGGACGTGTCTGCAAACAGTCTGCTATCGATTTTTTAGATAAACCATTATCGGAGGAAGGATAAATTTCAACATTGGTTTTTATTCGAGCTTTTTTTGCACTCCATTCAGTAATTGGAACAACTTGGATAACTGGGACTCTTTCATTATAAACATTGTTAGTCACAACTACACAAGGTCTGATTTTTCCAGTTTCTGAACCTATTGTCGGATCAAGATTGATGTCAATAATCATACCTCTTTTCAGCACTATCATTCTGGCCATCCGTTTAATGCAGTTTCGGTCAATTCTTTTAACTCATCATCTTCAGAATAAATTTCAGAATATAATTCAGCGGATTTTCTTAGACTTTCAAGTTCAACTTCTTTCTTGAAAAGCTCTATAGCCTCACGAAGCATAGAGCTTTTATCCTTAAATCCATAGAGTTTAAAATTATTCAAAAACTTGGCTTGCGTTTCTTCAAGGCTGAATTTTGCCTGTAACATATAGCCTCCTTTTGGGTAGTAACATTGGAACCTTGTTTTCAGGCCTATTATAGGGACTAGTGCACCTAAAGTCAATAAAACTGTTTGAGCAGATGAGAAAAGGCGAACGTGAAAACACCGGTTTACCGGTGTGTTTTCTGAATTAAGTATCATGTCCCCCAAATTCCACACCTAAGAGGTAATGTCGATAAACAGGATCTTGCGTGGCCCGACCCCACCTTAATCACTTTAACCTTACCAAGATTTATCCCATGATATCAGGCATCCGAGTTTTCAATGTGATGTGGCCTTGATACATCTACTTTAAACTTCTACTGCAGATAAGAGTCAACAAAGACCCTTCTATAATCATCCTATTCAAACATCCTTCACACGTTTCTTGACAAAAGCGTCTTCCTATCCTAAAAGATAGAACATGAATGTCACAACGAAAAAAGTCCGGTGGTTAAATAAAGCAACTGCCTTGCTTCCATCGCCACCTGTGTCGTCAGGTCGATCAATGAGCCTATGGAGATTCTCGGTGAAGTGCTCCGCGTAGGAGCGTCCGTCGGCATTGCCATGTTCCCCGCCGACGCAATTACATCCGCGGATTTGATCAAGAATGCCGACACGGCAATGTATGTCGCCAAAGACACGGGCAGGAATAAGATTAGTTTTTACGCGCCTGGAAATGATTCTTGATTACCGATGATCTTCGACCAAACCATATCGCTTTCGGGCTTCGTAAAGCCAGTGGAGCCATCTCTGCCGATCGATTTTCAGTTTGAGCAGAAACTCTCTTTTGTGGCATCTATGAGTGATGTACCACACCTGCCAAGGTAGATAGTGCCTTTTGGCCCTTGCCATAATTTGTCTCGTCGGGAGAACTTCAATATCTGAATTTTTTCTCCTGAAAATTGCAATATTAGCCGTAATTAGGGCCTTTTATCAAGAGGTAATGTCGATAAAACAGGATCTTGGCGTGGCATGACCCCACTTTACCCCATCAATAATCATACCTCTTTTCAGCACTATCATCCTGGGCATCCGTTTAATGCAGTTTCGGTCAATTCTTTTAACTCATCATCTTGCTTACGGAGAGGGCAGGGAGGTAATGAGACGAAGCCGGGAAGAATGCATACAGGGCTTATTTCGTGGTTTTGCTGTGAGGCTTGTAAAAAATATGCTCGCCGACCTTGTTTGTCATGATGTATTCCGCGGCCCAACCTGGGGATACTTTCCGATGGTGGAAAGACAATGCGCCACCGGTTCGGTCTGTTAGTTGCCGGTTAAGAGCTTTTCGAGCTATTTCCTTGGCGATCGCATAGGATTTTTCCTCCTCTACGTCATCCGAACGGCCATCGCACCACCATGAGAACTGGCAGGCACCCTGCTCGCTGCCTTGCATGACGACTTCACAAATCGTGTTTGGAAAGCCCTCCTTGCCAAGCCGATTCATGACAACATTGGCGACTGCTTCCATGCCGGCAGCCCCCTCGCCCTTGGTTTCCCAGTAGATGGTTCGTGAAAGGCAGGTAATTGCATCATCCAGGGGGCCTTTACCAATCGGATCCACAGCCTGCGCTTCAGGCTTCGTGATGATCTCGGATAGAGAGGGGGGTTTCTTGGTTCCCTCGGGCGCTGCGTTCTGCTCCAATACTTCCGCCTTGCTCTTAGCGTCTTCCGCTTTTTGCGCCTCGTCAGTCGAGATCACCTGGCACCCGAAAATGATTATTGCAAAGCAGGTCGCAATCCATATCTGTCGCATGTTCTAACCTCCTGGTTGAATCAATGGTTTTACCCCCGCGCGTTAAATTCGACGGCACATTCTTTCCGAACGGCAAATTAATTTGCCGGCAGGATATACGACAGGGGGAAACCTTAAATATCTTCCCGCCAGCCAATATCATGCTTTTGGTTGTTTCTGGTAAAGAGCTTGAGAAAGGAAAGGGGGTACAGGTGACCTACTTTTCTGCCATCTTGGCGAAAGCGGCCTTCGCACCCTCCTGGATTTCCTCCGGTGTCAGGTCCCTGGTGTGGCTTGCGACGTTCCATGTGTAGCCGAACGGATCCTGCACGGTACCCATACGGTCACCCCAGAACATGTCCTCGACAGGCATCCGGATCTCGGCACCTGAGTCAACCGCGATCTTAAAAGCCTCATCTACTTTTTCGAGATAAACATAAAAACTGACAGGGGAACCGTCCATGGTTTCTGCACTTTTACTGGGACACTGGGGATTTTCTTCGCCTATCATGATGATTGAAGTACCGATCTGGAACTCAGCGTGCATCACGCCCTTGTCAATCCGGGGTAGGCATGATGAAACGCTCTTCTGCCCCGAAGGCCTTTTTATAGAATTCAATGGCCTTACGGGCATCCTTGAATATGAACATTGGGGTATTTCATTAGATTTTTTTCCCAAAGATCCCAGATAGATTCATTTTTATCCATTAACAATACCCCTCCGGGTACTTTTTTTATATAGACCTCAATTCCCTCGAACCGGTAGGCTTTGGGTAAGTGAACAGCTTGACTTCTTCCGTTAATGAATAGTTTAGCGGTTTTCCATAAGCGCCTCCTTATATTTGTTGGTTCATATTCAAAAAATATTGACCCAATGGCTGGAATATGTCAAGTATAGATTATAAGATATATATTTCAAGGAAGGTCCTCACCTCATAGTTTAAGAATTTACTGAATCGGTGGTTTGATGATGCGGAGATGACACCAGAGCCGATCATAGCGTAATATGAACCGACTCGGGGACATGGTCGCTTGTGCGATTGACATTTGTCAGCAAGGCGTTGTTTCGCTGATGAATGGTGTGTTCGATCAGTCCGGCATGGGCCTTTACTCGGGGTGATGCGTTTTTGCCTACCAGCGATTGTGTGAACAAAATGTGATCGATAAGCTGGAATCGGGTCGGATTGACCGGTTCTGAAGGCAAAGCATCTGCACCAGGCTCAAAATATCCACGGCCGGGCCCATCATTCATATCGCCGCAGACAAAAACGCGAGGGTTGGCTTCCTGTTCAAATTTTCGCTCGATGTAGCGGCGTATATCGGAGGCCTCGGTTACAAGCCGGACGCGTGCCCTTAGAGCTTCATCCACAAAGTCCGCCATCAGTTTACCGGCCTCATCAATAGGCTGCATGGTATTGATTTTACTTTTCAGGTGTCCCCCGATAAATTCCAGCTCGATACCTGAAATTTTCATGATCAGAGTCTGAGGATGACGCCAATGACTGTGTTTGGATGATTGAAGTTTGCCCCAATAATGAACGGCCATCCGGATTGCCCGCTCAGGTTTTGCCAAATCCTCGGATTCAGGTAGAGTGTCCGAGTGCAAGGGCTTTGTAGAAAATGGCGGCGAATTGTTCCGCAGGCGTATCTCCCAATCGAAGTTTCCCTTTGGCATAAAAGGGGGGATTTAGGTGGATTTAAAAGTTCCTCACTGCCGGAAGGAACATTGAAGCGTTCGCATAGCTCCGCTTTTTCGGTTTCAGAATAATATCCGTTTGCAGGTTAAAACCGGCAGAAATCAATGATAGCCTCATATGCAATGTAACCAACCATTAAGTATTTGGTATAATTTTGTTTTTTTCGAGGGATAATTTTTCTTTTTGGATCAATAATTACCCATGCTTTGTTAATGCCTTTGATGCAAATGATATAATCATGGATAAAGTAAAAGAATAAGATAAAATATGGTAAGTACATGACTATGTGTCAATAAAAAAAAATGAAGAAATCGAGACTAATGTGAGGCTCTGAAACACAATCCGGCTTTGTGAGGATTTTGGTATGCTGAGAAAAGTTATAAAAATGGAGTGCGAAAGCCTTGCTTTCACCAAAGATGCAAAATCATTCCTTTGTTAAGTCATTGTAAGTTGTTTCTTCAGATATTGAGTTCTAACCCACATCGATCACGATTTTGATAGTATCTCCGGCTTTCAGGTCGCTGGCCCGTTTGATTCCGTTGATCTGCATCAGTTTTTGCACGGATGTTCCCTTATATTTTTGAGAGATTCGCCATAGTGTATCACCGGGCCGGACCTTGTAATAAATCACGTTTGAACCGGAGGATTGGGCGGTAGTAGTATAAAGTTTCTGAGATTTATGATATATTTTCAATTGCCGGCCCGGTTTGATCACATTTCCCCGCAGCCGGTTCCAGCTTTTCAATTGCGCAATCGAGCAGCCGTGAGTTTTAGCAATGCCATAGAGAGTATCCCCTGTTCGAACCCGATGAATGATCGAAGCGGGTGGATTGGGACGTTTTGTTTTTGCTGCGAAAGCTTTTGAATAAGAGGTGCTTCGCTGGAGAGATCCCAGGCCAAGGGCATCGTAAGATTGGGATAGCATGTTTCCGACAAATTGATTTCTCAGGTTCTGAGATTCAAAGCCTAAACCAATGGCGATAATCCGGCGATCTTTTTTGTTGGCCGTGGCCGCCAGGCAAAATTTTGCATTTCTGGTGTATCCTGTTTTAAAACCGTCCACCTCATCATAAAGGGCTACAAGCCGGTTGTGATTTCTCAGTTTGATAATTTTTTCCCCCTGCGAGATTGTGGACTCACTCATGCCGGCAATCCACAACAGCTCTTTGTGTTTGAGCATTTCCCTGCAAAGAATGAGAAGATCCCATGGACTGGAATGATTGTCATTCCGGCTGATCGATGCAGGCATGCCGGTAGGATTGGTAAAACGGGTTGATGTCATTCCTAATTGTTGAGCACGCCTGTTCATACGAGTTACAAATTTTTGTTCCGTACCACCCAGATATTGTGCCAGCAGATAAGCAGCATCATTTCCCGAGGATACGAGCACAGCTTTCAATAGGTCTTCCACGGAAAGTGAACTGCCTGATTTCAGGGAAACCATAAATCCACCTGTACGGGTTGCTTGAGGCGTCACCCGGATCATGGATTTCCAGGTAATTTTACCGGCAAAAATTTCCTCGATTACCAGAAGCCCCACCATCATTTTAGTCAAGGAGGCAATGGGATAAGCCTTGTGCATATTTTTTTCCCAGAGAATGGTATCCGAAGAAAGGTCATACAAAAGCCCGGCCCTAACGACATTATCCTGAAATTTGAGCTTAGGTGAAGAAAAATCCGGCTCCGGTACCAAAGATTTATCGGCCTCAACAGAGAGAGCTGCATGTCCGGTCTGGTTTTTTTCCACCTGACTTGAAGTTCCGTAACATGCCTGAACCTGAAAACAAATCAGCACCAAACAGAGAAATGCGGGAGTTAAATTTATGAACTCTCTAATAATTTTTTTTTCTGGCATTATTTCAAACCATTATAAGCATACATAAACCCTTGTTTGTTAATTTTTATAGAATACCAGTAAAAAAATATTTAAGCAATGAATATAGTCTGTGCGCGGGTTTGTAACGAAGCCTGAATCCTTGAAAAAAAATTATTCTAAAACAGCCTTGATATGATATCGTGCCATATCAAAAATGATGAATCGGCTGTATTAAATATGCAACCCCATTGGTGCGAACGGTCATGGGCATTACAAAACAGAAAGGAAATCACATTGTTTTATAAAGTAAATGAAAGTGGATACAATCAGGTATTGCCGGGGATAAAGTTAAAAACCCTGGTATATGGTGAAAAAACTCTGTTTTCGGAATTCAGGATGGAAGCCGACAGTACGTTGTCCAAACATTCACATCCTCATGAGCAAACCGGCTATTTGGTAAAAGGAAAAATCAGGCTCACCATCGGGCAGGAAACCTTTGAGGTTGAGCCGGGAGATAGCTGGTGTATTCCAGGCAATATAGATCATAGTGCGGAGATTTTGGAAAATTCAGTAGCCATCGAGGTGTTTTCTCCTGTTCGGGAAGAGTATCTGCCCGAGAAAATTCCCATGTGAGGTGATCCACCTGTCATAGCGAGTTGTTTTCATGATCCGATCCTATTATGAGGATTTTAATAAATGGTTTCCCTCCGGCCCCGTCACTTTCTAAACCGTCAATTCTGAAGGTTTCAGGTTTCAGGCGGTTGATCAGGCAATAAAGACTGTCATTCTGAGGAGGCCACATCGTAATGGGTTGTATGGCACACACTCAATGGCCGACGAAGAATCTTTCGTCTCCACTATCACGGTCTCTTCTTCTTTTCAACTCCAAGTCAGATCTAAGGATCAATCCAGTCTTGGGGTGAAAGATTCTTCGGTCGCTATAGCTTCAATCAGTATATTGGTAAATATTATCTTTCTAACCATCAAACCGCTAGGAGTTGCTCCCTCAGAATGACATGCCAGGGGTTACTTTCAAATTTCCGAACACTGAAGTCGGCATAAAGAACTTTTACTTTGAAGCTTATGGGCGAAAGCCGGAATCCATATGGAAGGTTCACCGGACTATATACCGGCCTTTGCCGGTATGACCAAAAGAGAATCCATGCATGGAATCTCTCATTTTGGTATTAATCCGCAAGGGGAAATACCGTAACTGCTATTATCCAATTTCAATCGGACAATTAATCAGGCAATTCAATGGTCCTGAACACTTTTTCCGTGATATGATCCGTTGTTTTTGAAAACAAACCGGCATGGTGCTTGCTGTATTGGCTGGCTTCATGGACAAAAAAGCGGAGTACGTCGAGATCACTCTCAGTGGATTTGCTTTCCGAACGAGCGGTCTCAATTTGAGCGATCATGGCCAAAATCCCAAAGCTATACATGCTGAGGAATGTGATTCTGCGAAGAAAAAATTGTTTCCATCGAAGATTTTTGCCGTAACGAATAAGTCCGAAAAGAGTAAAAAAGAAAATTTTTCCAACCAGCCGTGACACCATCCGGCCTGCAGGTTTCAAAGCAGGTGAACTGACCTTTATCGGCTGAAATAAGCCGGGAAAAAGAAACCGGAAAACGAGCTTCAGTTTAGAAGCAAACCCCTTGGTGTTTTTCAGCAGGTCTTGCAACTTTTTGGCCAGTACAAGTGCGGGGTATATTGAGTGGATTTCAGTAGTGCCCTCGAAAATGGTGGTGACCCGAAAATCCCTCATTCGTTTTTCATAGGGAAGAGTCATTAGATATCCGGAACCTCCCGCAACCTGAAGCGCATCGTACACGGTCTGCCATGCTCTTGTAGTACCGAAAAGCTTGCTGTGAGAGCTTTCCACCGAAATGTTGGCCGTTGGGTTGTTTTCCAAAATATCAGTCGAAAATGCGGTCATGGCCGAGACTATCTTTGCGTTAACCTTTGCCCTGACCAGCATTTCCCGGATCAGTTCGAATTCTTTGATGGCAACCCCGAATTGTTTCCTATAGGATGATCGTTTAACCATGTCTTCCAGGGACCGTTTGATGATGCCCGATGAGGTTGCTCCAAGAGCCAGACGCCCGTAATTTAGTATTGTCATGGCGATTTTGAACCCATCACCCTCACGACCGATCAGATTTTCCCGGGGAACCCGGACATTATCGAATTTGACTGATGCGGTGGAACTGGCCTTAAGACCCATTTTGGGCATTTCTTTTCCGATTATGACACCTTTATAGGAAGTTTCTACAATAAAAGCACCCAGACCGCCGGATTTGAACCTGGCAAAGACGGTCATGGCTTCTGCATAGTTTGCGTTGGTAATGTAGGTTTTAATCCCGTTTACAATATATGAGGAACCGTCTTCGGACAACTCGGCTGTCGTGGTAATGTTTTGGGCATCTGACCCTATTTCGGGTTCAGTCAGCGCATAAGAAAAAATGATTTTTCCGGATGCGGCTCCGGGAAGGTACTTTTGTTTCTGTTCCTGACTTCCGAATAGCAAGATCCCCTTTATTCCGATTGACAAATGAGCGATTATTGTGATCCCCACCGCAACGGACTTGGAAGCCATAGATTCCACAAGAGCAAGATATTCCTTGAGGGTCATTCCGAGTCCCCCATATTTCTCTGGTATGGTCATGCCGAAAAACCCAGCCTGTTTCAGCTTTTCCAGAAGCTCGTCGGGAACTTTTTTTTCCCTTTCGATCATGTTATCGGGGTATTCATCTACCAGTTCCAGATAGCGACCAGCCAGTTGCTGTGCTTTTTCACCGGGTTCGGAATTTCTTACCCTGCGATTCGCGTATTTCTCTAGTAAACCCAAATAGGCATCAGTCAGTGTCGGAATATTTGTGTCCATGATTTATAAGCCCTCTTTTAAATGGTTTGAAATAAAAAATAAGTAATATCAGTCAATTTTCAACTGACGCATTTAAACTTTAAATATTGACAAGAAGTTACCACAAATGCAGGCCGGTCTTGTTAAATAGACCGGCCATTTCCCATGCACGGACTTCCTTGACAAAACTTTGTAACGCATTACCCTAAATACTATAAAACAATCAATTCAAACGATAATGTATTGGCAGTCAACTAAAATAAATAGTGTCACCGATGTATTTCTGTCGGAAAAGGCAGTTTGAATTGAAAATTGCTGCTTCGGACCTTTGAACCATAAACCGTTCAAAAACCGTAGTCGCAAAGGAGAGATAACATGAATAATGAAACTAAAGAACCAATGTCGGACCTTCGATGTGAACAATTTTGTGTGCTCGAATGGGTTCAATGTGTTGAGCAGGAAGATGGTGTTTCCATTTGCAAAACCCGGGAGCGAAATTGCTTTAATGATTGCACTTGGTAGCCCGATGGGTGGTCTTAATGTAAAATATGCTGAATAAATGCCTGAACGATAAAGAAGCCACATGCAATTGAAATGAAAAAGGCTTTAAATATATTAAGGGAAATTAGGAGAAAAAGTACCATGAAAAAAATACCATCAAGAGATATAACTGGTAGGTGTGACGAAGGTGAATGTCGGGACCGTGTACACGAAAGCGACGAAAAACGCCAACAAGAAATGAATGCGATGAGTTCGGAGTACAGTGCACCCAGCGAAAATAGTCCCTCATGGACCTCAAAACGCAATGATCCTCCGGGATGGTTGGGAGGTCGTGTATAATCCAAAATCATCGGACAGCGCGTAAATATAATTAGCTGATAGAACTAAGAGGAGGGTTGATAGCCCTCCTCAATACTTTTAAAAGCTGCGATCACGTCCTTGAAAAGATCGGTTTCCTTCAAAGGAACGGGAGCGGTCAACACTTCTCCGATTTTCATGTACAACAGGGTTGCGATTTTCACGAACAGTGTTGGAGCGGTTTTGGGGAAAAACAGGGTTGTCACGACGATTATCACGGAATCGATTATCACGGAATCGATTATCCCGGAATCGCTTTTCACGAAAGTTATGAATGCGGTTATCGCGGATACCACGGTTGTTGGTTTGACGATTTTCATGGATGGCAGTGTTATTATTACGGGGAGCATTTACGGAACCACGGTTATTTCGGGGTCCCTTTATTTCCGGTGAATTGTTTCCGGTTCGCGTTCTGCTGCGGGTTCCTCTTCTCTCCATCCATTGGTTTAGTTGCCTGGGATTTTTCGAAGAACGATTACTGATTTGACGCCTTGTATCATTGCGGAATTTGTCATTGGAACGATTGGAACGGTTATCACCCCGAAGGAAAGCCTTTTTGCCGGAACCGCCTTTTTGTTCGGGACCATGTCTCAAAAACCGTGACTTATCTCTGATTCCGGATTTATGCGGTTTGGACCATCGTCTGCCTGTGTTGCTTCCTGAACGAAAATCTTTTTCAAATTTTCGTTTCGAGGGATAAACTGCAAAACCTTTTTTAGGATGGTAATATCTTTTTGAGCGATTGCTGACCACCCCAAAGCCACTCTTGTGACTTCTGAAATGTTTTTTGTACCCACGCCTGTTAAGAATGACAACACGTGAAGTTCTGTGAAAATCATTCAACACAAAATAACCTGAAAACCAAAAATTTTCCCACCAGAATGGATATGGAACCCAACTGTAGAGGTGATAATGCCCGTAAGGGGGTGGATAATATGTGATCACCGGGGGTCCGCTATGGTGATAGTAGTTGTTGATTACCGTCGGTTCTGTGTAATTATAGTATCCAAAGGATGGTGGAGTTTCGTTGTAATTTTCAGGACTATGATCCGGAGCAATCGGCAATCCATAATCCGCAACAAGGGTTTGAAAAAGGTTTAACGCCTCTGGGCGGGTTATGGTCAGATATCCATTATCCGAGGCACTTGCCACGGCATCCTGTAATTCGCCGATGATGTCGGGTGTCATGGGGTAATCCGAGATCCATCCGTTTTTCGGAGCAATCCCGAGTTCAGTCAGCATTTCCAGCGCCTGCGGTTCTGAATAAGCCGTATCCAATTCCAATATTTCCAGCAAACTGTGTGCAAAATCGCCCTGGCGAACCAGTATGGAAGCAACCGGAGGTGGTGTGCCGGGATTTTGGGCTGACTGCACCTGGTATATTAAAGGTGTCAGGAGCAAACTGACCGCCATTATGAGAATTTTTATTTTTTTCACGGCACGCTCCTTTGGTAATTTAACTACGGACTTAAGATCCCATTATCATCAATTTATGCCGTCGGATTCTAATTTCATTTAAAAATAGTTTCTTAATTATTATATCGAACCCTTCACCTGGTTTTCCATATTTTTTGAGTTTATTCCGTTCCCATGGGTTAAATGTCTATTCGAACACTAAGTACGTTCTATCCTGCAATTCTATAACGTTACCGATTATGCAGGCTCGCTTGACCCCATGCTTGTGAAGTGTTTTGAGTAATGTTTCCGACTGGTTGGCAGGCAATGAAACCATGAGACCGCCACTGGTTTGGGGATCATAGAGAATTTCCTGATGCCATGGAGGAAAAGCTTTTTTAAACAAAGCAATTTCTTTCACCAGTTCCCGGTTGGATGAATTCATGCCGGTATTAATTCCCTTTTTATACATTTCAAGGGCTTCGCGCATAATGGGCAAACTGTCCACCATAATTTTGAAAGTCACCTGTGAAGCCCTGGCCACCTCGAAGCTATGTCCTGCAAGACCGAATCCGGTGATGTCAGTGACGGAGTGGATTTCAAAGTCTTGCATGACCTCGGAAGCGATCTTATTCAAGGTGATGAGAATATCTGTGCATTCTGTCATTGCCTCCTGGGAAACCAGTTTTTTGCGATTGGCATTGAACAGAACACCGCTTCCGATCGGTTTAGTCAGCAAAAGAGCATCCCCAGGCCTGGCATTGCTGTTGGTCCAAATTTTTTCAGGATGAACGACCCCGACAACTGAAAGGCCGAATTTGGGTTCATCGTCTTCCGTAGTGTGTCCTCCGGCAAGGACCGCCCCGGATTCGGTTATCTTTTCCAGTGCACCGGCAACAATTCCATGAAGAATCCCCGGAGAAAGCTTTTTGGAGGGAAATCCCACCAGGTTCAAGCAGGTTAGGGGTTTTCCACCCATAGCGTATACATCACTTATGGCGTTTGCAGCGGCAATTTGGCCGAACAGAAAGGGGTCATCCACCGGTGGTGTGATAAAGTCCGCTGTGGTTATAATGGCGATCTCATCGGTGATACGGTATACACCGGCATCGTCGTTTGATCCGAATCCCACCAGAAGGTTCGGATCCTGATTCACAGGAAGGGATGCCAGTAATTCATTTAGCCCGACCGGGCTGATTTTTGCCGCTCAACCACAAGTCTTGGCAAGGCTTGTCAATGTATGTTTACCGAACAAATTTTTAATCATCATGTAAATTGCTTCCTCTATATAGCCTGCACGTTGATGCTGCCCAAAACCGGTTATTATGGTGACAATATATGGAACGAACCGATAGGTGTCAAATAAGGAGGGAGTCTGAACGTGAAAACTTCTTTGCCGGGAAGTTTTTTTCTTTTTAAAATTTGTGATATGATTTTGAGAAATTAATAATGTGGATGAAATTTTAATAATATACAAATTTTCACTTTTCTCCATACATACGAAAATTAAACTTTTATATTTAAGGATAAGGAGGCAATGCTTGACCACTGAAAAACAGATTTTTAAATTCAAAAATAATGCACTGATCGAGCTTCATTTTACCCGTACCAACGGAGAAGCAGACAGGGCTATTGACGAATTGATGGCCATGGTTGGCGGGATTGACCAAACCGATATTGTGCGGGAACTGATACTTGCCGCACTCAAGGCCGGACAGGAAAACACTGACCGGAAAGATCTCAAACTCATGAACTCCACCCTCAAAGAAATGAGGTTTACCTCAAAGGTTTTCAGATCATATCGGGATCGGCGGAAAGTAACGGTCTTCGGCTCTGCACGATCCACCGATAAAGATCCCAACTATATTATGGCCAAAGAGATGGGCCGGCAGCTGTCCAAAGAGGGATTTATGGTAATCACCGGCGGCGGTTCAGGTATCATGCATGCCGTCAATGAGGGTGCCGGGGCGGAACATTCATTTGGAGTCAACATCCGGCTGCCATTCGAGCAAAAGCCAAACCCCATCCTGGAGGGTAGTCCCCGGAGCATTAATTACAAGTATTTTTTTAATCGAAAGGTTGCTTTTCTGAAGGAAGCTGATGCCGTTGTGTTGTTTCCAGGCGGTTTCGGCACTCTTGATGAGGGCATGGAAACCATGACCCTTATTCAGACCGGCAAACGGGACCCGATACCCGTTTTTATGGTAGATCCGCCGGGAAGTGACTATTGGAAAAAGTGGCTGGACTTTCTTGAAAAGAGGCTTGCGGGTTTGGGATTCGTCGATCATGAGGATCTCAATTTGTTTCGGCTGACTCAGTCTGTAGAAGATGTGGTAGAACGAATTCATCGATTCTACCGGCGTTTCCACAGCCTTCGTTACGTACGGGACCTTCTGGTAATCCGAATGGTTGAAAGTCTTTCCGACCATACACTGGAAACCATTCGGAAACAATTTTGCGATATCCTTTCACCGGGGGGGAACATTAGACTTTCCGGGGCACTTCCCGAGGAGGATGACGAGCCTGATTTGCGAGATCTTCCGCGCCTTCTTGTGAATTTCAACCGAGTTCATTTCGCCAGGCTCAGGACACTGATCGATGCCATCAACAGGGATGATTGATTTTCCGAAAACAGATTTTGCAAGCTTTCTGAAAATCTTTCCTCCCGGTTGACATATCCGGCTACAATAACTATCGATGTATTATAAAAATGATACACCAGGTGGGGTGTAATTCACACACAGGTATATTCAGAATTAGGAGGAATGTTATGACGCAAATCAAAAATGCCATGGAAATATTCCAATTGCTCGACAAATCCAATTGCGGGGAGTGTGGTGATAAAACATGTCTCGCATTTGCGGCATCGGTTTTCAAGGGCCAGAAGTCAATTGATGAATGCCCTAAACTCGACCGAGAAATCATTGAGCGTTACAGTGATTGCAGTGGAAACCATAATATTGTTGATCAAAACCGAGATGAACACTTAAAAATGCTAAAAGATCAGATAGCAGGCCTGGATCTTGCCGCCCAGGCAAAGAAGACAGGCGGTCGTTTTCTGGACGGCAAACTGACCATCAAGATTCTTGGCAAGTCTTTCAGTGTCGATCAGGAAGGTAATATTTATACGGATATTCATGTCAATCCCTGGGTGGCGATCCCGTTTCTTAACTACATTATCGACGGGGAAGGACTTTCGCCAACGGGTAACTGGGTATCGTTCAGGGATTTAAAAGATGGAAAAGAAGGTTATCCGCTCTTTCGTAAACGTTGTGAAGAGCCTATGAAACGTGTAGCCGATATATATACCCCCCTTTTTGACGATATGGTGCATCTGTTTAACGCAAAACAGGTGGATGAAGAGTTTGAATCGGATATTTCCGTTATTTTATATCCATTTCCGAAAGTTCCTGTCATGGTATGTTACTGGATGCCCGAGGATGGTCTGGCCTCCAGTTTAAATGTATATTTTGATGAAACTGCGGATAAGAATCTCGACAATGGGGCAATTTTTACACTGGGAGCAGGGTTGGCTCAGATGTTTGAAAAACTTGCCGTAAGGCATGGTTATTCAGAAGCAGAATTTCATAATTAAGTTGAGCGATTTCATTTTATGAAAATGAGTCGATTGCAGCTTCAGGAAAATGCATTGATAAATATCCGAAAGGTTCGTTGCGGAAGGTTTAATGCAATAAATGCGGTTATTTTGTCTCTAACGGCATTATGTTTTTTAGTGAGCATTGGATTTGGTACAAGATTGTTATTTGCGGAACAAACTCCGAGCCTTAAGCCCTATGAGGATCAGATTCTGATTGAGCATATTACTTCCGGATCAAAAGGAGGTCAGGCGTACCGTCTCACTTATTATGTGCCTGTACCCAGTGATGTATACTGGCGATTTAAGACTGACTTTGACAACAATTTTTTAAAGGATAACAAATTTATCCATAGCCACCGCTTTATCAGCCGGAAGAATAATTCCGTCATTACCGAAAACGAATATACAAGCAAACCAAAAGTTGTTTTCAGATGGAAAACCACTTTTTTCTACCAGGATTTCCGGTTAGACTTTGTACTTCTTAACCCGGAAACCACCGGACACGATTTTCATTATGGGCATATTTTGTTGAATCCACATGGAAATACCACACAGGTAGTGCAAGAGGCCCATTTTAAGTTTTTTGGAGCTTCCTTTTGGGCAGTCTATCCCTGGCCCGGAGGAATGACAGAGTTTTTGAAATATACGGCCCGATGGGAGCATGATATGGTCCTGAAACTTTATGATCACTATGCCCGATAGAACATTTTGTAAACAATGTTTTCAGAGCCTAAAACTATCCTGTTGAGATCCCTGAGTTTCTAATTTTTCATATTAAAAGATTGACAGTTTGTAAAATCTTTAATAAATATCTGCATGTTTGGCAAAACAGGTGGTATTAAATTTGGATTTTATGGTAACCAGAACGAAAGGAAAACGCATGGCAAATTATTTTATTAATATCTTTTTAGACGATGACAAAAAAAAGACCATCGAGGCTATAGGGTTGACGGATAAGATTGTCGAAATTGACGGAAAAAAAGCTGTTCAGGTGGAAATGACCCCGAAAGAGCAGAAAAAACTGCTTAAAGGGTTTCCAGATCTGACTTTTGATGCCGCCAATGCCTGCGTGCTTCCGGAAGAAGCTGAAAACAAGCTTTGTGGTATCATTAATGATATGAAGACACTGGATGTAATGAAATTCGCCATCATGAAGCTTTATAACCCGCTTGCAGGCAAAGCACCTCGCGCTGCTCGCTTTAGTTAGTTTTTTAATTTATCGGCGTTAATAATTTACGCGAAATAACAAGTTTAAAACAAAAAAGGCGCAGCCCCTGACAGGCTTCGCCTTTTTTTTAATTTTTAATTCTTTCCCTCACTTTTTTAAATATTTCCATCACAAGCAATAAAGGTATCGCCAGGACAAGTACCTCCGCCCATTCCAAAAATGTTATAGGTTCCACTCTCAGAACATTTTGCATAAAGGGTATATGCATAGATAACATGTGAATGCCCTGAGCAATCAACACTCCGAACACCAGAATAATATTGCGGTTTATTGGGACCTTAAATGCTGAAACTTTTTCGGATCTGCAGCTGAATACATGCACATTCTGCATAAAAACCATCAGGAGAAGCACCATGTTTCGGGCGTGGGTTTCTTCCATGCCCTGAAAGTTTATCAGAAATAACCAGAAACCAAATGCAATAAGTCCCATGGTGAAACCCGAGATCAATGTCTGCTGTATCATCAAGGGATTAAATATTCTTTCATTGGTTTTTCGTGGTTTTCTTTTCATGGCACCTGGTTCGCCTCCTTCAAAAGCGAGAGCCACATCCTGAATCCCGTTGGTTACCAGGTTTAGCCACAACAACTGAACCGCTAACAGGGGCAGGGGAAGACCGGCAATAATAGACGCTATGAACAAGATGACTTCTGCGGTACCGGTTGAAATCAGCAGATAAATGACTTTTCTTACGTTGTCATATGCAAATCGGCCTTCTTCCACTCCGGCAACAATTGAAGAGAAATTATCGTCGGTGACAATCATGCTGCTGATCTCTTTGGCGACATCCGTGCCGGACCCCATGGCCACACCGATGTTAGCTTTACGCAGAGCCGGAGCGTCGTTAACGCCATCGCCGGTAACGGCGACAAACTCCCCTTTCCGTATGAGAGCATCAACGATGTCAAGTTTTTGCGTGGGGGAAACCCGTGCAAAAACATGGGTGGAGCAAACCATTTTTTCATAAGCAGGAGAGTCGACCGGGCCGATATTTTCCAGTTCACTGCCCGTAACTACTTTTTCATCTTTCTCCAGTATACCAATTTCCATTGAAATGCTTGCGGCCGTGGCAGGATGGTCGCCGGTGATCATCAAGACCTTGATTCCGGCATCGCGACATTTTTCGATAGCATCCCTGGCTTCAGGTCGCAAAGGGTCAATAAAGCCAATCAGTCCATAAAAATTAAGTGGCGGCAGATCTTTACCCTTATAATCTTCAGATTTTTCTAAATCACTATATTGACCCCCGGCGACTGCCAGAACACGATACCCTTGTTCTGCCATGGCCAAGGCACGTTTCTCTATGTTTTCCGGATCAAGTTTTGCCGATGATCCGTTGACAATGCTATGTTCGCACAATCCAAGGATGGTTTCAACCGCGCCTTTGGCTGCTACATACACATTCCCGTTTTGTTTATAGAAGGTTGCGGAAAATCTATGTTCGGATTCATAAGGAATTCCGCCTGCCAGAGAAAATTCCTTTCGGATCGTTTCAGGATCCTGTTTCAATTTGAATCCCAATGCCAGAAATGCCACATCCATGGCATCCCCATGATACACCCACCGGTCATCTTCTTGTTTAAGGCCGGCCTCATTGGTGAGAATTCCAAGCCTTGAAATTTTTTCCAAATGCTCTTTATCACTTTTCTGAAGGTCACCTGTTTCAGAAGGCCTGACTTCGCCTTCTCCATTGTATCCCTCGCCGGTAATCTTGTAGCTTTTGCCATTGGGAAATTCGATTAATTTAATGGTTTGCTGATTGACGGTCAGGGTTCCAGTTTTATCGCTGGCAATGACCGTGCAACTCCCAAGGCTTTCCACGGCGGTGAGCTTTCTGACAATCACATTTCGCTTGGACATGCGAGATGTGGCAATAGACAAGGCAACAGTAAGCGCCACAGGAAGTCCTTCGGGAATTGCAGAAACAGCCAGGGCCACTACAAAGAAAAAAATCTCCGCGGGAGCTGTGTTTTGCAGCCATAATATAGATGCCATTATCAGGCTGAAAAAAAGAACCAGCAGGCTGATCTGCTTTGTAAAACTCTCCATGCGCAACACCAGTGGAGGCTTGGCGCTTTCCGACAATGTAACATTTTCGGCTATCTTTCCCACCTCGGTGTTCATTCCCGTAAAGGTCACCACACCCATGGCGCGGCCACTGGTAATGGTAGCTCCTGCAAAAGCAATATTTTTTCGTTCTGATACAGAAACTTTTTCATCGAGCAGTTCGGATGATTTGCCTGCAGCGATGGATTCGCCTGTCAAAAAACTTTCGTCCGCTTCCAATCCACTCACATCAAGCAAGCGTATATCAGCAGGGACTTTTTTACCGGGATCCAGAAAAACAATATCTCCGGGCACTAGGTTTTCAGCAGGTATCTCCATTTTGTTGCCGTCACGTAACACCAGGGCATTTATTTTCAGCATTTTTTGTAAACTGTGTGCGCTTTTTTCAGCACTGTATTCCTGGTAGGTCCCCATGCTGCTGTTGAGAACAATGACAATTAAAATAAAAATCGCATCAGCCATTTCTCCGATTGCCAATGAAGCCAGGCCGGCGGCAATCAATATAAAAATAAGTGGATTGAGAATCTGATGAAGCAAAATTGACCAGATTGTCGGCGGTTCTTTAATTGGAAGTGCATTTACCCCGAATTGCCCGAGTCTTTTGGAGGCTTCTTCCGAGCTAAGCCCATCACGTGAGGTTTGCAATTCGTTTAAGGCATCCTCTTCGGACAATGAGTGCCATTTTTCCTCTGCCATGGTTCTGGCTTTAGTTTTTTTTGTCATTTTTTTGTCATTCTTTGTTTAATATTTTTCGATTTTTAAATTGTCCTTAACAGATAGCAATGCACTTAATCTCCACCAAAGCACCTTTGGGCAGGCTTTTTACACCCACCACGGCACGGGCAGGTTTGTGTGTTGTAAAAAATTGTTGATATATCCTGTTAAACTCGGCAAAATCATCCATATTGGTAAGGAAAGCGTCCACGGATGCTACCTTGTCCAGATCGGTGCCACCTGCCTTTAACACCTGTGTCAAGTTTTTTAAAGCCTGACTGGTTTGGGAGGCAAGATCGGGTCCGGCCAGTTCACCTGATTCAGGGATCAATCCGAGCTGTCCGCTCACAAAGAGCCATTGGTTTACAGCAATGGCCTGGGAATAGGGTCCGATGGCAGCCGGCGCTTTTTGGGTTTTAATGACGTTCAGTTCCATAGGTGTTACTCCTTTTTCCGGTTGTTAAAAAAACGGATCACCGGTTTTTTTCTTTTGCAAAAGGTCTGGTATTTCTCATCAGGGTATCCGAGAGCGATAACCGAATGTATGCTTTCATCCCTGGGAATATTCAGGGATTGTTTAATGGAAGAATCATGTCGGATGGCTTCCACCACAAAACCGATCAGGCAGGAACCTAAACCCATGGCATGAGACGCCAGCAAAATGTTTTGCGTTGCCAGAAGTGCGTCCTCGGAAGGGCAGCTTCCGCCGGGTTTTGAACCAACGAAAATTGCCGCGGTCGCACCATGAAACAGAACGTCTTTACCATATTTTTCATATTGTTCGATCCCTTTTTTGACGGACTTGTAATAGCCCTGGTAATAGACATCCAGTGAGTTTTTTCCAATTAATTTCAATGCTTTTCGAAAAAACAAACTTTCAGCCATACGGTTTAGGTTGCGAAAAAATTCAAGGATTTTTTTTGCCGCCACCATGACCGAATCCCGGTCAGGAAGAATTGTGAAGGTCCATTTCTGGCTGTTGGTTCCCGAGGGAGCGCAGATACCCACATTGACCAGATCTTCAAGAAGTTCATGTTTAACATGTTCTCGGGTATAATTTCGACAGGACCTGCGGGATCGTATTAAGCCGACAAGTTCGGATATATTGAAATCTCCGAAGGGAATCCATTGATCGGATACCATAAATGATTGAAAAAAGGGATTGTTCGTGTCGATTCCATTGACACGAACAGCACCGGCCGGACACACGGCCTCACAATGCCCGCATGACAGGGAGCGGTTGCCGGTCACGACTGCCTTATTGTTTTTCATGGACAGAGTTTCCGAGGGACACACCGATATGCAAAGGCCGCATCCGATACATTTTTCAGAGTCTATTGAGGTGGTAACATTTCTATTGATCATCATTGCATTAATTTGTGCTGTGGCTTGGGCACTGCCATACACACATATTTGACCTCGATAAATTCTTCAATGCCGTATTTGGAACCTTCCCGGCCGATGCCCGATTGTTTCATTCCCCCGAAAGGAGCAATTTCTGTCGAGATAATACCAGTGTTAACGCCCACCATGCCGTATTCAAGGGCTTCGGCCATTCGCCAGGTTCGCCCCAGATCCCGGGTATACACATAGGCAGCCAGGCCGAATTGAGTATCATTGGCCATGGAAATGGCCTGAGCCTCGGTAGTGAATCGAAACAGGGCCGCCACCGGTCCGAAGGTTTCTTCCCGTGCGATCTTCATGGAGGCACTGGCTTCCGTCAGCACGGTAGGTTCAAAAAAGGTTCCCCCCAGATTATGGCGGTTGCCACCGGTCAAAAGATTTGCTCCTTTGGCCAGCGCATCGCTCAAATGGTTTTCGACTTTTTCAAGGGCGTTCATGTCAATTAATGGGCCCTGAAAAACTTCCGGCTGGTCTCCGGGCCCAACTCTCAGAGCCGACACATCTCTGGTCAGTTTTTGTGCAAATCGATTGTAAATACTGTCCTGAATTAAAAAACGATTGGCGCAAACACAGGTTTGTCCTGTGTTACGAAATTTGCATGATATGGCACCAGCTATTGCCTGATCCATATCTGCATCTTCAAAAACGATAAACGGCGCATTGCCGCCCAGTTCCAGAGAGATTTTTTTGACCGTATCCGCACATTGGGCCATAAGAAGTTTTCCCACCTGAGTTGAACCGGTAAAGGTCAGTTTACGTACGATGGCATTGGATGTAAGCTCTTTGCCGATGGGTCCGGAGGCTCCGGTGATCACATTGAACACCCCGGGAGGAAGTCCGGCCCGGTTTCCGAGTTCTGCCAGTGCCAGAGCCGATAATGGTGTCTGACTCGCAGGCTTGGCAATCATGGTGCATCCGGCGGCCAGAGCAGGCCCTGCTTTTCGCGCAATCATGGCGGAAGGAAAATTCCAGGGGGTAATGGCTGCGCATACGCCCACGGGTTCCTTTAATACCACAAGACGGGTGCCGGCCTGATGGGAAGGGATCACATCGCCATAAAGCCTTTTGCCTTCCTCGGCAAACCATTGGAAAAAGGAGGCGGCATAGGCGATTTCACCACGGGATTCCGCCAGGGGTTTTCCCTGTTCCGTAGTCATAATCAGGGCAAGGTCTTCCTGATGCTCCATCATGAGAGAAAACCACTGATGAAGTATTATAGCCCGTTCTTTAGCGGTTTTTGCCCGCCATGACGGCCATGCGGCATTTGCAGCGTCAATAGCCATTCGGGCTTCTGCAGCTCCCATATCAGGGACAGTCCCGATAGTTTCTCCCGTGGCCGGATTGCTTACGGATATGCGGGCCCCTGTTTGGGAGTCCACCCAGGCATTATTAATAAAAGCCTGAAATTTTAAGAGTGCTTGATCCTTGAGTTTTATCATGGCTACCTCATTTTATTGCGCTTATTCCATCCGTATTTTTATCCAAAAATGTTTCTTCATCCACAACTGATCTAACATGAAGGTCAAGTTGCGGAAAGGCGATTTCAATGCCCCTTTCGTCAAAAAGGCGGTAGATTTCAAAACGTATATCCGATTCGACAGTGAGCATATGATCGATGTCTGTCCAGACACGCATACGGAAAATCAGGGCACTGTCACCAAAATCTGAAAAGAGCACCTGAGGTACGGGAAACTTTAGCACCCAGGTTATCTTTTGTGCTATTTCCTCGAGGGTTTTTTTGACCAGATTCACATCGGAGCCGTAAGCGACCCCGACAACGATGGTACGTCTCAGTCTCATATCCTTGAAACTCCAGTTAGTGACCTGAGAGCTGATAAAATCGGCATTGGGGATAATCAGGGATGCATTGTCGTATGTCTGTACCAAAGTTGAACGTACGTTTATTTGGCGAACTTCACCCCATGTTCCGTTGATCTCGATGGCGTCACCTACCTGTATGGGGCGTTCAAACAGCAAAATAATGCCGCTGATAAAATTGCTGAAAATGTTTTGAAGGCCGAATCCAAGACCGATGCTCAGGGCACCGAAAGCTACCGCCATGGATGTGGTACTTAGGCCAAAAGCGCGAAGGGCTATAAGAATACCCAGTGCCCAGGCTATATAGACTGTTATGGTGGTAACCGAATCTTTTAGTCCGGGCTCGAGGTCTTTGTTGTCAAGAAGTTTTTCACGAAGGATATGACGCCAGAAACGCACAATAACATGTGTCAACACCACAGCCAGGAAGGCATAAATCAAATTGAGCAGGGAAAATCGCATCTGGCCGACATGAAAAGGATAATTCAAAACATTGTAGATGTTCAACAATAAAGCCTGTTTGGCTCCCCAGGCAAAAAGTATCGAAAACAAAAATAACAGCCCAAGAAAAAGTCCGGCAATGCGAAGGGTCAGCCATCGAATCGGAAATGCCGGCTTTTTTTCGGAATAGTCTTCGGTTTTTTGCCTTGAAGGCGCCTTGTCTGCCCATTCCCTGATGCATAAAAATATAAGTCCCGACCACATGAATATGATCGCAGATTTCGCACAAGAGGTGTACCAATAGACAGCCAGCGTTCCGAAACCGGTGAGGTCCAATAAAAATCCTACACCAGCAACGGTGTATAGAATAAAAGAGGTGAATGTGTGAAATACCCTGATGCCTTTATATTGTATGGAGAAAAAATCCGAAGCTTTTTTTCGCAGAAGCCTCCAGAAGCACGCGGTCCAGGTCAGAAGACTGATTTCAAATACAAATCGACCCAGAACCAGTATGATGCTCGAACTGGAAATCAGCCATTGGATGGACACATAGGCCATGGCAAAATATCGAATAGAATCGATCAACAGCCTGATTCGAAAGTGAACCGCAAAGGGAAGGTTGGGACGGTTATCATTGTTCCAGAGTCTTAGAAGATCTATGGGCCATTTGGTAAAAAGCCAGATAAATAAAAGCGTCAAAGACAGATGAAAAAGAGAGGTTCCGGAATTGATGGCCAGAATCGCGGAATAAAGATAAAAGAAGAGAACAAAAACCAAAAGAAGCAGGCTTCGCCTGAGGATCCTTAATGTTAGAGATGTCCATGGAAAGGCTTCCATCTTGGGATCTTTAAGAAATCGGTCCAAATGACGACCCATGCGAAAAAACAGAATAATTAAGAGTAAAAACAGCACTAGGGAAGAAAAAGTATAAAAATCGCTGGATCGCCAAAAAACAGACAGTTCCGTTTCCCAGAAATATTTCGAAAAAATGGACCTCATATGTTTGTCAATCTGGAAAAATTCCTCAACCAATGGTTTGATTCCAACACCAAATAGGGCATCGGATGTTCTTTTAAACAATTCTTCTTTCTTGCGAACCTGAATCTGGTTTTCAAACTTTTTCGCCTGTTCTGATAATGCTTTCCGGGTCAGTTGAAATTCCTGGATGTTATTACGATGGATCTGTTGTATTTTATCCAGTGTGGCTTTTTTGGAAGAAAAGAGTTTATTTAATTCCTGAAGATCTTTAATAACACTTTGCATGGATTCGGTGAGCGGTTTTTGCTCTTTGAAATCCTTTAACTGACTTTCATTGATAAGAGATTGTTCATTTGTCTTTAAAAGCTGCAGATCAACGGTACCTGCTCTTTGCTCGAAATTTTTAATTCTGTCCGATACGCTTGCCATCGCAGCCTGGTTGACTAATCGGGCTTCTTCAAGATCCTTGATGCTGGTGTCAGGCAACAAAAAAAGATTGTTATGTGCTGAGATTTGAATTGTATAACCGTTTAGGTCCTCCTCTACCTTATTTTGAGTTTCCTCAATCCGGCTGAGTTGATTTTTTAAATCATCAAGGTTTTCCTTTTCATTGTTGATGGCTTTTTCAAGTGATTGCTTAAATTCTTCGATGCTTGACTTTTCCGTGGTTACTTCAGCGGAGTTTTGTTGAGCTAAAGCATGAGGCGGTATAAAAAAACAAAGTAGTAAATAAAAAAATACCGGAAAAAATAATCTTGAAACGTTTTTATAAGTCATGAATTAAAATCTCAATTCTTTTGTGCCTTTGCATTCAGAGTTACGGGATAAAGCTTTTAACACTTTCCTACAATTGTACCAAGCCGGGAATTAAAACAAAATGCCTGTCTCTGCTGAAAAGCTTATAACTCGTTATCCACCCCTCTGATGGTAACTGCCTTCATACCGTCTCCTGTTTTAAGTCATATTATGTTGTCAATTTAGCATCATAATATGATAACAAACAGGTAATGTCAAAGGAAGAACTGCTAATCTATTTGTAGAAAACCCTTGCTTGATATTAACCACTTTTCTGAAGACGATAGAAACATATTTAAGGAGAAACATCATGAAATCATTTCCCAGCATTTTTATCTCTCATGGTATGCCGATTATGGCTATTTTGCCATCACCAACGCATAATTTTCTAAAAAAACTCGGAAAAAAGCTGGGGACTCCAAAAGCTATTGTTTGCGTCTCTGCTCACTGGGAGACTGTTGCTCCAATGTTTTCAGGTGCTGATTTTCCCCAAACAATCCATGATTTTTACGGCTTTCCGAGACAACTTTATGAAATCTCCTACCCCGCTCCGGGTAACCCTTTGCTTGCAAAGGAGATCACCGAGGCTTTTTCCCAAAATGGAATTTCATCTAAAATTGATTTCGACAAAGGGTTCGATCATGGGGTCTGGGTTCCACTTTCTTTGATGTATCCCGAAGCTGAAATTCCGGTAATCCAGTTATCGATCCAGGGAGACCTCGGGCCGGACCATCATTTTCTTATGGGCAACGCCCTTGCCCGGTTTCGGGACGAGGGTGTATTAATCATGGGAAGTGGTGGAGCTACTCACAATCTTGAAGACATGCACGGGCGTAAAATGAATGATGAACCTGTCCAATATGCAATAAATTTTGATTCCTGGCTTGAAAATAACCTCTTGAATGGGGATGCACCATCGTTGTTGAACTATAAAAAGCAGGGGCTTGATGCTGAAAAAAACCATCCTTATCCTTCCGAACATTTTCTACCTTTGTTTGTCCCCCTGGGTGCTGTTGGAGAAGGCAAAAAAGCAGAACTGCTTCATAAGGAATTTATATATGGTGTATTATCTTTGGCAGCATACATTTGGCATTGAGTCATCGTCTTGAATTTGAAAAAATAATACATATCGGCCCTTGCATAAACCAAACCATTAAGTTAATCACTGGAAACAACTCGTGGTGCCATGCTGATCATCATCGTGTCTATTCACTCAGGACACCGGCGACGAAAGTGCACTATCATAAAGGAAAATGAGGTAACTCATGACAAAGCAAGCAGCCGGACTCAGCTATGCGGTCCGTTTTCCGGTCCTGGCAAAATATTTCGGACAGCTTTGCCTTGTGGTCGCCATATTGACGGTTATTCCTTTGGCGGTGTCACTGATCTATGGGGAGACCCATATTACTTTCAGATACGCAGTTGTCATTGTCGCACTGGCAGGAATTGGTTTTCTCCTTGGGAGAATGCGGGCTCCTATGGAAGTGCAGGTCAATGAAGCCATGGTTCTTGTGGCTTTCATGTTCTTTTTTACGCCCCTGGTTATGTCTTTTCCGGTAATGGGCTCAGGGCTGATTTTTTCCGATGCACTTTTTGAAACCATCTCCGCCGCCACCACCACCGGTCTTAGTACTTTAAATGGCCTGGAAAATCAGGCACAGACGTTTCTCTTTGCTCGCGCCTGGATGCAATGGTATGGCGGTCTGGGAATCGTTGTCCTTTCTCTCGCCCTGCTTTTCCGGCCAGGTTCTTCATCAATACGTTTTGCTGTTACCGAGGCCAGGGAAGATGATCTGGTAGGAGGAACAAAAGCCCATGCGCGTCGCGTGCTTACCGTATATACTGTTTTGAGCGTGGCTGGTTTCCTGCTCCTGCTGGTTGTGGGAACCAGACCCTTCGACGCTCTTCTTTACACCATGGCATCGGTATCCACTGGAGGTTTCGCTCCTCATGATACCAGCCTTGCTGCTCTGGGAAGTCCGGTTTTTCACTTTTCCGTTATTTTGATCTGCCTTGCAGGCGCAATACCTTTGAGCTTTTATCACAGGCTCTACAAAAAGGATTCAAGACCAACTACCGTTACTTTACAATTGTATGGAATACTTATTGTGAGTGGGTTGGTGAGTTTGGTACTTGGCATTTCTCTGGTAATAACGGAAAAAGCGCAATGGACGCAAGCGCTTCTTAATGCCCCAATTCTTGCTCTTTCAGCCCAGACAACAGCCGGGTTTACGACTATGGATCTCTCACAACTGGCTGATGGTTCCAAGCTCTTGCTGATTATAAGCATGGCCATAGGAGGAGGAGTCGGCTCAACAGCAGGAGGGGTGAAGATTTTACGACTGCTGATGGTCATAAATCTTTTACGGATAGTGCTCAGGAAGGCTTGCGCCAGCATTCATGCGGTGGCTAAACCGCGAATAGCCGGCCAGCGCATGGAAGAAACGGAGATTCAGGAAGCGCTTCTCATTATTTTGCTTTTTGTAACGATCATTCTCCTTTCATGGATGCCTTTCTTATTCATGGGATATAATCCGATGGATTCCCTTTTCGAAGTGGTTTCGGCCACGGCGACTGTCGGGCTCTCCGCAGGGGTGGTCAGCTCCGAGATGCCGAATCTGCTCAAAGGGATTCTTTGTATTGACATGCTTCTTGGAAGGCTTGAAATACTTGCCTGGCTGGTGATGGTATATCCCAGAACCTGGATAGGAAGGAGGTTATAATTATATGAGAATCGCTTTTGTCGGTGCCGGTGAACTCACCGTGAGGACCGTTGAATTGTTGATAGAAAGAGGCCACGAAGTCATTATTATCGAAAAGGACCAGGAAAGGATAGATAATCTCTCGGACATATTAGACTGCAGTTTTTTAAACGGAGACGGAAGCAATCCCGCTATTCTTCGAGAGGTGGGTCCGGAGCAGACTGATGTGCTTTTTTGCCTCAGCAACAGCGACCAGGCAAATATGATATCGAGTCTTGTGGGAAGATCTTTGGGCTTCAAACGGGTCATCCCTCAAATTCAGGATCCTGAATTTGAGGAAATCTGCTCTGAGCTGGACCTCAAACACACTATTTTTCCATCCCGGACCATCGGCCGATATCTTGCTGACATGGTGGAAGGCATCGATTTTCTTGAACTTTCCACAGTGATTAAAGCAGAGGCAAGGTTCTTTACGTTCACGGTGGATAAAGAAAAGGGAAAGAGCGTTGCTGATCTCGATCTTCCGGAGAACACCCGGGTTATTTGTTTTTATCGTGATGGTCATTTTAACCTTGCGACTGAGGAAACCAAGCTTAAAAAAGATGATGAGATGGTTGTTTTGACACATAGCGAAAACCTGGGGGATTTGAAAGACAGGTGGGAAAAAAATCAGTCGAACCATGGCGACTCATAAGCGCCATGGCATCTGCTTGAGAATCCAAAAAAGAAACAACTTTTCTCTCTTGAGGAGAAATTGCCGTCACATGGGCTCTGACATTTCTCAAAAAAGCTCGTGTAAAAAATAAAAAATCAATAATGTAAGGGGTAATAACTTGAACTGGTTAAAAATACTCATGCTGGATGCTTCAAATGGCTTTTACAGAATGAAACGTTACAAGGTAGGAGATTTTTTCGGACCTGTTGATCTGGGTATTCATCTGGCCTACAAACACAATAGCCTCAATATCGGTGCCGGCCTGCTTGCCGGTTCGATTTTTCCGGGGTCGAATCGGCTGATATTTAACGGTATTTCTCCTTGCTGGCATGGTTTTTATATTTCCTCCATGGGAGGAGCAGCCCTCGTGTTCGATAACCTCGGGATCAATATGGTTTCCATTATCAACAAAGCATCCACCCCTTCTCTGTTATATCTGAACCGTCTTCACGGAGAAGAGATCGATGTGGAGCTCATCCCTTTGGATTTGCACGAGGTGTGGCAGCAGGGCCGAAAAGGGGTGTATGCCATCATGGCTTATGCGCTTGAACAGTTGGGTGACCGTTATGAAACCGATCCCAGGGTGCTCGCCGTTGGTCCCGCAGCCCAATATACCGATTTCGGGGCGATTGCTTCGGCCCCGGTGTCCAAGGGCAAGCTGAGCCATGTTGACACATGGGCAGGCAGAGGGGGGTTTGGTACCAAGCTGTTGATGGACCATGGCATTGCAGGTGTCATTTATGGCGGAACATTTATTGATGAGGATTTTCGGGATCGAAAGGTGGCTGATAAATGGTTTGAAGACAAATATCAAAAGCGGTTGGCAGCCAAAGACTTTGAAGCAACCACCAAATACCGTTTCGATCCCCAGTTTGATACCGGTGGAACGTTTGGTGTGAATTATGCCACGCAGTTTGGCAATATGATCGCTTTCAACTATCGAAGCATCTATTGGACCGAAGAAGAAAGAATCGAGTTTAATCGTGAATTTATCCTCAACCATTACCTGAAGCAATTCAACGAAGAAACCATAGCAACCAAACAGCAAAAAACCTGTGGGGAACCCTGTGCGGCTGTTTGCAAAAAACTCCGGGGCGAGTTCAAAAAAGATTATGAACCGTATCAGTGCCTTGGCCCCTTGTGCGGAATCTTCGACCAGCGCGCTGCTGAAATATTGAACCAGGCCGGTGACTCGCTGGGTTTTGATGCCATTTCGGCCGGCGGCGTGGTTTCCTGGCTCATGGAATGCCTTCACGAAAGGTATCTGACACCCGATGAACTGGGAGTTTCCGCTTTGCCCGTTTTTTCCCGGAACGGGTTCGACCTTGTGGCAGATTCGATGCATAACGCCAAACTTGGGGTTGCCCTGCTTCATGAAATGGTCAAACCCGACAGTCGAATCCCCCTTAAATTCGGCCCCCGCAAGTTTGCCCGTCGTCTGGGACGTGAAAGAGGCAAACGGGTTATGGATTGTTTTGTGTACAATGCGTTTGCCCGTCAGGGATGGATGGTGCCCAACCAGTACTGGACACCGGGAGTATTGTCTCCCATGGCCATCATGGGGAAATACTATATGCATTATGGTAAAGATTTTCTGCCGCCTTATCGATTGGGTCAGGAAAACGCCAAACGAATGGTCAAGGAACTTATGCTCGACAATTTGGGTTTTTGCCGTTTTCACCGTGCCTGGGCGGAGGACATGATGCCGGATGTCATTGAGGAACTATTCTGTTGCAGGGATGCGTTCCTGCGATCATTGTCACTGACTGCCGGCCGCATCAACAGCCGAAATGCGTCCATTTTTTGGGAACCGGAACGAAATACTGATATTGTCTGGTCATTTCTGAGAAAGAAAAAGGAGACGGATGGTCTTCAGAACGATCAACTGGAATATTGGCTGAAAAGATTTACCGATGACAAGCACAAGGCGGCTCTGGACTTCTGGTATGAGATGCACAAGGGGATCCACGAATCCTTAAGGGAGTTTCCGGATTAAATGGATCCGGTCGTTGTTTCGGTTTCACCCCGCGCACCGGCAATGAGAAGCCGGGTATAAGGATGACCGGGACGGCCCATTACGCATGCTGTCGGCGATTCGAATTTCCTTTAGCTGGTCCGCGGAAATGTAAGGTAAGGGCGATTTATTTTATCCGAGTCCCTTATTCGATGATAGAATAATTTTTCCGGATGTAATCCCGGGAAAAGGCATTGAAATGCCACCACTCAATATTGAGAGGATACCAGCCTGCATCGATCATAACCTTTCTTAAAATAAGGCGGTTTTTAAGTTGGGCTTCGCTCAGCTTCCCTTCCTTAAAAAATTTAGTACCCAGCACAGGCTGAGCCAGAGGACCGAAGTGGTCGAGTGGAGTTCCCATATCGAGTTGCTGTTTAGTTTCCACATTATAGAGGGTGACATCCACTGCAGCACCGAAATTGTGCATGGAACCCGAATTCGGATTTGCGATATATGGCTGCTGGGGGGTGCCGACCACGAGATTCCACATCATATGCTGGACAGACCGCGGTCTCAGGGCGTCAGCCACCAGAATGCGAAGATTCGGATAATTTTCGCGGAGAATCTGGTTAGCCCTGACGAGTTTCAATGCCGGTTTCAGGCGAAGATATGCTCGGGTGAAATCACCATAGACGTTTACTCCCATGAAATTATCGGTTTTGGCGTATTTCAGGTCCACCACCAGAGATGGGTCTAACGTATGAACATTGACAAGGTCTTCCTGAATGAGCCGTTGTTCGAAATCGGAGATTTGCATTAATTCTTTCTCTGGTTCTACGACAAAGGGATTGTGAATAGGATCAGATTCCTGGGGTATTGCTGTGCGGGATAAAAAACAAGCAAAACCTGTCCACATTGCAAAGATAAGTAATATATTGATCAATTGTTTTTTTATTTTAAAATCGTAAATCATGTTTACACTCGGAGATGTTTTTGAGTCAGCGATGTAATTCGGAGAGCCAATGGAATCCGGCATTATAAACAATGTCATGACCGCCGTCAAAAAGAACGATGGTGGCATTTCCTGACTTTCTTTTGAAAATGACCGGAAGTTCAGCTTCGTCAAAAAACCGGTTGTTTTCCTCGTACCCTTTGAGTCCGTCCGAAAGGGATTTGGTTTCATCAAGGGCTTTGTAATCGGTTTCAGATATTTTGTCTTTATCGTCGGCGAGGTCATTGAAAGCCCGGATTGCATGAGAAGGAGGAACAAAATGGTCCTGGATCCCTCCGCTGATGAACACCTGAACACCCTTTCCCCTGGCATTGGCCAGATAGGCTGAAGGGCTTCTTTTTCGACATTCTTCCATCGCCTTGTCATCCTTATCCGGTTTTCCACCGCAGGAAACTTCGATGTCGTTTCTGTAGTAGGCAGTGTAATTATATTGGGATTGAATAACAGTGTCATACCAGTCGTTCAGGTCATATACGGGCACCCATACCAGCGCTGCGGTGAATTTTTCCGGGTATCGACCTGCCAGAATGAGCGACATCATAGCCCCTCCGGAAAATCCAGCCAGATAAATCCGATCATTGTCTACCGGTGCATGCTCTTTGGCATATTCGAGAGCAGCAAGCACATCCTGAATCGCTTTTTCCGATCCGGTGGCTTCCGGGTTGTCGAATTTGCCTCGATAATTGGGATGAATGAAAATCCAGTCATTCTTTTCGGCAAATGCGCCGTACGGGATACCGTAATGTTGAAGGTAGTCAGCACTCCAGCTATGAAGAACCAGAAAAAGCGGCTTTTTCGTTTTTGTTCCTGAATGATACCAGAGCGCAGGCTGATCAGGTTCATTATTGTTTCTTGGAATTGAAATTTCAACAACCTTTGGTACGGCTTTCTGCCAGGCCTCCATTTTAGGAAGATTATGCAGGGGTAGCTCCGCAACCTGTTTAAATGAAATATATTCCGGAACAAAATGGATTTCGGCAGCCTCATTGGAACATGAGCCGAACACAAACAGGGGTCCGAAAAGGGAAATAAATCCGATGTAGATGAATTTTAAAAGGTTCATGCAACCATTTTCCTTACCATTGGAATGTAACTTAAAATAAAAACAGGAATCAGTGAAAAAATGAAAATACTTGCTGCAAAAACAGGAATTCCCGCTGCAGGCGAAATCGCCACTCCGAAAACACTGGTATGGTCGATGATAAAACCGAGTCTTCCATCCCGCAGAAGTTCGAGAACCAGTGCATGAATCAGATAGATTCCGAAAACGCTCATCCCGAGTTTTTGCAGAAATTTGGGAGAATTCATCCGAATTTGCTCCTTTCCATCATCCGTGGTCTCTTTGTGAGTATGAAAAACGCCTTTCACCATGAGAAAAAGAGAAAGGGTCATGGCCACGACGGTGATACTGAAATACTTGTAGAAAAAGGGAGAAAATTCTCCTCTGTCGTGACTCATCAAAAAGGTTCCGATGATGGTAACTGCTCCTCCGATCAGGAACACGAGCACCACAATGAAAAATTGTCTTTTTGATTGGATACGCTGGTCTTTAAGCATATAACCTAATAAAAAGTATCCCGAAAGTTTGAGTGGTGAGTAATCATCCATGCTCGGAAAGAAATAAAGCTCATTCTCGAGAGGTTTATCTAGAATCGGAAGAAGTGAGGCCCAGAAAAACCAGAGAGCAATAAGATACCAGGTGTATTTTTCCGGTGCCTGATTCAGAAATACCCCGGCCGGAGGTGCGAATAAATAGAGGACAACCAGCATATAAATGAACCAGAGATGATAATAGATCGGCTCGCTGAGCAGCATCGGGAAAAACTGTGAAAGAGTGAGATCGTCTTCTTTGAAATGGATACGGTAAAGAAAATAGATGCCGCTCCAGACCAGAAAGGGAATCAGAATTCTTATGACGCGAACAAGAAGAAATTGTCCAAGCGGCTGCTTTTCCACACCGGGTAGTACCACGGCTCCGCTTACCATGACAAACAGGGGTACACACCATCGGGAAAGCGAATCGTAGATGTTACCGATCCACCACTCCTTTGATGTTTCAAAGGGAACCAGAAGCGAGGCAGAGACATGCAGGATGATCACCCCGAAGATGGCGAGTACTTTCAGAAGGTCTACCCAGAACAAACGCATTTCTTGTAAATCCTTTAACTTTTGCGTATAATTTGAGTGTAACCCATTTGCGTGGAAAAGGTAATGATTTTGACCTGAGGAATATAGCATACTGAAAATGCTATGGCCACAAAATTCAGTTGGACTTTGTTGAATCATGAACATTTCTCCAGAGCCAGTTTAATTTTCCCCGGCAGATTTTCCATTTTTCTGAAGCCCGGCAGTACACGGTCAATATGAGAACGGGGGTATGCACTTGACTCCTACTACCCCTATATTTTGTACTTGCTTTAAAATGGTAAATCGTGCAACTCGTCATGCTGCACTATTTCCATTACCTCTGAAGATTCTGTACCACCAACGATTGTCTGAGAGTTGACCGGACCTGATAGAACTGACTGCTGAACGAGGCGATAGAAGAGCTTGCCCCGCGCCATTGATGCTCGTCGATTGACCGGAAATGTCTTAAAACTCAAACCGCTGGTGACAATGGTTCCCGGAGCGATGGTATCTCCGGAAGAAGAAGACAGAAAAATGGGATACTCCTTGTCGAAAATGTTTTCCACATTCGCATAAATAGTAAAGTGATTTAGAAACCTGCAGGAAACCGCCAAATCCATAGTAAAATAGGATGATGATGTTGTTATGGAGTTGCCTCAGCAGGACATCAGGGATGGTGGACATTGAAGAATTCATGGCAGGCATGCAGGCGCTCATGGGAGGCGAAAGCGCTGATCCGGAGCAGATGGCTGAAATGCGACAGGTTTTTGCCTATGAATCAAGGATTGCCGGAGCCTTGATGGTATGCTCCTTTGGTGGCATTGGAGCAGCAAAAGGTGGTATTCCATCAAATTTCAAATTCATTTCAACAGGATTTTTTCCCGAATCTCTGATTTGAATTTTCGAAATATAATCTAAATAGTCATCGGATTTTGGATGATAATATTTCGCTGTCAATATTCTTGTTTCTTCGTAAATAACTGATGATTTTTTCATACTCAATTCCCCACGTTCAGACTGTGATTCTCAGGCTCGTTTTAGGACTTTTTTCAGATTTATCAATCTGTTTGAGAATATCCATTGCTACCTCAACGACTTCCTGGGGTGCGGAAAACTCTTTTTGAGCTTTCATTTTTAGAGCGACCAAAAGCGGCTCCAGTTTTGCTGATGCACCAGGATACTCTTTAATTAATTTCAGCGCGTAATTTGCCTTGCCATGCACAGCGGCAAGGATGAAAAATTGGATAATATCGGTTGTTTGACATTCTATTAAGCGGTTATCAGCTAAAAAATTACGAGCGAACTGAAACGCTTGTCCCACTGATTCAACGAACCTGAAATCATGGCGATTGTATGTGAAATAAAGGAATCTTCTGGATCTGATGCACTTGCTGATATCGCCAGGGATAATGCTTCCGGAAAACGTTCTTTGTTATTTAAACAGTAAATCGTCCAGGCTTTTCCATTCTTTGCACTTGCGACCTGTCTAAGGATTTCATGATCATCATGATCAGCATAACGGGAAACCACTTCGTCATAGGCCGCCATCTCTTCTTCCGCCTTGCCAAGACTTCCTAAAACGACCGCCTTATTAAAAAGTGCACCTGCGACCTTTGTGAGAATTTTAGGATTGTCATGATCACTAAAGCGGGAGACCACCTCGTCAAAGACTGCAATTAACTTTTCACGATTCAACTGTCAATAATTTATTAAAACAAATTTGTTGGCAACATTTCAGTTGGGAAACAAGACACTCGAGGTCTACACAAATCCAGAAGATTTTATTCTCGACGAACACTGTAGACGGATAGCTGTTAACGCGTTAGCTTTTTTTATGAACTTAAAAAGAATCCTTCATACCACACCCTTCAGAGGCTGAAACTGACATGATACCTCTGCTAATGATTGATTTTAATTTAAAACCAATTTCAGGACTCTTTATCTCTGGAAATATTCCAAATATGGCTCCACTACTCCCTCACTATAACGGTTTTAAAAACCCCGATAACGGTTTCGATATCCGATGGCCGGATATGATAATTGGTAACCGCCCGAATCTTGCGTGCTCCGGTTGGAAGCACTTTTACGCCGGCCCGATCCAAGCGATTCACCAGAGTTTCAGCCGTCAATTGTTCTTTTGTGATCTCAACATAAACGATATTGGTCAAAACGGTTGCCGGGTCGATTTTTAAGCCCGGTATTTCCGCCAGGGCACGTGCCAGCTTTTTGGCGTTCTCATGGTCTTCAATCAGCCGGTCGACCATCTCCGTCAAGGCCACAATGCCCGCGGCAGCCAGCACCCCCACCTGACGCATCCCGCCACCGAGCACCTTTCGGACCCTTCTTGCTTTTGCTATAAAATCCGAATTGCCGCAAACCACCGAACCTGCCGGTGCAGCAAGGCCTTTGCTCAGACAAATGGTGACGGAATCAGCCGGGGCGACCAGGTCCCGGGCCTTTACATTCAGGCCACGGGCAGCGTTGAAAAGCCTGGCCCCGTCCACGTGAAGCTTGATCCCCCTGTCATGGGCCAGCTTTCCCACCTGATTCATGTATTCGATTGACAACGGTGAGCCGTTGCACCGGTTGTGGGTATTTTCCAGGACGATAAGCCTGGTTCTGGGAAAATGAATGTTGTCGGGCCTGATTGCCCCGGCAATGGCTTTGAGATCAATGGTCCCGTCAGAATTGTTCGGAATCGTCCGGGAATGAATACCGCCAATGGCAGCCGAGCCTCCCTGTTCATAAAAGAAAATGTGGTGCTGATCTCCCAATATCATCTCGTCGCCTCTTCCACAGTGGGACATTTCGCACACGAGATTGCCCATGGTGCCGCTGGTTACGAAAAGACCCGCCTGTTTTCCTAAACGGTCCGCTGTCATATCCTCCAGTGTTTTTACCGTCGGGTCCTCCCCGAATACATCATCGCCCACCTCAGCCTCAGCCATCGCTTTTCTCATGTTCCGGGTCGGTTTGGTGATCGTGTCGGATCTCAAATCTACGATGTTTGCCATTACCTCTACTACCCTTTCTGGTCGTTATATCGTCAATTAAAATAGACCCTTAGGTGTAATCATGTTTTCAGGCAAGAGTACTATATCCAGTTCCTTTTTTGACATCAGTTTTTTTTCAAGCACCAGGTCATAGACACTGCGTTCTGATTGAAGCGCTTCTGCAGCTATCCGTCCGCACTCTTCGTAGCCGATATAGGGAACCAGAGCCGTGACCAGACCAATGCTGTTTTCAACCAGTTCACGACAACGTTTTTCATTGGCAGTAATTCCTTTGATGCATCGATGGTTTAGAGTCTCCATACCATTTTTCAGCATTTCAATGGATTCGAACAAGCTGAACACCATCACGGGTTCCATCACATTCAATTCCAATTGTCCTGCTTCGGCGGCCATCGTAACCGTGAGGTCATTGCCGATAACCTTATAAGCAATCTGGTTGACTACTTCCGGGATCACGGGATTCACCTTGCCGGGCATGATGGTGCTGCCCGGCTGCATGGGCGGCAGGTTGATTTCGTTGAAACCGGCGCGGGGACCTGAAGACAGCAGGCGAAGGTCGTTACAGATCTTGGAAAGCTTAACCGCCAGTCGCTTTATGGCTGAAGAATACATCACAAAAGCCCCGGTATCCTGGGTGGCTTCCACCAAATTGAACGAGACTACAATTTCATAACCTGTGATTTTGCGCAGATTCTCAATGACAGCAGAGCTGTAGCCCGGTAAGGCATTGATACCTGTGCCGATAGCTGTTCCACCCAAGTTAACCTCGAGGAAAAGGCGAACATTTTCATTCAGCCGCTGTATTTCTTCTTCAAGGGTAACTGCGTAGGCTTCAAAAGCCTGGCCCAGGGTCATTGGAACAGCATCCTGCAACTGAGTGCGACCCATTTTAATGACATGGGCAAATTCATCAGCTTTATCTCTGAAAGCCTTGATGAGTTCTGTGAGAACATGCACCAGACCCTCGTTGCTGCGGATCAGCGCAATTTTAATGGCTGTGGGATACGCATCATTGGTTGACTGGGACATGTTGACATGGTTGTTGGGATGACAATATCGGTATTGGCCTTTTTCATGGCCCAGAATTTCCAGAGCCCTGTTGGCGATAACCTCGTTGGCGTTCATGTTGGTGGATGTGCCGGCTCCCCCCTGCATCATGTCCACCACAAAATGGTAAATGTATTTGCCGTTTATTATTTCGCAGCAAGCTTTGATAATAGCATCGGAAAGGGGAGAGGAAAGCAATCCCAGATCATAATTGGCTTTGGCTGCGGCCATTTTTACCATGGCAAGTGATTGAACCAAAACAGGATAAAAGTTTAGGGTAACACCTGTAATGTTAAAATTTTCCAGAGCACGAAGGGTCTGAATCCCATAGTAATATTCATCGGGTACGTCCCTTTCGCCAAGAAGGTCTTGTTCTCGGCGGGTTCGGCCTGATTCGTATTGTGCCGATAAACTGACGGCTCTGGCATTGGTTTGTCGCATCCGACGGGAAATAACCCTGGCGATATTCGAAAAAATTTTAAGAGCAATGGGACCATTAGCGGCAAAAAAATCCTTGTGCAGGCAAAACACTTCGGTTTTAATTCTGGCGCGGGCCGAGGTAGAGTGCTGGGAATCATCGGTAAGGGAACCTTCGCCCAGAAAATCGAGTCTCCGGAAAACCGAAAGCATAATTTCAACCCCGGAGGGGGATTTCTTAAAAAGCTCCACTTCCCCTTTGTAGATTATGAAAATGTATTCACGGGGTCTGTTTTCAGCAAACAACATGGTTTTAGGAGCAAAATTTCTGGTAGTGATATTTTGGGCAACAGTGTCAAATTCTTCTTTTTCAAGGCTTTGAAAAAGTTCGATTTTTTCCAAAAAGTCTATAATGATTTTCTTTTCCATTTTGGCATGATCAGTATGTTATGTTAACCCGCCTCAAAATTGATCGAATCTTGAAACTTACAAATTTGCGCATTTTTCAAAATTGCCGGCAGGCTCAATTGGATTATGACTGCAAAATCAACCTGTAAAATGGAGTCTATTTCAACCATTTTAATATTGCAACCATTCAGTATTTATGTTTATAAAAATCAGGATCTCACATGTTATCTTTGTTGAAATCCTGACAGGCCTTTTTTTCCTGACCAATACCAACGCTCCCGGAGGATCCATGACCGTTCTCAGACACCTTTTTTCTCCCGTTCGGATCGGGCGGATAACCGCCAAGAACCGGTTGCTCATGTCCGCCATGAGTATTAATTTCGGTGTGGATGAGAACAATTATGTTACCGACCAGCTCACCGGCTATCTGGCAGCCCGGGCCCAGGGTGGTGCCGGCATGATCCTGGTGGGCGGTGCCGGTGTGCATCCCACCGGTCTTGAACTGCCCGGCCTTCCCGCCCTGTGGGAAGACGGATGCATTGCGCCGATGAAAAAGATGGTCAGGGCTATAAAGCCCTATGATGTCTGTTTTGGTGTCCAGTTAATGCACGGTGGCCGGCAGTCCTACCACGACCGGAAAGTGGCACCGTCGCCGATTCCCGCCTTAGCGGTGGTCAAAGGCGTTCCCAGGGAGCTGAGCATGGCGGAGATAGGCGAACTGGTAGCCTCTTTCGGTGATGCGGCAAGACGTTGCCGGGACGCTGGATTCGACTTCGTCGAGGTCCACGGGGCCCACGGTTATCTGATCAACCAGTTTTTGTCGCCCAATGCCAACCATCGACAGGATCGCTATGGTGGAAGTTTTGAAAACCGCATCCGCTTTTTTCTGGAGGTGCTGGACAACATCAAAACCAGGGCCGGTGCCGATTTTCCTGTGGGATTGCGAATCAACGGCGACGACTATGTCGAGGGGGGCTGGACCCTGGATGATGCCCTGCGTCTGGCACCGATTCTGGAGAAAAATGGTGCGGATTACCTGCATGTGTCGGGCGGAGTCTATGGTTCCAAACAACTGTCCATTCCCTCCATGTATGTTGAGCACGGCTGCTTTGTCTATCTGGCCGAGGCCGTCAAACAGGTAGTTCGCATACCCGTAGTGGGTGTGGGACGGATAAAAAATCCGGAAATGGCCGACCGCATTCTCAGGGAGGGGCGGGTTGACGTAGTGGCCATGGGACGTGCGTTGATTGCCGATCCCATGCTTCCGGAAAAAGCCCGCAGCGGAAACCTGAACGCCATCCGGCCATGTATCGGCTGCTGTCTGGGGTGTATTCACCAGGTGTTGGCTCTCGAACCAGGTTCCTGCGTGGTCAACCCCGATGTGGGGCGGGAATATATGATGGCGGATAAGGAGACGACGGCGGTTTCCAAACGTGTCCTGGTGGTGGGAGCCGGTCCGGCCGGGCTGGCAGCGGCCCGCGTGGCGACCATTCGTGGTCATCATGTCACCGTGGTTGAAGAAAAGGGCTGCGTGGGCGGACTGCTTCTGCTGGCCGCCAGGGCTCCAGGTCGGGGAGAGATCATGGATATGATCCATTTTCTTGCACGGGAATTGGAGCGCCTAAAGGTTGGGGTGCGTCTCAATACCAAACTGGACCAAACGCTGCTGGATGAATTGAATCCGCAGGCTGTGATTCTGGCCTCGGGAAGCCTGCCGGAGATGCCCATTATCAAGGGGCTGTTCACCGTAAAGATGGATCTGTGTACGGTTACTGAAGTGCTGGACGGTAAAATTATCGGCGATCGGGTGATTGTATTGGGAGGAGGCCAGGCCGGGCTTGTGGCAGCCGATTTTCTGGCAGAGCAGGGCAAAGTGGTGGTGGTGCTCAACCGCAAACGACACTTTGCCGAAGAAATGTCCAGCAACGACCGGTATTACCTTAGAGAGCGCCTCAACAGAGATTCCGTGAGGCTTTACAAGCAGGTGGCTGTACAACGATTCACCGACGACGGCGTGATTTTCACTTTCGCCGGCAAACCGCTGACCCTGGAAAGGTTCGACACCGTCGTGGTGGCCGAGTCCATGAGTGCTGTGCGCGACGCCAAGCCGATGCTGGATCGGCGCCATGTTGAGCTTTATGTCATCGGTGATGCCAAAAGTCCCCGCCATCTCATGCCGGCCTTGAGCGAAGCCGAAGAAACCGGCCGCGCCCTTTGAGTCACATTGCACCTGAAAGTATGGCTATCTTTTCAGGTTTTGTGTTAATATGGGTTATGTCGAAAAACAAAAAACTTGTTGAAGTCATCGAGCATAAGATAAACCAGTACATATGCGGATCTGCTGATGCAAAACGAACCATAATGGCCGTATATCTGTTTGGTTCGGTCCTGGACAATGAAAAATTCAAAAATAATTCCGATGTCGATCTGGCCTTTCTTGTGGACCGAGTCCTTTATAAACAGGACCCTTTTATGGCTTCATCGCCTGCTTACCTTGCGGCAACACATATCGGATTGATGCTCAATCGACAAACCGACGTTATTGTTTTAAATTCCGCATCCATTGAAACCGCCTACCAGGTTTTAACTACCGGGAAAGTGATATTTGAGGCTGACCAAGACAGTCGGATCGGATATGAAATAGTCTTGAAAGGATTGTATTTTGATTTTAAACCGTTTCTGAACAATTTGCGGAAACGTGTCATTTCAAGAATATCCGACAAAGAGAGCAGGGCATGAAATCAATTGAAAAAAAAATTAAAACAGCCGAGGAACGAATCTCCAAATTAAAAAGATTGTCCGGGGAATTGAGTTCATTTGAAGAATACATTTCTTCCCGGGACAAAATCGATATTGTGGAAAGAAACATACAAGTGGCCCTTGAGGCATGCCTGGATATCGGCAAAATTATCATCGCAAACAAGGAGTTGCAGGAACCTTCGGATAATAAGGGTATTTTTATGGTACTTGCTGAAGCGGGTATTATTACAAAAAAGAGTTTGGGCTTTTTGATACCCATGGCAGGAACTAGAAATATCCTTGTTCACGGCTACGATCGAATTGACAACGGACTGATTTATGGAATCCTCAAAAAACATTTACCCAATTTTGAAGAGTTTTTAAACCAGATTAAGATTTATGCCCGCAGTTTGTGATATCAGAAATTCCCGGGATCATTTTGTCTGTCTTTTCAGGCTGTCCTTGAATATCGGTTATTTTATCTTTAGGAGATTTATTATTTTTAATTCTTTCTATTCTGAGGAGTCGTCGCTCACGTGGAGGAAAAAATGGCAAACGAGGAAAAATTCAAGCAGTTGGAGGAGCATTTGGCCGCCGCGAAACTAGGAGGCGGACAGGACCGTATCGAACAGCAGCACAAAAAGAATAAATGGACTGCCCGGGAAAGACTTGCCGCACTGCTGGACAGGGATACGTTTCAGGAGATCGACAAATTCGTATACCACACGGCTACGGATTTCGGTCTTGACAAAAAGCGGTTTCCCGGAGACGGGGTTGTTACAGGCTACGGAATGATGGATGGTCGCCAGGTGTTTGTTTTCGGTCAGGATTTCACAGTGTTGGGTGGCTCGCTTGGCCTGGCTCACGCCAACAAGATCTGCAAAATTCAGGATCTGGCACTGAAAAACGGATGCCCTGTTATCGGCCTGCTGGATTCCGGTGGCGCCCGTATCCAGGAAGGAGTCACCAGCCTTGCGGGTTACGGCAATATTTTCATGCGCAACGTCCTGGCATCGGGTGTTATTCCACAGATTTCAGTCATCATGGGACCGTGCGCCGGAGGGGCTGTTTATTCTCCTGCTTTGACGGATTACATCTTTATGGTGGAAAAAAGCTCTTACATGTTTATTACGGGCCCCCAGGTGGTCAAAGCTGTCACCCATGAGGATGTGACCACTGAGAAACTGGGAGGTGCGGCTACCCATACCACCATGAGCGGGGTAGCCCATTTTAAGGGGGGAAGCGATAATGAAGTCATTCAGATGGTGCGGGAACTCATTTCCTTTTTCCCTCCCAATTTCCGGGAAAAACCTCCTCGCAAGGAACCGACGGATGACCCGGCCCGCACGGACATGGAGCTTAGAAATCTGATTCCGGAGAGTCCCAAACGTGTCTATAATATGAATACGCTTATCAGCAGCATTGTGGATAACAGTCATTTTGTGGAAGTCCATAAGAACTATGCCAAAAACATCATCGTGGGATTTGCTCGCCTCAATGGTTATCCGGTAGGTATTGTCGCAAATCAGCCTAATATTGCCGCCGGGTGCCTGGATATCAATGCTTCCGCAAAGGGTGCCCGCTTTGTCCGTTTCTGCGATTGTTTCAATATTCCTCTGATTACATTCTGCGACGTACCCGGGTTCCTGCCGGGAACCCAGCAGGAATTCGGCGGAATCATCAAGCACGGGGCCAAGTTGATTTACGCCTACTGCGAAGCGACGGTGCCCAAGATTACCGTAATCACACGCAAGGCATATGGTGGTGCTTATATTGTGATGAGCAGCAAACATTTATTAGGTGACATTAATTTCGCCTATCCCACTGCTGAGATTGCCGTCATGGGACCCGAGGGGGCGGTGGGCATTGTTTTCCGAAAGGAGATCCAGGAAGCGCCGGACCCGGCTCAAAAAGAACTGGAGATGATCGAAGAATATCGCACAAAGTTTGCCAATCCTTATCAGGCGGCCATGCACGGATATGTGGATGAAGTGATCCTTCCGGAACAAACCCGCCCGAAACTGATCCGGGCACTGAAAGGGTTGTTGAACAAAAAGGACCGGATGCCCGACAAGAAACATGACAATCTTCCCCTGTAGCTTTAGGGTGTTCTTGCAAGCTTATCCCGTTCCCACGCGAAGCATGGGAACCAATCCAATAAGGAGCTTTGAGCATGGACCGTATTCCGGATCTAGGGTTGAAAATTTATCATGGTCCCAAGCAGTTAACCAAGAAAATATCAAGACAAACGACACAATCATGAAATCCGACCGCATCAAGAACCGGCCGACATTGACCATCCCCGTGAACGACTACGAATGCTCCGTGGAAAATGTAAGCTGGCTTTATTTCCGAGAATATATCAGGCGGCTGAATCAGAAAATACTTTGTTTTTTGACCCTTTATCAAATAATAATAACATGAATACGACAGCAATGGAGTTGGGTTCCGGATTGGGCGGACTGCAGTGGAGCCGGGTCAAAGCAATGATCGAATCGGTGTTTCAGAACATGCCGGACGTTCAGGTGAAGCTTTTCGAACCCAAAGGCAGCCCGGATGCAAAGGATATGCCTGTTGGTACTGCAAGACCGAAGATGACTGTGGCCCGGGCCTTGCTCATCAAGCTCATGAAGCAGTATGCGCGATTCGCATACCGGTTGACGCTGTTGGAGATACAGAAGCTCGCCTATTTTCTGCAGGAATCGGGCATGGATCTGAAGCTGCGGTATGTCAAACACCTGTATGGACCCTACGCTCATAACCTCAATAAGGTTCTGGAAATCTTGGAGGGGCATCATATCCGGGGATATGGGGATACCCAGAAACCGGATGTGGAAATTACCCTGCTTCCGGACGCCGACAAGGCGGCCGATCATTTTCTCCGGAATAATCCAAAAGCCGTAGGCCATATTGAGCGGGTGGCCGATCTCGTGGATGGGTTTGAAACACCCTACGGCATGGAGATGCTAGCCTCGGTTCATTGGACGGCTATTCATGACGGCGAAGTCTCCGATGCGGAAACTGCTATTGCTGCAATGGCCGAATGGAACGATCGCAAAAGAAGTTTGTTTAAACCGGCAAATATTAGGCTTGCCTGGGAAAGACTCCGGGCCGAGGGATGGGTTAAAGCGTGACAAGCAAGCGGGAGATGAAACTATGAAGCTATCCGAAAAAGACCTCAGACGAGGCTTTGAACTAAGAATCCTTTTTTTCTGATTTTACTTCAGAACTTATATTTTCCTCTTCAATTTGTTTTTGGACATCCTCGGCCTTGACCCGTGCGTATGAACAGCAATTTCAGGGTTTCTGGTTGTCAACACTAATGGAAAAGCAGCGGGATTATGATCCTGGATATCCTGGTGCAAGCGGCTTTCGACTTTTTCCTTTTCTTTGGATAATAGCAGGTCTCTGCCTTCCATCAACTTAACAACCGTTGTCAGGCCGCTTCCGCCTTCGAGCCATGAAGCCAGCCGCAAAAGGGGAGGCCGCCGGTCAGGATCTTCCGAAAATGCCAGAATTTGCGGACGCCAATCTCTGGGATGTTCGGGAGAAACATTTTCAGCCAGAAGGTTCTCCCTTGTTCGCTGAAGGTGTTGGGCACGGCTGCTATCGGCCCAGCGTGCCGGGGCTGCCGTGTGCCGAAGGTATTGAAAAATGGCAAACAGGATAGATATGGCGATGATACTGGTTACCGGATCTATGGCCAACATAACCAAAAGGCAGGCAACGGCTCCCAGTAAACTCAGTCGAAAATCGAACCATTTGAATGTAGGTCTGAAAGAAGGACTTGCGGTGCGGCCCTCGTAATAAGTGGCATAGTTGAGCAAACCGTAGGAAATCAAAAAAAACATGGATACCACCGGTGCAATCAAGTCAAGGTTTCCCAGCCAGACAGCAGCAAAGCCGATACCGGTTGCAAGCAAAACAGCGCGACGAGGATTACCTGCAGGTCCGAAACCTTTGGAAAAAATTGAAAGAAAGGGAAAAATACGATCCGAAGCAAGTGACTGCAAAATTCTCGGTGCTCCAAGAAATGAGGCCACGGCGGAAGAAAGTGTTGCATCAATGACACCTGTATCAATGAGCGCACTGAAACGTGCAATCCGTTTCATGGCTGTATAATCAGCCACCAGCTCCTGATTGGAAAGGACTCCTGCGAAAAGCACAGCCGAGCCGAAATAGAAAGCAATCGAAACACCCACAGCCAGGAAGGTACCCAATGGAAGGCTTTTTCCGGGATCTTTCAGGTCTCCCGACATGCTTACCCCCTGTGTGAACCCTGTTACTGCCGGAAAGAAAAGGGCAAACAGCACCCAAAAGGGAACGGCCTCACCCGGTGCCGACCAGTTTGCCATAAAAATCCCGGAATTCCACGTGGGCAGACCCCCGGCAAAAAAGGAAAAAAGAGCTGCGACCAGCAATGCCATGACAACATACTGGAACCTGGTGGCCCAATCCGCTCCTATCCATGCAAAAATAAAAAGAAAGGACATAGCTATCGCCGCTAAAAGGCGAGGAGATATTGTGCTGGTGGGTATAAGGGCTGAGCCGGCAATGGCCTCGCCAAATCCCCATGGCGATGATCACCAGGGCTTTTGCGGGCCCTGCAGCGCCGACCACATAACCCAGGCGTAAAAAGAGGATAATACCCAGTATCGTTAATGCACTGGGGGTAAAAACACCGGCAAAAGTCCCAAGTTTGTGTGCTGTCAGGTCTTTTCCATTTTTATTTTGTTCTTGTTTATCTGATTGCATCACTCAAATCCGAAAAATATTCGGGCAATATCGGTTAGTTTAAATCCGGATTTCTTTTAAACGGTATTATGCAATACTCTGATTCCCTGCAGATGCCTATTTTGTGCCCTGAACATCAATGCTGATATGTTTCTGGTTTTAGCAGCTGAAAAACCAGGCTGTCAATTTATATTATCGCCCATTTAAAAGATTATTAGTTATTGACATAAAAGTGAATTGACAGTAAATTCAAAAAATTGAGAAAGTAAATGACTTATATAACTAAAACTTAAGACAAAAGGAGATGTTCTTAACATGGCCCTTACAAAAGCGAACATCATCGATGCTTTTCAGAAAAATATCGGTCTGCCCAAAAGAGATTGTTCGGAATTAATGGAAAATCTTATTGAAACCATGAAAAAGGCACTGGAAAAAGATGATCATATTTTGATCAGTGGTTTTGGAAAATTCAGTGTCAATGAAAAAAAGGCCAGAAGAGGACGAAACCCTTCCTCCGGAGATGATATGATTCTTAAAAGACGACGAGTGGTTACGTTTAAGTGCAGCGGCAAATTAAGGGAAAAAATAAACAACCATTTTTAGTCAAAAAATAGCAAACCTTGAAGCGCAATTGCCTTGGTTGAGATGAATAAAAAGAAATTCGAGCTGCTTTATGAAAAATTAAATCATCGTGAATACGTTCATCCGGATCCCCTGGAATTTTTATATGGATACAAAGATATCAGAGATCGTGAAATTGTGGGCCTCATCAGTGCAGGCCTGGCATATGGCAGGGTGGCCGGAATTTTAAAAAGCGTATCCGCCATTTTAAAGAAAATGGGCACAAGTCCTTTTGTTTATGTGGAAGAAAACTCCTTTGAAACCATAAAGATGTCTCTCAATGGTTTCACCCACAGGTTTGCCAATTCAGAAAAAATGGCCGCATTTGTGATTGGGATCAAAGGCGTGATACAAGAATTCGGATCTTTGGAACAATGTTTTAATGCCGGTATTGATAAAACGGAACAAACTGTTTTTTCAGGATTATCTTTTTTTGCAGAACAAATTCGAAAGTATTGTCCCGTATGTCCCGGACATTTGGTACCGATTCCGGGGCGATTGAGCGCCTGTAAAAGATTTAATCTTTATTTTCGATGGATGGTACGCCACGATGCGGTGGACCCCGGTGGGTGGAATTACTGTTCACCGACCCAGTTAATCATACCGTTAGATATCCATATGCATAGAATCTGTCTTCAATTGGGCTTTACAACACGCCGGAGCGCGGACATGAAAACTGCTATGGAGATCACCCGGGAATTTGGGAGAATATCCCCTCAAGATCCTGTCCGCTATGACTTTTGTCTTACTCGCCTTGGAATCCGTGAAGATTTGAATCCTGAGTTTTTCCTGAAGATGTGAACTTTTCTTTTCAAAGTTATTTTTACATTTCTGAACTCATGGGGTATAAAGACATGTTTAACCAACTTTGATAAATATATTGCCCATAAGGTAACGCAAACTGAATATGAATCTTTCCGAACAACAGAAAAAAGCTGTAGAGCATTTAGGTACGCCAACACTGGTTGTGGCCGGGGCCGGCTCGGGTAAAACAAGAACATTGACGGCTAAAATCGCTTATCTGGTTGAAAAAGGATTTGAGCCTGAGCGGATTCTGGCGATCACCTTTACAAATAAAGCAGCCGAAGAGATGAAAGTACGACTGGTGAAGCAAACCGGTTTGGATATATCCCGTTTTCCATGGGTAAGGACTTTTCATTCGGCCTGTTATAAGATCTTGCGGCTACACTGTTCCCGCCTGGGATATCACAACCCGCTTCAGATATATGATACCTACAAACAGCAAAAACTGCTAAGAGATATTCTGGTCGGCAAGCTGAATTTTGATAAAAAACATGTGCTTTCCGTGCTTTCACAGATATCCAAGGCTAAAAATTCTGGAAATCCATCCGGGTACTTCGACCGTCGGCCCAAATTCAATCATATTCCGTTGTGGGAAGTATATGACAACTATGAAAAAGAATTAAAAAATGTCAATGCTGTCGATTTTGACAATATTCTGATGATGACCCGTAATCTGCTCAGAGACCACGAGGACATCCGTGAAAAATATCGAAACCATTTCGAATATGTTCTTTGTGATGAATATCAGGACACCAACAATTTACAGGAGGAACTTACCGGGCTTCTGGTGCGGGAGGGCAGGCTGTTTTGTGTGGGCGATGACTGGCAGGCGATATATTCATTTCGGGGAAGCAATGTGGATCATTTTTTATCTTTCAGGAAAAAATATGATCAGGCCAAAATATTTCGTCTTGAACAAAATTATCGGAGTTCAAATGAGATCGTAAGAGTGGCCAATGATCTCATTGAAAAAAATGCCGACCGGATGAAAAAGAAATGTTTTTCCCAAAAAGATGGCGGGCATATAGAAATGCACGGGTTTTTCAGCGATGAAGAGGAAGCCGACTGGGTAGCGCAAAAGGCCGGGGTTCTGAAAGATCTGGGGATGCCTTATGGGAGGATGGCCGTATTGTACCGAACCAAATTCTGTTCTCTTCCTTTTGAAAAGGCCTTTCGTGCTCATCGTATTCCTTTCAGAATTCTCGGGGGAAAAGGTTTTTTTGAACGGAAAGAAATTCTGGATTTGAACTGCTATATTACGGCAGCAGTTTTTCCCCGTGATGACGTTTCTTTTGAGCGGATTATCAATATTCCAAAACGAGGTGTCGGGCCCGCCACGATCAAAAAGTTTTATCAAAACAGGGAAGGGGATACAGGGCTTCAGGAGACCGTGAGAAAGGCCATCAAAGGAAAGCTTCTGACCCCTAAATTATACAAAGCGCTCGATCATCTCATTTGTATCCTTGACGAGATCAAAACCTTAAGACCTGATGAAGCCATCAGAGCGGTGATTGAAAAAGTCGACTACATGGAACATCTGAAAGAATATGTCCGGTCAGGTTCAATGGAATTTACCTCACGCGAGGAAAATATCGACCAGCTTTTATATTCCGCATCCAAAAACAATACACTTTTGGATTACCTTGAAGAAGCCGCTTTGGTTAAGGAAGACACCGAGGATGCTCAAGACAAAGCCAGTGGTGTGAATCTGATGACAATACATGCGGCAAAAGGTCTGGAGTACTCGGCCGTATTTGTGGTAGCATGCGAGGAACAGATTTTTCCGCACTGGAGATCCGTGGATTCCAATTCCGGGCTTCAGGAAGAACGGCGTTTGATGTATGTGGCAATCACCCGGTCGGAAAAGTACCTTTATTTAAGTTCCGCAAATTATCGTAAGGGACAGTTCAATCAAAAGAGCCGCTTTTTGAATGAACTTTCAAAAGTGATCAAACCCGGGGGGAACGATGGATTTCAAAGAGATTAATTTTAAGGTTGATAACGGCATTGCTGTTCTGACACTTAACCGGCCGGACATAAGAAATGCTATTTCCGGTGTTGAAATTATCGAGGAAATGGAAGCAGCATGCAAAATTGTCAATCTGGATATGACCATCAAGGTAATGATTCTCACTGCTGTGGATCCGGCCTTTTCCTCGGGGGGTAACATCAAGGATATGGCCGAGAAAAAAGGGATGTTTGCCGGATCACCCGTCGAGATAATGGAAAGCTATCGTCGCAACATTCAACGGATACCATTGGCGGTTCATCATGTGGAAACTCCTACGATTGCCGCGGTAAACGGACCTGCAATAGGAGCCGGGTGCGATCTTGCTCTCATGTGCGATATGAGGGTGGCATCAGAAAAAGCCAAATTTGGTGAAACCTTTATCAATATCGGGCTGATTCCGGGAGATGGGGGTGCTTATTTTCTTCCACGGGCTGTGGGCATGGCCAAAGCCTGTGAGTTAACTTTTACCGGGGATATTATTGATGCCCCTCAAGCTTTGAAGATAGGATTGGTCAATGATGTGGTTTCCCATGAAAAGCTTATGGAATCTGCTCAAAAATTGGCCGAAAAAATTGTTTCCAAAGCATCGGCGGCGCTTCGCATGACCAAAAGACTGCTTTACATGGGCCAAAAACATGGTTTGAAAGAGCTTCTCGAGCAGTCAGCAGCATACCAGGCCCTTTGTCATTATAGTGATGAACATCAAAAGGCATTGTCAGCCCTGCTAAAAAAATGAAATAGACTCGATTAGTCGGCAATCCGAAAATATTACGGATTTTCTTTTATAATCGTTGAAAGGAAGACTTAGATGAAAAGCATCTTTCTAAGGTTGCTTACGGTTTTGGGAGGAATCTCACTGTTCTTGTTAATTTTGTTTTTCATAATTAATGTGGTGATCTTTTTTTACAAGCCGAGTGTCCCGGAAAATACTGTCTTTGAATTGAATTTAGATGAAGAAATTATCGAATATAAGCCGGATGAAACTCTGGCCATGGCCTTTCTGGATGACAGTCCCAGATTGATTCATCTTTTGGGGGCCATTGAAAAAGCAGGAGATGATGAAAAGGTATCCATGCTTGTAGCGAAAGTGGGTAACAAGGGATTAGGTTTTGCAAGAATTCAGGAGTTGAGATCTGCTATTAAAGTTTTTCGCGAAAAGGGAAAAAAGGCAGTTGCTTATACAGACACTTTAGGAGAATTTGGACAGGGCAATGGCGCATATTATCTGGCCTGTGCTTTTGATGAAATTTATATTCAGCCTTCGGGTAATATCGGGTTGACCGGTTTAATCGCTGAAACGCCATTTATCAAAGGCACTTTGGATATGATTGGTGTTACGGCCAGAATGGATAGTCGATATGAGTACAAAAACGCCATGAACACTTTTACCGAGGAGCATTATACCCAACCTCACACACAAGCTTTGGAAGCTTTATTGAATTCATGGTTTCAAAACATGGTTAAGGATATTGCTTTCGATAGAGGGCTTAAAAAAGAACAGGTGATAAATCTTTTTGATCAGGGTTTGTTTACTGCCCAGGAAGCTCTGGAGGCGGGTCTTGTTGATGGTCTTCATTATGCGGATGAGGTGCTGTCTTTTGTGCAAAAAGAAGCCGGATCTTCGGCTCAGCGACTGGAATGGTCTGAGTATATAAAACGTGCGGGGGTGCTCCATGAAAAAGGAAAGACCGTCGCTCTTATCTACGGGGTAGGGGCAGTGCAAAGGGGCAAAAGCGGCTTTTCTCCAATGTCGGGAAAGCTGGCCATGGGGGCGGAAACAGTATCCAAAGCTTTCCGTCAGGCCGTGGATGAAGCCAAGGTTTCAGCTATAATATTTCGAATCGACAGTCCAGGGGGCTCATATGTAGCTTCCGACACCATCTGGAGGGAAACTGTCCGGGCAAGAGAAAAAGGTGTTCCGGTCATTGTATCTATGGGCAATATGGCAGGCTCCGGCGGTTATTTTGTGGCCATGGCCGCCGATAAGATTGTAGCCCAACCTGGAACGATCACAGGATCAATCGGAGTATTTGCGGGTAAAATGCTCACTTCTGAACTGTGGGAAAAGCTGGGAATTAGCTGGGATGAAATTCACACCAGCAAAAATGCCACGTTCTGGACCGGAACACACGATTATACCCCTGAACAATGGGAACTCTTTCAAAATTTTCTGGATCAAATATATGAAGACTTTACTGTAAAGGTGGGTGAGGGAAGAAAAATCCCCATGGAAAAGGTACTGGAAATCGCCAAAGGCAGGATTTGGACCGGAGAGGATGCACTAAAAATAGGCCTTGTGGATGAATTGGGAGGTTACCGGGAGGCTATTGGTCTGGCAAAAAAATCAGCGGGAATCGGGGAAAAAGAAGAAATTGAACTGAAGGAATTTCCGGGGAAAAAGTCCATGATAAACCTTTTGATCGAAAGTATGCCCTTATTTGGAAAGGAATCGGCAAATTCAATCCTGGCGGTAAGTGTTCTGGAAGAAGTTCGTCCCAAACTAAAGGTTTTTTCGGAACTTGGCTTAGGTGCCGACCAGGGCGTATTATCAATGCCTTTTTGGATTTCCAATATTCATTAATTTCTCAGAAAGTCCGGGCAAATATTACTGGAAATTCTCACGATATCGTTTCCAGAATTCATCCAGGGTAAATTGGTGCTCCTGGGTGCCATGTTTTTCAACAACATAGCTGGCGCAGGTGGAACCCATTTGTGCCGATTCAAGCAAACTTTTTTTCATCAAAAGCCCTTTAATAAGGCCTGCCCTATAGGCATCCCCGGCCCCTGTGGGTTCATGAAGTGTGGCGGCTTTGGCTGCCCGGATTTTTATTTCATTGCCGTTCGTAGTTAAGATGGAACCATGTTCACCCAGTGTGGTAATTACCGTTGGGGTTTTTTGAAGTATGTCATTTTTATTCCACCCGGTACCTTTTTTAATCATTTCCAGTTCATAGTCATTGGAGACCAATATTTGTGCACCGGTAATCATGTTCATCATATCTTCAGAGGAAAGTGCGGGAATGCTCTGGCCCGGATCGAAGATATAAGGAATTTTTTGTTCCTTGAAAAATCGGCTGTAGGAGCGCATATCTTCGATACAGCCTGGTGAGATGATGGCCAGCGTGTTGTCAGGTGCCAACCCGTTGAAGCTGTATAACGATGGAAATTTCATGGCACCGGGATTAAATCCGGTAATCTGATTATCGGCTTCATCAGTGGTAATGTAAGCGCAGGCGGTAAATTCGTTGGGGATTTTACGAATACCGGCCAGGGAAAGCTGATGCTTTTGGAGCCATTGTTCGTAGACTGCGAAATCTTTCCCGGCTGTGGCCAGAATCAAGGGTTTTTCGCCCAGAAGCGCAAGGTTATAGGCAATATTTCCGGCTGTACCCCCGAATTTTTCCTTCATGCCGTTTACTGTAAATGAGACATTGATGATATGGATTTTTTCCGGAAGAATATGGTCCTGAAATTTTCCCGGAAAATCCATGATCCGGTCATATGCCAGAGAACCGGAGATGTATGTTTGCATTGATTCGCTCCTTAATTTTTATCAGCTCATGAAAACGCTTGGTTTGTTTAGAGAAGGCACAATAATTGAAAAATGATTTTTCGTCAAATGATTAAAAAACCAAAGAAGTATGATCAGCTTAGTTTCTATAGATCAGGACCAAGTGGTTCAAAACGATTTTGTAGTTGATTTTTGCGAACATTTCCGGAATTAAAAATCTGCCCGTTCATGGCAATATAGACCCCTTCCGGTAAAATTTGCACTGCGGTTACCGCACATCCTATGTTAAAGACCGCATCCGTAAAACGAAATTTAGCAGGTTGCATGGCCCCGGTCAGAACAATGACCTTTCCGTTTATTTTTTGTAGCACCCTGGCGGTATCAATTATGGTGTCAGTGCCATGAGTGATCACAATATGGCATTGGGTGGATGATTTGACTTTAGCATAAATAAGCATCCGGTCCTCATGGGTAAGATCCAGGCTGTCCTTACGGAGGACTGACATTATCGAATACGAAAATGTAACATTGGCTTCTTTCAGAATTTCAGCAATGGATGGTTCCCCCACCTGAAATTCATTTTTTTTATCAAAGTATATCTTGTCGATTGTTCCGCCTGTAGTGAAAAATTTGATTTTCATGAAATCTTTTCCCTTTAGAGGCATCCCTTGTTAAAATGATTCACAATGAATTGTTTTTCCATTCTTTAGCATCTTTAACCTGATTTTTCATTCGAAAAACTAATCAGTTTAATGATTGAGTTGTTCAGTAACTTTTGATACAAAACACTGTGATCGATTTTGAATTTATTTTACACCATTGAATCCTTTGGACTATGGTAAAAGGGTATATACTCGAAATGACACGCGCTGCCCGGAAAGATACAAATGCTCAAATTGGTGGATACGGGTTATGACGCGGAATCTAAAAATCCCAATTTGGCTGCAACTTTCGGTCACGGTGGCACTGTTCATCGTGGTTATTGTATTGACACTCAGTTTTGGTATTTTAAATCGTCAAAGGGATCAACTGTATGACCAGACTGTTAAAATTGGCATGGTATCATTGAACTATTTTGCAAACAGTGCTCCCATTCCCTTGTTGGAAAACAACATTTTAAGCTTAAACAACCTGTTAAAAGAATCAACTTTAGTAGAGGGAATTCTTTATGCATACATTTTAGACAATGAAGGCATTATTCAAGCTCATAGCAATTTGAATGAAATCGGAAAAACTCATGAGCCAATTTTAAAAAAACAGAACCTGACCTTTGAAAATGGTATTACCCACTTTAGTTATCATTTAGCTTCCGGCAAAAATGCGCTCAATATGATCCGGCCGGTTGAGTACAGAGACAAACAACTGGGAGAGGTACATGTAGGCATTTCAATTGATTTTATCGAAGATGTTATCTGGCAGGAAACGAAAAAAATCCTTAGCATGACTTTCATTATTCTTAGTCTGGGTGTACTGATAGCTGTTTCCATGGGGATCCATTTTTCAAAACCGATTTCGAAACTGGTAGAGGCGACTCATGAGATTAGTCGGGGTAATTTTAAACATAAGGTTCATTTCCGGCGCAAAGACGAATTCGGAAATCTTGCCAAAGCCTTTAACCATATGAGCGATGAATTATGGATTAAGTCACTCATGAAGGAATCTTTTGGTAAGTATGTGGGCCAGGAAATTCTGGAACTGATTCTAAAATCACCTGAAATGAATTGGCTTGACGGGCAAAAAAACGAGGCAACTATCATATTCGCTGATATACGCGGATTTACCTCATATTCGGAACAGACAGAACCGGATAAAGTCATCAAGGAACTTAATGAATTTTTTGAAATCGCCACTAACATTATTATAAGGCATAATGGTTATGTGGATAAATTTATTGGTGATGCCGTGCTTGGAGTCTTTGGTGTTCCGGTATATCATAGTGATCACGAGGCAAGTGCAGTAAGCGCATGCATGGAAATGCAGAGTACTTTCAAGGAAACAGCCGGTAAGGAAGGCAATATGCTTATGAGTTCCGTCGGTATAAGTATAAATGCGGGTCTGGTTGTATCCGGAAATATCGGATCGCAAGTGAAGATGGAATATACTGTAATTGGAGACGCAGTTAATCTGGCGTCCCGCATCAATGGTATTGCTGAAGCCGGTGAAGTCATCATAGGTGAATCCATATTTGAAAAACTTGGGGAAAAACTCGATACAATCGCACTTCCGCCAGTTGTTGTTAAAGGCAAATCCGAGCTGGTCCGGACCTATAAGGTGTTAGGTTTTCATGAAAATTAAGAGGAAAATCTTTATAATAAGAAAGATAGGCCGACTGATAACGGCTTTTTTGATTTGTGCACTGGGTTTTTACGGATGCACCTTCAGACAAGCAAAACACGATGATAATTTTTACCAAAATGATGGTACCGGAAATATTATACGTTCTGAATTAAAAATGGACGGGTTTGTTTTAGTTCGGCCCGGAACTCTGGATACGTTTGACTCCCTAGCTGCACATTATTTAGGAGACGCTAATAAAGGGTGGGTGATTGCAAAATTTAATCGCCAGGATCAGGTGTTACCCGGAAAACCTTTAATTGTGCCTCTTAAAACGATTTATCTTGGAGGCCTGAAGGAATATTCATACCAGACAGTGCCGATTTTAGTGTATCATCATTTTTCAAATGACCACTCAGGTAAACTGACGGTTAAAACCGAAAATTTTTATGAACAAATGCTATATTTAAAGGAAAATGGATACAAGGTGATCGGGCTTGATCAATTGCTTGATTTCATGGAATTTAAAACCCCATTGCCGGAAAAGTCCATTGTCATTACCATTGATGATGGCTGGCTTTCTACCTATGAAATTGCGTATCCTATTTTAAAAAAATTCGGGTTTTCAGCCACTCTGTTTGTTTACACAGACTTTATCGAAAGGGACCACGCAATGAACTGGTCGCAGCTTAGAGAAATGACTGAAAATGGATTTGATGTTCAAAGCCACACCCATTCTTATCAAAGCCTGACAATGATCAGAGAAGACGAATCTTTCGAGAGTTATTTTGATTTTCTAGTTCAGGAAATCGAAGAATCGAAAATGGCTATTGGTCGTCATCTTAACCTGGATTGTCGTTATCTGGCATATCCTTACGGTGAAACCAATCCTCTTGTAGTATCGCTAGTAAAAAAACTCGGTTATCGGGCAGCTTTCACAATAAACCGCGGTAGCACTCCATTTTTTGAAAATCCTTTTAATATTGGTCGCTCGATAATTTACGGTGATTTTGATATGAATGAATTTGAAAAAAAGATTTCAAATGAGGAGACCATTACCCTTAAATGAAGATTAAAAATATTTTATGGTTTCTTTTAATAATTATGATAACTGTGGCAACAGGTTGTTCCGGTATAGGTAAAAGCCATCGTTTATTCGAAGAAAAAGAGGTATATGCAGTTTACTATCATTATTGGCAAAGAGCGCAAGAATCTGAAACCGTTAGTGATTGGCATATGGCTGAATATTTATACCAAATCGCACATCAACTCGAACCTGAAAACAAAGATATCGAGTTGAAAACAGCATTTTTGAAAGAAAAGATTAAAACCGAATCTGAAATCCATTTTCAACGAGGGTTTGATTATTATGGAAATGGAGAAATTAAAAAGGCCAGACAAGAATTCCTAACAGCATTACGGATCAATCCCGACCATAAAAAAGCAAGAGTATACCTGGTGGAAATAATTCAGAAACCGGAATATAACACTTTTAAGGTGAATCAAGAAACAGATTTGAAAACAATTGCTCAAGCGTTCTATAATGATCCTGAAAAAAGCTTTTTAATTGCTTATTTCAATGATATTCAGGAACATGCTGCCCCTGCAATTGGTTCAATATTGATGATCCCGTGGGTACCGATCCAAAAATCTTCGGTTCCCTTTGATCTTGAAGAAAACCTTGAGAAAGCCCGCCTGTATTTAGATTCAAAGCGCTTTAGTCAGGCTCTTGCAATGACTTCAAAAATTCGGGAACATGAACCTGAAAACATTGAAGCCATGGATATTGAAAATGCCGTTTATCACCAAATAGCCCAGGAATTTGAAAGATTTGGAAAATATTCTGATGCATTAAATACCATGTTAAAGGTCCAATCGGATAATCAATCCACAAAAAGTTATATTACTCACTTGAGACAACTGGTCAAGGATAAGGCTGACCAGCATTATCGTCGTGGAGTCCGTTACTTTGTCAATGAGGAACTTGAAAAAGCAATCAAGGAATGGGAAAGAACGTTGGCCATTGATCCGAAAAATGAAATGGCTCAAAAAGATATTGGAAATGCAAAAAGCCTTCTGGAAAAACTACGACAAATCCAATAAAATTTATTTCTTTGCCGGTCAAGGGTGAATCAAATAACAATGAAAAGCAAATATTGCCGGGCCTGCGGCAAGAAATTCATACCGGCTATGTATAAACAATCTGCTGAATACTGCAACGACCCGGAGTGTCAAAAAACAAAATTAAAAGCATCCCGCAGGCATTTTAAAAACAAAAAAGTGTTCAGAGAACCTGATAATTTTAATCAAAAGGCCTGCCGTCAGCTTAAAGAAAAAATGAGTTCAGGACGAGTTTGCAGAAAATGTGGAAAAGATCCTTATCCTAACTATTTTTATTGTCCGATTTGTCATAAAAGCGTCCAATTGGATGACGAATATGAAGATTTGGGTCACAAAAGTTAACCCCGATGTTGCATTGGAATTGACTTAGATAATATGAACGTGCCGGATTGAAGCACATTATTGTTTTACAACATCGGGGTAAACTTTAGTTGAGTCGATCATGTGTTTACACAATGAAGTGAAAAAATCGTTTTTCAGGGAAAGATTCTCAAACAAAGACTTGACGGTCATTAGCTGTTCCGGTTATATCACATTATAATTTAATTGCTGCGTCATCCAAATTTCTATTCCTTAATTTTTTCAATTTATTTATTTTTTAAATATAAAATAGAATTTCTATGAGTTAGCGTCATGAAAAGGGGATAAAATCAATCATTTGAAGCACCTTGAGGGTTTTCGGGTGCGAAAAACAAAGTGTCCTCTGGGATACAAAAAAAGAAGAAAGGAAAGGTTTTTATGAACAAAGGAGATCTTATTAACGTGGTGGCCGAAGTCATGAGTAGCAAAAAAGATGCTCAAAAAGCCGTAGATGCAGTTCTTTCAGCAATTACAGGCGCGATGAAAAAAGGAGAATCAGTAACCTTGGTTGGTTTCGGAACATTCAAGGTTACCGAACGAAAAGCCAGAATGGGAAGAAACCCGCAGACCGGTAAAGAAATGAAAATCGAAGCCAAAAGTGTACCAAAATTTATTCCGGGCAAAGCTCTGAAAGAAGCTGTCAAGTAATTTCCCTTATACCTCTCTGAAAAATATCCAAGAGCGGTGTGGCAGTTCTAATGATTTGGCCTTATAAAAATCAAGTTTATTTTGAAGCCAATATATTGGATTTCAAGCAGGTAAATCGCCAAACCATTAGGAAACCGATAAGCAGGATGCTGACAGGAAATTAGTGATGGTTTCCTTTCAGCTCCTGCGTCCCTCCATTGGATACCGATATCAGGATCAGGATACAAAAAGAGAAACAAAGCCGAATTGACCGACCTCCACAAGCCCTTTATCCGTGAGTTTCAGATCGGGGATCACGGGGAGTGCCAAAAAAGACAGTGTTATAAAAGGATCTTTAAGTATTGCTCCCAGATCATGACAAATGCGGACCAGGTGATCCAATTTATCCCTGATAATTTCGATCGAATCAGAACTCATAAGACCGGCGATTGGAAGTTCTAAAGCGGAAATTATTTTGCCGTCACAAGCAACCGCAAGTCCGCCTCCCATTCGGACTATGGCGTGGACTGCCGTTAACATATCAAGATCGTTGACACCAGCTACGATGATATTGTGAGAATCATGAGCTACGCTTGATGCAATTGCTCCCTTCTTTAAGCCAAGTCCTCGGACAAAACCTTTTCCTATGTTCCCTGTCTTTTTATGTCGCTCCACAACGGCGATTTTAAGGATATCGCGACTGATATCAGACTGTGCAGAATGATTTTTTATGAAAGGTTCAACAATTATTTGCCGGGTAATGATCTGGTATGGAACAATTTCAATGACTCTTGCATATTTCCCATCTGCGGGAATTGAGAAATCCAGTGATGAAAGGTCAACATTCATAGATGTTGGAAGAACAACCGGCGATGGAATATGATTTTTTGAAAGCATTTGTCCATTTTTTGCGACAAGCTGCCCGAAACTGAAGACCATGGCAGGTTCAGGACAATTCAAATCTTCAAATATTACGAGATCGGCTCGTCTGCCCGGTGCAATGGCTCCGATATCATTTAACCCAAAATAATGTGCCGCGGAAATTGTCGCCATTTTGATTGCATTGATCGGGTTGACGCCTGAACGAATTGCCTCACGAACAATGGCATCGATAGAACCTTCATTAATCAGTTCATGGGGATGACGGTCATCTGTACACCACATAAGCCGAGAGACAGTGTGATCATTGATCAAAGGAATAAGTGCATGAAGATTCCTAGCGGCAGTACCTTCCCTGATCATCACATGCATTCCCGCCAGGAGTTTTTCACGACCCTCGGATTCTTCGGTGCACTCGTGGTCACTCGAAATTCCAGCCGCAAGATAAGCATAAAGGTCGCGGCCCAAAAGCCCGGGCGAATGGCCATCTATAGGTTTTTTGAGTTTTTTTGCAGCATTGATTTTTGCAAGAACTTCCTTGTTACGAAAAAGGACTCCTGGAAAGTTCATCATTTCTCCAAGGCCGACAAATTTTTCATGACCCATGAAAGCCTCTATGTCTTTTGAGGTAAGCTTTGCCCCGGAGGTTTCCATATCTGTTGCGGGTACACATGATGGAAACGTAAAATAAACATTGAGAAACTGGTTTTCGGAAGACTCGATCATATACAATAATCCCTCTATTCCAAGTACATTGGCGATTTCATGAGGGTCGGCCACCACTGTTGTGGTTCCACGGCATGTAACTGTTTTGGCATATTCCGATATACAAGTCATGGAGCTTTCAATATGAACATGGGCATCAATAAAGCCCGGTGATATAAATTGTCCTTTCAGGTCAATTATTTTTGCCGCCGGATAGTCGCCAAAGCCAACAATGTGTCCGGAAGAAACGGCAATGCTATTATTTTGGATATCGCCACTAAAAACATTGATGATTTTTCCATTGGTCAGCAAAAGATCGGATTCTTTATCTCCGCGTGCAGCCTGAATGATTTCTGAAAGGTTGTTTGCCATTCATTCCCTTCTTTGATCGCTGGACTGACCGATATAAGCACTGAGCTTTTTTACCCTTTCAATGATTTTATCCGTGTTCAACCCAATGATTTTTCGCTTATTGACAACGGGTTTTCCGGCAATCAGAACATCCGTGACATCTGAGCCGTTAACAGCATATACCAGATGCGATACAGGCGAGTAGATCGGAGTTAAATGGGGTTTTTTTATATCGATGATGATAATATCAGCAGCTTTGCCTATCTCAAGAGACCCGGTTATATCATCCAGTCCGATACTTTTAGCGCCTGAAATAGTGGCCATCTCCAACACGGTTCGGGCATCAACGTCCGTTGGATTTAAAGTGTTGACCTTATGAAGCTTTGCACAGACATCCATTGTTGTGAAAAGGTCCAGCGTGTTGTTGCTGGCACATCCGTCTGTGCCTAAACCTGTCGTTATTCCGGCGTTAAGTATCTTTGGTAAAGGGGCGATTCCTGATGCCAGTTTCATATTGCTTTCGGGAACATGGGATATGCAGGCACCGGTTGCGGAAATTATTTCAAGATCTGCGTCATCGATCCAAACGGCGTGAACCAGAAGTGTGTTTTTATCGAGAATGCCTAAATCGTGAAGATATCGCACAGGGCTGGTACCGTGTTGTTTTTGGCAATCCCGCCTTTCCCGAAAGGTCTCCGATACGTGAATCTGAAACAAAACACCGTTGTCCAGAGCTGCTTTTTTGGCACTTTTAAGTGTTTTTTCAGAACATGAATAAGGAGAATGGCAGAAAATGGATGGCCTGATCAATGGTGATTTTTCTTTCCACTTCTCGACGAATTTAATGGCCTCATCCACATTTTTATCAGGTTCCGGCACACCTGGGGCAGGGAAATCTATGACTCCTTGACCCAGAACCCCGCGCATGAATGATCCTTGAAATGCGGTAGCCACATTATCTTCAAGAAAATAGCCGTCACAGCAAGTGGTGGTGCCTGAAAGAAGCATTTCGCAGCCGGCAAGCAACGTTGCCCATCTGACGGATTCCGGGTGAATATGTTTGGCTTCAGCCGGAAATATATGCTCATTCAGCCAAAGATCCAAAGGAAGGTCATCTGCTATACCCCGAAAAAGGGTCATTGGCAGATGTGTATGGGTGTTCACAAGGCCGGGCATGACGATGCAGCCTTTTGCATCGATTTTTTTTCTCGCCTCGGGAACCGGGCTTTCCGGTGTTTCTTTTCCCAGATAGGCAATTTTACCGGCATGAATTCCTATGGTACCTGATTCGATAATTTCAAAGGCCGGATTCATTGTAACAATCAAACCGTTATGAATCACCGTGTCGAAATGCATACCAAAATTGCCGCCCTGGATTTGAACTAGTTGTTCACACTTTTTATCCGACGCTGCAGATAGCCGCTTTTCATGGCATCATAAGGTTTTATTGCCGCGTCTTTAAAAGCTTCATAATCACCAATGCGAAAGGATGTTTTATTGACGGTATCCGTGGCGATGACACCAGTTCTTAATTCCCACGGATCAACATAGAAAACCGGATCGAGAAAACGGTCGCTTGCTAAGCCGATACCATCACGAAGAGAAGATGGTCCCCAAAAAGGCAGCACAAGGTAAAAACCATGCCCAACTCCGTAATGCCCAAAAGTTTGACCAAGGTCTTCGGCATCGGGATTCAGCTCGTCAAAATTTTTTGCCGGGTTGCCGAAACCCAGTACACCAAATATGCTGTTAAGAAAAAATCGTCCCAATTCACCGGTGGCTTTGTCACCTTTGAGTTGAAGAATGGAACTGACAAAACGTACTGGAAAGCCCAGGTTATAGAAAAAATTATTGATACCTTTTCTGGCTGTTTCCGGAACTACAAACCGCCAACCCTGGGCCGCCGGCTTGAGCACCCAGAAATAAAGCTTATCGTTGAAATGGAACATGGCGATATTAAAAGGTCTCAGCGGATCTGCAATGTGGTATACAGGCTCTTCATCATACAATTCATCAGGGAAATAAAAGTCATCATTGTCAGCATCGGATTGAGTCAGGAGAAACTGAAATCCATCATTAGACAGATGACCATCATGGTATTTATCTTGTCCGGCAACATTTTGTATTGAACACAAAATAAATATAAGTGGTAAGATAAAAAAAATCGGGAATTTAATCTTATAGTGCATAATACACCTTAACTTTCGTTTTTATTGACCCTGTCTCGTAATTTTTCAATTAATTGCGCAGGTGAATCACGCATTAGCATCTGACTGAACTGATCTCTGTAATTGGTCACCAGGCTGATATTTTCAACAATTACATTGTAGATGCGCCAGGTTTCCCCCCTGAGTATTAGTCTGTAATCAACCGGAGTTTCTAAAGATTCCCTGATAATCTTTGTTCTCACAATAGCTGTGGTGTCTGAGAGCATTTCCTGTTCCGTAAATTCAACTTGTTCGTCCCGGTAATCACTCTGAAGCCTTTCCAGATAAGTGTTACCTAAAAGTGTGGTGAAAAGATCGGTAAATTCCTTTTTTTGTTCTTCCGAAAAGCTCTCCCAATCGTGGCGGCGAATTGTTCCTCTTGCAATGGTTTGAAAATCAAAAATATTATGAACGACATTCCAGATTTTTTCACGCTGCTCTTCCTTTTTCTCAGGCGGATCGAATTGAGGATCTTTAAGCAAGCCAACAATCTCTTCAACCGCGGTTTGTATGACATCCATGGGAGTGTCGGCGGATGACGGGGCTGCAAACAATAACAACATTGTGAACGTAAGCAAAATTCGTTTGAACATGATTACATACTCCTGTTTTCTATAGATATATTTTTAATTTTCAATGCCGCCGAAAACATATTTGCTGATCAATTCTTCAATGTCCAAAGCTGATTCGGTTTCAAAGATGGTATCACCGGGGTTAAGATAGATATCGGATCCACCAGGAGACAACTTGACGTATTTATCCCCGATCAGTCCTGCGGTTTTGATGGATGCGATAACATCTTCGGTAAGTTTAACATCTTTTTTAATCTTAAGCCTGATATCGGCAACATAACGGTCAGTATCCAAAGACATGGAATCCACCTGTCCGATCTGTACACCGGCCATTTCTACCACAGCACCGGATTTAAGTCCTGATACTGAAAAAAAACGGGCATTGTAGTAGTGGAAATTTTCTCCCAACAATTCCATCTTGCCGAGTTTAATCGTTAAATATCCCACACATATAAGGCCGATAAGGACAAATATTCCTACACCTGTTTCCAGCGTGGCTTTTTTCATGAATCCTCCGTATATTCAACACACCCGAAATTCGTGGAAAATGTTCTGACTCGATTCTGCGCTTTTAAGCACCTCCCTGAAAGAACTCCCTTTCTGAGCTTCTGCAAATCCCGCACTCACTGTAAAACAAAATCCAGGATAAGGTTGCACATCAACAATATTATTTCCTCTTATTTCTTTGGCAAGTTTCGTGCAAAATTCCCTGGCCTGTTCCAGATTTGTACTGGACAGCACCAGCATGATTTTATTAAGCCCATACATTGAACAGCTATCGGTGATACTGATTTTTTTTCGAACGGCGCTCACAAAATTTCTTAACACTGTCTGGCTTACCACAAAACCTAGTTTCTCATTGAGTTCGTCTAAATTGTTCAACGTCAGAATAATTAAAGAAAATGCAATCTTGTGACGCTCCAGATGAACCATGGCTTCCTGATAACGCTGCTGGGTCTTTTTGGTAGTCGCCATTCCATTCATCTCATCATTGTTGCTTTCCAGGCCAAGGATAAAATTCTGAATGACAGGGTCCGATGATTGTTGAATTTCTTCAGGCTTTCCCTGGAACCATATCTTGCCTTCATAAAGCATGGCAATGCTTTGGGAAATGTAAAAGATATCAGGTATTTCATGGCTGACTACCACGGCCGTGAAACCAAGTTTTCGCTGGTAGTCTGATATCATATTGTGAACGGCGTTTTTTTTGACCGGATCCAAGCCGGCTGTAGGTTCGTCAAATAAAACAATCTCAGGATCAGTCACCAGTGCCCTGGCCAGGGCTACACGTTTTTTCATACCTCCGGAAAGCTGAGACGGGTTTTTGTTTTCATTTCCCTGAAGCTCTAATTGTTGCAATTTTTCATCCACTTTCTTTTTTATCGTTGTGGATGTCATTTTAGTTTTTTCTTTAAGCGGAAGCGCTATGTTTTCAGAGACTGTCATCGAGTCAAAAAGAGCGGATCCTTGAAACATATAACTGAATTTTTGTTTAAGCGCCTTTCTTTCCTTCTTGCTCATGGAACCAATGGGTTTGCCTTCAATTAATATTTCACCGGAATCCGGTTTAGCAAGTCCTATAAGGTGCTTCAGCAATACACTTTTTCCACTTCCACTGCCTCCGATAATAGAAGTGACTTCACCTTTCTGTATGCTTAAAGATGCACCTTTAAGAACATGCTGCTGTCCGAAGCTTTTATGAACATCTTTTAATTGAATTAGTGGTTCTGTCATATCTTTTAAAGTAAAAAGGTTGTTAAAACGTAATCAGCCACTAAAACCATTACACTTGAAATAACAACCGCTGAGGTGGTTGAAAGGCTGACACCTTTGGCTCCGAATCCTTCGCTCTGTAAGTGTGTATAATACCCCTGAAAACAGCAGATGGTTGAAACCACGATGGCAAAAACTAAGGATTTATAAAATCCGCCCATGACATCCTGCATGATCACACTTGATTCCACTCTTGAAAAATAAATTCCCGGGTTGATCCCTAAAAGACCCGATCCGGTTAAATATCCTCCGAAAATTCCGACGGTATCAAAAATAGCGGTTAAAAGCGGAAAACTGATAACTGCGGCAGCCAGGCGAGGGCTTACCAGAAAACGGATAGGATTGATGTCCATAGTTTCCAGCGCATCAATCTGTTCAGATATTCGCATAATTCCAATCTCTGCCGCCATGGCTGATCCTGCACGGCCGATGACCATGATTGCAGTCAGCACGGGACCCAATTCCCGAATAAGGGTCAGGGCCACGGCTGCACCGAGCAAACCCTCCGACCCGAATTGGGATAATGTATAATAGCCCTGAAGACCAAGGACCATCCCGGTGAAAGCACCTGTCAGGCAGATGACCAGAAGTGATTTCATGCCAATGAAATAAATCTGTTGGATAATCTTGGAAAACTGGAATGGATAAGAAAAAATCAGGATTAAACTTTTGAAGAAAAAGATCGCAACACTCCCCATCTTTTGAACGGGAAAAATAACCATTCGCCCAAGTGCTGCAACAGGATTACGGGATATGCTAGTTTCCTGATTCAATGAAACACCTTGCACCTTATATTCATAGCCAAAGCTGACTTAAACAAAGCTAATTTGTTTGTCAAGTTGTAAAACCTGTTAAAAGACAAACTTAAGCAGACGTTTTGTCAATTCAAGACAACTATGCCTGTTTTTTAATTATATGGCTCAGTGTGAATGTATCATGATACCAAATAAGAGCCGATAAATTGTCGAACTTCATTTTTACCACGAAAAATACCAAAATGTCCCTCGCAAAGAATATCCGCATTCAACTCCATGATCAATTTTAAGGAATTCAGATAATCTTCCCTGTTCGATAAAAGCATTGAGTGAAGAGGACCATGAATATCCTGACCGAACAAAATTGTTTTATCTTCTTTTTCAACCATATACACGACAGACCCTGGAGAATGCCCCGGGCTATGATAGGCCAGAATCTCGCCGTGTTCAAAATATAATTTTGTGATTGGTTGTCTGATTTTAATATCTATGGGAAATGGTTGAATTTCAGCACCATACCATGAAGCCGCAGTTGTGTTATTATCCCCCTTTTCCAAATAAATGGCATCAAGTTCATGACATACAACCTTACATCCGAATTGTTTTCTAAGAGATTCCGCACCTCCGGTGTGATCATAATGGCAATGTGTCAGAAGAAGATGACTTAGTTCAACATTTTCCGGGAGACAAGCTGAAATATTTTCAACTAATTGCTCATGTCCTTTTCCGCAGCCTGCATCGATGACTGCTGCCTGGTTTTTGAAACAAACCAGATAAACAGAAGCATCTCCGCTTTCCGTAATATCGCTTCCGCCAACCTGCCAGATATCGTCAATAATTTTTATTGATGAGTTAAAATAAAATTTATACATGTGGTTCTGTCTTCAGGAGTTTTCTTAAAATACACGGCAAGATTCCATTGTTTTCAAAATACTCTACATCTACAACCGTGTCCAGACGTGCAGTGACAGAAAATTTGACATGGGTATAATCATCTTTTTTTGCGGTGACTTCCAGGGTCTTTCGCGGCGTCATGTTTTCAATCCCTTTAATGGAAAAGGTTTCAGAGCCGTCCAGACCAAGACTTTTCCAGCTTTCACCATCTTTGAAGACCAGGGGAAGAACACCCATGCCGACAAGATTGCTGCGGTGAATCCGTTCATATGATTCTGCGATGATCGCTTTAACCCCTAAAAGGTTTGTTCCTTTGGCGGCCCAATCCCGCGATGAGCCGGTACCATATTCTTTTCCACCTAAAATCACCAGGGCCTTTTTTTCTTTTTGATATTCCATGGCCGCATCATAGATAAATTTTTCTTCACCCGATGGAAACTTCAAGGTAAAACTGCCCTCCCTGGGTTTGACCATCTGGTTTTTTATCCGGATATTACCGAATGTGCCACGCATCATGACTTCGTGATTTCCTCTTCGAGCGCCGTAGGAATTAAATTCATCAGGTTTGACCTTGTTTTGAATCAGATACTTACCGGAAGGATAATCTTCAGGGATTGCTCCGGCTGGAGAGATATGGTCAGTGGTGACCGAATCTCCCAATAAAACAAGTGCGTTAGCCTCTGAGATATTCCCCGGCTTGTCTGTTTCCACTTTAAAACCTTCAAAATAAGGGGGGTTTTTAATGTAAGTGGATTGTTCATCCCACGTGAATGTGGTGCTTTTTTTGACATCAAGACTCTGCCAGAACTGGTCTCCATCATAAATTTTATCATATTCTTTCTTAAAAAATTCCTGTTTTACATGCTTTTGAACAAGCTCCCGGATTTGATCATCTGTCGGCCAAATATCTTTAAGATACACCGGTTCACCGTTAGGATCGAGTCCGACAGGTTCAGTGTTCAGGTTAATATCGATTCTTCCGGCAATGGCAAAGGCCACAACAAGCATGGGTGAAGCAAGATAGTTGCCTTTTACGCTTTGGTGAATTCTGGCTTCAAAGTTTCTGTTGCCCGACAATACCGAAACGACGTTTAAGTTGTTTTCGGAAATAGCTCTTTCGAAATCCGGATGAAGCGGACCACTGTTTCCAATGCATGTGGTACAACCAAATCCGGCCACGTGAAAACCAAGGGCCTCCAGGTATGGTAAAAGTCCTGAATCCTCAAGGTAATCAACCACGACCTTTGAGCCAGGGGCCATTGAGGTTTTTACATAGGGTGGAATTTTAAGGCCTTTTTCAACGGCCGCTTTGGCAATAAGACCGGCACCCAGCATCACCGATGGGTTGGAAGTATTGGTGCATGAAGTAATGGCTGCTATTACAATGCATCCATCACCTAACTTCAATGGGTTTCCGTTAATTTCCAGATCTATCCGGCGCATACTGACGGGAATACACTTTGGGGCACGCCTGGTTTCACACCCTGATTCATCGATAAATTTAGACAGATTTTCCGGTTCAGCATCACGGTGATATTCACATCCCAATACTTCGGCAAATCCTGCTTTCAAATCGCACAGGGAAATGCGATCCTGGGGTCTGGCCGGACCTGCAAGGCATGGTCGAACAGTGGATAGATCCAATTCCACCACTCGGGTATATTCCGGATCGATGTCGCCTGTGTAAAACAGTCCGAGGGCTTTGGCACAACTTTCCACCACAGCAGCCTGGTCTGCTCGGTTGGTCAGCTCAAGGTATTCAATGGTTTTTTCATCTATAGGAAAAAAGCCAATTGTTGCCCCATACTCAGGGGTCATGTTGGCAATGGTGGCTCGGTCTGTTACCGATAGGCTTTTCATCCCAGGACCAAAATACTCGACAAACTTCTCCACCACCTTTTCTTTTCTGAGCATTTCCGTAATGGTTAGTACAAGGTCGGTAGCTGTCACGCCTTTTTGCAAACTACCGGTCAGCTTGACACCAATTACTTCGGGAATAGACATATAATAGGGTTGCCCCAGCATAACGGCTTCAGCTTCTATGCCACCGACACCCCATCCCATAACACCGATACCGTTGATCATGGGGGTATGGGAATCGGTACCCACCAATGTATCAGGGTAGGCCACGGCACCCTGTGAATCTTTATCAATGATAAAAACCCGTCCCAGATGTTCAAGGTTTACCTGATGGCATATGCCGGAGTTAGGCGGCACCACTTTAAAGTTTTTAAAGCTTTTCTGAGCCCACTTCAGAAGCTCGTAACGCTCCTGATTTCTCTCATACTCTTTTGCCACGTTTTTGGTAATGGAGTCGCTGGTTCCAAAATAATCCACCTGCACTGAGTGATCGACGATAAGCTCAACCGGTGCCAAAGGATTTATTTTGGCTGGGTCACCACCGAGTGCTTTGACCGCATCACGCATGGCTGCCAGATCCACTACCGCCGGAACCCCTGTAAAATCCTGCATGAGCACGCGCGCCGGATGATACGGTATTTCCACGGGAGCCTCGTATTGTTTTGCCCATTGTGCGATGTTTAAAAGGTCCTTTTCGGTAACAATTCGACCATCGAATTTTCGAAGCAAATTTTCCACAAGAATTTTGATGGAAAAAGGGAGCTTGTTGATATCCCGAACTCCCATTGCTTCTTCCAACCGACTGATGTCAAAAATCGTTATCTTTTTTCCACTGACTTCAATTTCTTTCCGAAATTGAGTTTTTTCCATGATACCCCCGTGTATTTTTTGAAAAATTAAATCATACTTTTATTTGTTCTTCTATCACACGTGGCTAAATAATGACAAGGATATTCAAAATCGGGCCGCCATTTCTTCAGCCTTAAGAATCGCTTGGGATTTCTTTTTTTCGGCGATCTCCGGGCCTTGTTCAAGAGTCGGTTCAATTATCAGAGTGCTAATATCAGTGAACCCGATAAACCCCAGGATAAGCTCCAGGTATTTGCTTTGAAAATCATAGGCTTCAGCCCCTGTTCCCGGACCATAAGCACCGCCCCTGGCGCAGGCTATAAACACAGGTTTACCCGTAACAAGCCCGGTATATCCCTTATCCGGCGAATAGTTGAACGCATATGTCGGCTGGACAATAACATCGATATAATGTTTAAGTTGGTAAGGAATACTGAAGTTCCACATGGGAACCGCAAGAATATATTTATCAAAGGACTTGAAATTCTCAATAGTCTTTTCCACGGCCTCCCATGCGCTCTTTTCTTCGGGGGTATGTTTTTGCCCACCCATGATGCTGTATTTGGCCTGAAGTGCAAATCCGTCAAATTTGGGCAGTTCGGTGTCAAAAAGATCCAGTTCAACAACCTGATCATCGGCATTTTTCTTTTTGTAAGCACGAACAAACGCGTCGGCAACAGCAACAGAATAGGAACGCTGACCTCTGGGTGATGCTTTAATATATAAAATTTCCGGCATAACAGCCTCCTTATAAACTTTTTTTATGATAACTCTTGTGGACGAATACATGTCTGTGTGACATATTAGTCAGAAAGTGTTCTAAAATTCTCAAAGGGTGATATTAAGTGAAATTGTATTGTTGAAAAAATTGTCTTTAACAAGGAAGATTGTGGATTGGTTTAAAAAAGTCAAGTAACCCAAAATATCCTTTTAAGGTTCATGAAAAAAGCCAAAGCCAAAACCATAACAATCATTATTCTCTTATTCTTATCCCTCGCGATTGTTTTCTCTTGCGTTGCTTTCTCGGTGGTTCTCCCTGTCTACCTTGAGAAAATATTTATGCCGGATCTCTTGCAACGGGCGGGAATCGAAGGGTTTTCCTGGAATGTCAGAAAGATCGGTATTACAGGGGCTGATTTCGGAGCGATCAGAATTGGCAAACAACCTGAAAAAATCCTTTCCGTGAGTTCAATACAAATAAATTACAGTTTATTCGGCCTGATAAGAAGGCATTTAAAAAGTATTCATATCTGTGGTCTTTCACTCGAATTCGAATTGAGAGAGGGAAAAATGCTTTTTCCCGGAATTAACCTGGATAAGGTATTAACGGAAAGCAATTCATCTGCCGAAAACAATGCAGGAACCAAACTGTCCTTACCGGTGAGCTTTGATCGCATTGTCGTTGACCAGGCGGTTATTACGGCAACATTGAATCAAAGAGTTTTAAGACTTCCCCTGAGTGTAATATTAGAGCCTCTAAACGGGGATTCTAACCATTTGAAGTGTGAAATTAATCTATATCCTTTCCAAAACTCCATACATGCGGAGGTTCGATTCGATCTTAACTCTAATAACCTGAAAATTTTTTCTGATGGTCAAAATCTCAGATTAGAAAACTACCTTTCATTTCTGACCTCCGAAAAAAGCCTGCAAATAAAAGGTGATATGAACTTCATCGCTTATAGCGAAATCAACCTTGAATCTTTTGATATCTCAACCGTCAATATTTTATTGGATTCTAAAGATTTCTTATTTTTATCGAAAAATTTAAAATTAGAAAAAGCAAAAAAAAATGAAGAGGCCTTTTTCATAAAGATTCAGGGTGAAGGATTAACTGATTGGAATATTACCACATCAGGTATGACAATAATCTCCCCGGCATTATTGGAGATTTCTGAGTTACAGGCTGATTTATTAATCAGACCGGATAGTCTGGATTGCCTTTTTCAATTGGATACAGTCTTAAAAGGCTTTGAAAATCAAAATGTTGAAATCAACCCACACCTTCATCGCAAATGGAGTGGCTCGGCCAAATTGTATGATAATTCTGATTGGGTATTGGATATGGATATTTCGCCTCCGGAGGAATTTTTAAATAAGCAGCCGTCGGGATGGTATCGAACCGAAGGCGCCGGCATGGATATCGGATTTTTTATGCCTCCGGTTAAGATTTCAGGAAACGGTAATCTGAAAAAAGGAAATGCCGGAGGAGATCTGAAAATGTCGGGCATTTATCTGGATACTCATGCCCTCTCTGCTGAATTGCCCTCTTTTACCTTTAATGCTGAAATGGTTCCTGATGTAAAAGAAGATGAAAAAGCGCAGCAGTTCAGTTTCAATGCCCGATTATTAAATACAGCCATACGACTGGGAGCGACCAACGCAAAATTTCCTGCCATTTCCTTATCGGGTCGCACTGTTTTGTTGGATTTGGAAAACGTGGTTCATGCAACGTTTAAAATTTCGGGGGGCGACCTTTCAGATTCTATGGTTGATGCAAGGATACAAGGTATCAGCCTTGACCTCCCATTAATTTGGCCGTTAAGCCATAAAGCTGATGCCGGATCTTTTGGGATTGATTTTCTTGGTTTTAAGGAGAAAAATCTTGGAAAAATTCGGGCAACCCTTCGACAAGATGGTCATGGAGGTGAAATTAAAGGCAAATATGACAGTCGGCTATTTCCGGGTCTGTCTTTAAATTTTGACGGACACATGGGAACTACGCTAAAAGGTTTGGAGACCCGGATAAATTTTCAAGTGCCTGAATATATAACCCGGAACAATTTAAATCTTGGAGACTTTTTTCCGGGAGCCGAGGGTATTTTTTTGAATGGCCAGGTGGGGTTAAAGGGTGATTTTTATAATTTGGGTCAAAAAATGAAAAGTTCAGTTCATATCGATGCTCAGAATATCAATATTTTTATGGAAGAACCACAGGTGGCAGTCAATAATGTTCGGATTGATTTTGCATTAACTGATTTGTTCGAATTGAGAAGTTTTCCTCATCAGCAAATTCAATTTGATTCAGCAACTATAGGAAATATCCTATTAAACAATGGCAGTATTTATTTTCAGATGCAATCGGTTGATCACTTTTTTATCGAAAAAACAAGTTTTAAATGGTGTGACGGCAATGTGGATACCAACGCGGTAACCTTATCGATTCCGATTGAAAATGTCGGGGTAACATTTTATTGTGACCGATTAAAACTGGCTCAGGTGCTGGAACAGCTCGGAGATGTCAAAGGTGAAGGGGAGGGGGCGGTCAACGGGCGCATTCCTGTGAGATATGAAGATGGCAAAATTATATTCGACGATGGATTTCTATATTCGACACCGGGAGATGGAGGCACGATTCGACTGACAGAAACGGATGTCCTGATGACAGGAATTCCTGAAGGAACACCGCAATTCTCCCAGATCGATCTTGCCCGTGAGGCGTTGAAACATTACAGTTACGACTGGGCCAAACTGGAAATCACCACCCGGCGTGACAATCTGTATATGCAATTGAAACTGGATGGAAAGCCGGTGGAGGTGCTTCCTTTTGAATACCGGCAGGATTTCGGAGGTTTTATCCGGGTGGATGCGGAAAGCCCCGGGTCAAGGTTTCAAGGCATTCGGTTGGATGTCAATTTTAACCTGCCATTGGATCAGGTTCTGAAATATGGAAAAGGGTTTCAGGATATGTTTAAACTTGACAAATAATTTACCCCGGTGTTGCATTGGAAATTACTCAGCACAAATTGAAATGCTGTTATAATTGAAATAAACTTGTTTTCTTTTTGCAACATCGGGGTTCATTTCAGGTACGGATTATCTGAACGCAGGATTTTGGACCTAACAGGAGAAATATCTATGCCGGGAAAAAAAACAATTATAACGACGGGTTTAATGGTTCTTCTTTTACTTGGATGCGCCACCCAACATAAGGTCGAAGTGGCTCCGGTGGAGATCAAACCGATTCATATTACCATTGATGTTAATATCCGGGTAGACCGGGCGCTGGATGACTTTTTCGGAGATATCGATAAAGCCGCTGAAAAAGCTTCTGAGAAAACAGATGGTAAATAAACTACCGAAAACCGGCCATCGGTCAATCAGATGAATTCAAGGAGAAATAGTTACCATGAAAAATAGAAACTTTGTCGTTTGGATACTTACTTTCACCATTATTTTATTCGCAATATCTTCGGTCTCTTTTGCACAGGATATCAAAGCAAGGTTTAAGGAGCGCCTTCCAAAAATCATTGAGTTGAAATCCCAAGGGATTATCGGTGAAAACAATCAGGGATACCTGGAGTTTCTTGGCAGCACCAGACAAATGCAAGATCTTGTTGATGCAGAAAACAGGGATCGTCGCAGCGTATATGAAGGAATCGCAAGACAGCAAGGAACCACTGTTCAAACGGTGGGACAAAGAAGGGCGCTTCAGTTGAAGGACCTTGCAAATCCGGGTGACTGGGTTCAGGATGATGCCGGCAGATGGTACCGGAAATAATGGAATAATGTTTTGAAATAGCAAATTTATCCTCGGAATGTAGGTGCGGATTTATCCGCACAATAAAAAAACGGACTCATTTGCACTAAATTCAAACTATACACAGTTGCATAGAGGTGTGAAGTGCTTTTTTCTGTGCGAATGAATTCGCACCTGCAAGGTTTTTTAACCCCCTAAATGCGGAATCACCAGCCAAACTGTAGGTGCGGATTTATTCGCATAAAACATATTAATCCAGCCAATTAAAGGTTCGTTTCACGGCCTTTTGCCAGTAGAGATAATTTTCCCGTCTATTTTCTTCATTCATTTTTGGTTCCCAAATACAATCCACGGACCAGTTTTTTCTGAGCTCCTCAAAACCTGACCAGAAGTTTGTGGCAAGCCCTGCTGCATAGGCTGCTCCGAGTGCTGTAGTTTCGGTCATTCGGGGCCTTATCACAGGCACATTGAGAATATCCGCCTGAATCTGCATCAAAAGATTGTTGCTCACCATGCCGCCATCCACTTTAAGCTTGCTCAAATCCACACCGGAGTCCTGGTTCATCGCTTCGACAATGTCTCGGGTTTGATAAGCATTGGCCTCCAGTACGGCCCTTGCCAGATGGCCTTTGTTTACAAACCGGGTCAGTCCCATGATTGCACCCCGTGCATTTGAATGCCAATGGGGAGCGTAAAGTCCGGAAAATGCGGGTACAACATAGCACCCTCCATTATCCTCCACAGTAAGGGAAAGCTCTTCGATTTCAGGAGCTGCTTTAATTATTCCGAGATTGTCCCGGAGCCATTGAACCAGTGCTCCCGCAACAGCCACAGATCCTTCCAAACAAAATACGGGTTTTTGGCCCCTGACTTGATACGCGAGTGTGGTCAGCAGCCCATGTCTAGACCTTACTGCTGTGTTGCCGGTATTGAGGAGAAGAAAACATCCGGTACCATAAGTGTTTTTTGCTTCTCCAACTTCAAAACATGCATGTCCCACCAAAGAGGCCTGTTGATCACCCAGTGCTCCGCATATGGGAATCGTTGCCTGAAATGCCCCGTTTTTTTGGGTATGTCCCCAGGTATTCTGATCGATGGATGGAACAATTCGAGGTAATATCTGTTCAGGAATTCCAAGAATTGTAAGGATATCTTTATCCCATTGCAATGTTTTCAGGTTCATCATGAGGGTGCGGCTTGCATTGGTGACATCGGTAACATGGGCCCCGCCTCTGGGACCACCTGTCAGCCACCAGATGAGCCAGGTTTCAATGGTACCGAACAAGGCCGGTCCTTTTTGGGCAGCAGATTTAGCTTCAGGAACATTGTCAAGAATCCATCGAATTTTCGGACCGGAAAAATAGGAGGTCAATGGAAGTCCGGTCTTTTTTCGAAATCCGTCCTGGCCATATTCTTCAGATAATTTACGACAAATTCCCTCGGTGCGGGTGCATTGCCAGACAATGGCATTGCAGAAAGGATCGCCGGTTTCTTTATTCCACATTACTGTGGTTTCACGTTGATTGGTAATACCTATGGCCTGAAGATCCTTTCCGGAAATACCTGTTTTGTTTATAGCACCTCGGATAACCGCCTCGGAATTTTTCCGGATTTCCATGGGATCATGTTCTACCCACCCGGGGCGGGGAAAGATCTGCTTATGTTCGATCTGGTCAAAGCCGACAATTTTCCCGCTGTGATCAAAGATGATGAAACGAATGCTGGTGGTCCCCAGATCCAATGCTCCAATATATTTTGACATGATCGTCTCCTTTTTGACAGTTAACTCTTTATAGGTTAACTCATTACTCTTTTTTAGAAAAATGTAAACATGTTACAGTTTTTCAGGTATGGTATCAAAAAGAATAAAATAATTCTTGTCTGTAATTTTTCGAGTCTACTATAATATCAACCATACACACCAGGCCGGAAATCTTTAAACAGAGAATAGGCTATGAAATATATAAATTTAGGATCTATAGGTAAAAATTTGACATTGCTGGTTATTCTTGCGGTTTTACCTGCTTTGGCCACGATTCTTTATTCCGGGTTGGAACAACGCCGGCATTCTATTGAAAACGCCAAGCGCGATGTTTTATTTTTCATCCGGACCGTAAACGAAGTTCAGAAAAGGATCACCAACTCTACCAGGCAAATTCTTTCCACTCTTGCCCATATGCCTGAAGTCCGGAACATGGACTCCCAGGGAAGCAGTGAAATTTTTCGCGCAGTGATTGCACAGAATCCTGATTATCTTAATATTATGGCAATGGACATCAATGGTGAGGTTTTTGCTTCGGCTTTGCCATTTACAAAATCTAATCTGGCCGATCGTAAACATTTCCGCGAAGCTTTGGCAAACAAGGGCTTTGCCGCGGGAGAATACGTGGTCACCAGAGTTGGGACCTTTCATGCGTTTACCTTTGCCTATCCTGTTCTCGATAACCAGGGAAATCTTAAGGCGGTTCTGAACATTGCACTCAAGGTGGAGCGTTTTGCCCATTTTTTTGATGTGGCACAATTTCCTGAAAACTCATTTCTGGCGGTTACGGACCACAAGGGAATCCGTCTGTTTTATTATCCGTCTAATGAGGACACAAACCCTATTGGCCAACCGATCCTTTCCAAAGCCTGGGAACGTGTTCAAAAAGCACAGGGGGAGGGGATATCCATTCATCACAGTTCCGATGGGGTTCGGCGGATAATCGCTTTTCAGCAGGTTCGTCTTGGTCCTGATGAAGAGCCTTATATGTATATATGGGCGGGAATCCCGGAAGCTCAGGTTTTTAAGCCTGCCAATGCAATTCTTGCGAGAAACCTGATGCTTATGTTATTTGCCACATTGATGGCACTTATCGTATCATGGGTGATTGGTAAAAATACACTGATTTTACCTATGAAACGCATTTTGACCACCACACAAATCTTTGCCCGAGGAAATTTTCACGTTAGAAGTGAACTGAGTGATCAGCCGGGAGAGCTTGGTAATCTGGCCAAAGCCTTTGATGATATGGCAAATGCCCTATCCGAGAGTCAGGAAATGCTGCGCACCATCGCGGATTACACGTATGACTGGGAATACTGGCTTTTGCCGGATGGTGTTCTGCAATGGGTCTCACCATCATGTAAAAGGATTACCGGCTATACCGCGTCCGAGTTCATGGCCGATCAAAAGCTCATGCACCGCATAGTGTACCAGGAAGACCTTTCGCTTTTCAAACAGCATCTTGAAAAAATTGAAACAGGTGAAGAACACTCTAGCGACTTGGATTTCCGAATCATTCATCGATCCGGACAAATTGTTTGGATCAATCATCACTGTATTTTAATTTCAAGACCTGATGGCACTTCACTTGGCAGAAGAGTGAGCAATCGTGATATCACTGAGCGTAAGATGATGGAAAAGGAACAAGAGAAACTGCAGGCCCAGTTGATGCAGGCCCAGAAGATGGAAGCGGTCGGGCGTCTGGCCGGAGGTGTAGCCCATGATTTCAACAATATGCTGGGGGTGATTCTCGGCCATGCGGAAATGGCCATAGACCAGGTTGATTTCTCACATCCGTTGCATGAAGACCTTCTGGAAATACAAAAAGCTGCTCTAAGATCGGCGGATCTCACCCGTCAACTTCTGGCCTTTGCCAGAAAGCAGACCATCAGCCCCCAGTTTCTAAACTTAAACAATACGATTTCCGGCATGCTTAAAATGCTCCGGCGTCTCATTGGCGAGAACATCGACCTGGTGTGGAAACCGGGAGCAAATCTGTGGCCGGTGATGATGGACCCGTCCCAGATCGATCAGATTCTGGCCAATCTTGCGGTCAATACCCGAGACGCCATAGAATTGGCAGGCAATCTCACCATTGCAACTCAAAACACTGTTTTTGATGAAACCTACAGTTCGACTCATCCCGGTTTTATGCCGGGAGAGTATGTCTTGCTGGCGGTGAGCGATAACGGATGCGGCATGGACAAACAGGTTCTCGACAATCTTTTCGAGCCTTTTTTTACCACAAAGGAAGTAGGAAAAGGAACGGGTCTTGGCTTGGCCACGATCTATGGCATTGTCAAACAGAATAACGGATTTATCAATGTATACAGCGAGCCGGGCGATGGGACGAGCTTCAAGATATATTTACCCCGCATACAAACGTCGGAGACAGTTAAGATCGAAGCTAACGAACCGGAGCCTTCCTGCGGAGCCGAAACTGTTCTGTTGGTGGAGGATGAGGAAGCGATTCTGAGGCTTGGGAAAATGATACTGGAAGGTTACGGCTACACGGTGCTTGTAGCGTCAAGTCCGACCGAGGCATTAATCCTGGCAAAAGAGCATCAGGGGCCGATTCATCTGTTGCTTACCGATGTGGTCATGCCCGGGATGAACGGCAAGGAGTTAAAAGAGCGAATTACGGTCATTATTCCTGAAATCAGAGTCCTGTTCATGTCCGGATATACGGCTGATGTGATCGCCTGCCACGGTGTAATCGAAGAAGATGTCCAGTACCTTCAGAAGCCATTTTCAGTCAAAACCTTAGCTGCCAAAGTGCGTGAAGTGCTGGAACGGAAAAAATCGAATAATTAAAAGTTTGCTAAAATAGGATTAGGATAAGGTGATATTTTCATGAAAATAGCCATTGCGCAAATTGAATGTATGATCGGCAATGTAAGTTCAAATTTAAACAAGATATCGGTTTTTATTAAGAAAGCTGCTGAGGCAGGATGCCGGTTGGTCGTGTTCCCGGAAATGGCGGATACGGGGTATGATGGCTCTCAAATTGCCAGACATGCATCATCATGGGACCGCGGACCCATTGAACGTATACAAAAAGATGCCATTCAAAGCAATATTTATGTTATTTGCGGACTTTCCGAGCTTGCAAATGCTCGGGTTTATAATGTGCTTGCAGTGGTCGGTCCGGATGGGCAGCTATTGGCAAAATATCGAAAAACTCATCTGGCGGCGTTTTCGCCCCTTCATGAAGATAAGATTTTCACTCCCGGAAATTCCCTTGAAACCGTTCAGATTGGTGATATGACATGGGGGCTGATGATCTGTTACGATCTTCGGTTTCCTGAGGTTTCGAGATTTTTGGCGCTGGAGGGATCAGAGGTGCTGGTGTTGTCGTCTGCATGGCCTTTTCCTCGACTGAGGCATTGGAATACCCTTATCTCTGCCCGAGCCATCGAAAACCAGGTTTTTGTGGCCGCAGCCAATCATGTAGGTAAAAACTCAGGTGTTACCTTCTGTGGATCAAGCAGGATCGTAGATCCTTTCGGAGTAACGATTGCCTCGGCATCCGAAGAGCGTGAGGCTTTAATTATGGGTAATATTGAGAAAACTGAAGTGGATCGTGTTCGAAAAAGCATGCCGGTTTTGGAGCAGCGGCGCAAAGATCTGTATGACCAGGCTATGTTTCACAGACATTGCGAATAAGTGTGTCTTTTAATTTGCGAAACTCTTCTTCACTGATAACACCCTCGTCTTTTAATGCTGATAACTCTTTGAGTTGCTGCACGGGATCAATAAAAAACGCCTGTTTTTCTCTCATGTCCTCGATCAACAAGGGAATTTGGTCGTGATAAGCGATAGACTCCGGGTTTTTATTTCCATTGTTTCCTCCATAAGAAAGGCTGAAAAGGCCGCCCAGAAGCTGTAATTGAACTGTTTCTCCCCGCCTTGCCCTTTCCCTTGCATGGCCAATGGCCATAGTACCATCTTGTTTGATTTTTCGAAACAGTCTGTAACAAAGCTTACCTGTGTAAAAAATCGCCAGTCCTGCAACAATAGCGCCTGTACCAAGAATGACATACCGGAAATCAAAAACGCCCTGGATTAAAACCACTACAAAAGTTGCCAATAAAGGAATCGCAAACAATCCCACAATGATAAGATAAAAAAGACCTATACTGGAAAGAATGTGGATTTGTCTTTGCATATATTCACTTTGTGTTTTTTTTCTAAACCATCTCATTAAACATACCCCTTGAATACCTGGACAATAACTCTGAACTTTCAGGAACATTTTAATGTTGTCATGGCATAATAACAAGATATTTTATAATTTTTAACTTGATGCAACTGGAAGAAAACCGGAATCCAGATTTAATCGGATGTTAATCATTCACCACAACTTTTTGAGAGGTTAAAACCCTGACCGCAGAGTTGACGGAATAAATGAAAAATATTTGATCTAAAGTGAGCGATTTCATGGGGAAGAATGTATTGACGTCATACCGGCGAAGGCCGGTATCCAGTCCGATGGTTATACCACATGGATTCCGGCTTTCGCCGGAATGACGGATAATTCCCTCTTAAATCGATCAGTTTGGGTTTGGGTTTGAGTCTGCAATTGCTGAATTTGATTTGTCTCCGGGATTATGATAAGTTCAGATTAAAATCAGATTTAAAAAAGAAAGGAACCTTTTCATGATCATTGTCGGTGAGTTGATAAATTCCAGTCGCAAAGTTATTGCCGAAGCCATCATGGCACAGGATGTCGAAACCATCAAAAAGGTCGCTTCCGACCAGTTTGCCGCCGGCGCAGATTACATTGATGTCAATGCCGGAACATTTGTTGATGAAGAAATCCAATATCTTACCTGGCTGACCAAAACCGTACAGTCGGCATCTGATGTACCCTGTTCATTAGATAGCCCTGACCCTAATGCCCTGGAAGCTGCACTTAAAGTTCACAAAGGCACGGCAATGATCAACTCCATTTCTTTGGAAAAGGAGCGCTTTGACAAAATTCTTCCTTTGATAGCCGGTACTGATCTGAAGGTTGTCGCTCTTTGTATGAGTGACGAGGGTATGCCAAAGACGGTTGACGATCGGATGAGAATTGCCGATAAACTGGTCAACAGTCTCACAGGTAAGAATATTGCCCTGGAAAATATTTTTATGGATCCATTGGTTCAGCCTTTATCCGTGGATGGTACTTTTGGAATGGAGTTTATCAATAGTATTGAAAAAATTGTTACCACCTGGCCGGGCATACATACCATGTGCGGTTTGTCCAACATCTCCTTCGGGCTTCCGGGCCGCAAATTTTTAAACCGGACATTTATGGTCATGGCGATCACAAAAGGGCTTGACGGTGCCATTATGAACCCGCTGGACCGAAAGATGAAAGCAAGTATCATAGCTGCTGAAGCTCTTGCCGGCAGAGACAACTATTGTATGAATTTTTTGAAGGCTTTCAGGGCCGGGGAATTGGAATAACCATTGATATGAGCAATAAAATTATCGAGTGTGTACCGAATTTTTCCGAAGGCCGAAATAATGAAACCATCGAGGCCATTGCTGAAGCGATCCGCAAAACCAAAGGCTGCCGACTCCTTGATGTTGATCCGGGAGAATCCACCAACCGCACAGTGTATACTTTTACGGGCAACCCGGAAAGTATTGTGGAAGGTGCATTGAATGCGGCGCGCATTGCACGGGAAAGAATTGACATGAGAGGTCATTCCGGCGGGCATCCGCGCATGGGAGCACTGGATGTATGTCCGTTTATACCGGTGACCAATACCACCATAGAAGAATGTGTGGTCATTTCGCGCTGTTTTGCCGAGAGAGCCTCAGAAGAATTGGGCATTCCGATCTATCTGTACGAAGCCGCATCTGACCGGGAATACCGAAAAACACTTGCACAGATAAGGCGAGGTGAGTATGAAGGTTTTGCCGGTAAAATCGTTTTGCCTGAATGGAAACCGGATTATGGACCGGCAAAATTTATTCCCGAATGGGGGGCAACCGTTACAGGAGCAAGATCTTTCCTGATCGCTTATAATGTCAATTTGCTGGGCACTTCCAATCAGGCCCACCGCATTGCTTTGAATTTGCGTGAAGCCGGAAGAGGCCCTGATCAGCCGGGCAAACTGAAACATGTCCAGGGAATAGGGTGGTTTGTGGATGAATATAACCTATCCCAGGTTTCGGCCAATCTTACCGATTACCAGGTAACGCCGCCGCACGTGCTTTTTGAGGCGGTGAAAGCCGAAGCCGAAAAGCTCAGTGTGGGTGTGGCCGGATCGGAAATTGTAGGCCTTATCCCTTTGAAAGCCATGCTCATGGCTGCTGATTATTACATCAATAAAGAAAAACTATTTATTTTTGAGGAAAAACAAAAAATTCGCCTGGTTGTCGATAGACTCGGCTTAAATTCAGTGGCATCGTTCAACCCAAAGGAGAAAATCATCGAATACGTTGTGTCCGAACCTCCCAATTTGCTGTTGGCCGATTCGAGTTTGCGTCAATTTGTCGAATCCGTGGGAGCCCGGAGTTCATCGCCCGGAGGAGGTGCGGTATCGGCTGCTGCTGCCGCGTTGGGAGCTGCCCTGGGTGCCATGGCCGGCAAACTAACCTACGGTGTACGTAAATTTGAATCCGTCGATTGCCAAATGCGTGAAAATATTCCCGCCCTCCATAAAGCTTATAAGGCCTTGATCCCCATGATCGACGCGGACTCTGAAGCCTACTCGGATTTTGCCGCAGCCCTGAGAATGCCTAAGGACAATCCTCAACAAAAAGAAAAACGTGCCCGGGCCATGCAGGAGGGTTTAAAAAGGGCAATTGATGTCCCCCTTTCCACCATGCGCATTGCCGATGACGCCTGGGACGCACTGAGCAAAATCGCCCGGTTCGGCAATATTGCCTCGGTATCCGATGTGGAAGTCGGTGCCCGTTCCATGGAACTGGGTATATGGGGAGCCTGGCGTAACGTTTTGATTAACCTTAAAGACATCAGAGATGAAACGTATAAAAACGCCGTACTTAAAGAGGCTGATGATATCGCTGCACGTGCAAAAAACAGATGTGATGAGGTTTTGGATATTATCGGAAAAAGGGAAAATTAAATCTAAAATCAAACCATTACAATTTGGGTAAGCCAATAACATCATACCGGCGAAGACCGGAATCAAAGAAACAAAAGAAGCTATTATTATAGATCCCGAGCGTGATGTTGATCGCTATATTGAAACTGCTTAGAAAGGAAGGCATGCGTCTTGCTGTTCAATATCGGAAACATTCTATTCACGGTCGTGCACACGCCCGGCCACGCTCCTGAACATATTTGCTTTTTGGTCACCGACCTCTCCAATCAGGCAACGCCTTTAATTTCACCCACTGCATTTTCCACAGCGTCCACAATTTCCTCGAATCGAACCCACCTTTACCATGGATTTTTCGGCCAACCAGCCTGAAAATTTTCAATCCGGCATATTTATTGCTTAAACAGTTTTTAAATTAGCCCATAAAAATAAATTAATATTTTATTGTCGTAGGATTGATCTGCAGTTTAGCCGGCATAGTCATGTTGATGCAAAAACTATCTAACTGTTTGAAAAGCAATGATTTGTAAAGCCAGTTTAGTTCTTTCATTATTAATATTTCTCTCCTTTGTTCTATTTCCACAATGGATTGGGAATGTCGGGCTGGGGTATTTCAACCCGTTGATTGCCATGGCATCGCTTGCTGACCATGATATTCCTGAAACATTGAGTGATACTGTTACAGACCCGGAAATTAAGGTTCAGGAATTTAAACAAACCATTCCGATTAAAAACCAGGTGATTGAAAAAGTCTTGTCCGGAGATAAAACAAATTCGGTTCAAGCAAATGCTGAGTTGTTTGAATCAGGCAGCGGTGAAGGAAAAAATGATGTCCAGTTTGCCCAGGCCCAGATTAAGGGATGTGGAGTCGAAGTGATAATAGTCTCTCCAAAAATCGTGGAAGTGGAGCCGGGAAAAATAGTTACGGCAACGTTTCAGATAAAAAATAACAGCGATCGCCAAGAAGAATTCTTCGATTCTTTGAACCTTCCATCCGGCTGGCATATGATTACGCCCCTATCTCCAATTAAACTTAGGGCTTTTGAAATGCAAATCAAAATCATTGCCTTTTCCGTACCGGCAATTTCTCCTGAGGGAGAATATCCGCTAAAATACTCGGTCATGAGTCAAGGAGATTACAGCAATACGGACAACGATATGTTTTCAGTTGTGGTTTTGCCTAAAATAAAAGTAGATATCCTTTTGGAAGATAAACCGGAGAAGGTCATTGCCGGTGATGTCTTTTTTTTGCGGATGCGGATCTTAAATCGCGGAAATACAAAGTCAAAGTTAAATTTCTTAATTAAAGCGAATCCTGACTACCCTGTCATAGTGAAACCATCTGATTTGATTCTTAACGCAGGAAAATCCCAATTAGTCCATATGGAAGTAAAATCCGACAAAACTTTAAATCATAGAACAACTCATTTTCTCACGATTCAAGTACAAGAAGGTGAAGGTGTGGAAACCCGGGAGGTTGCCGTGTTGACCATTGAAACAGAGATAATTCCCTGGGGCGGCATGGAGAGGGATCTATACGGTTATTTTTCTGGACAGATCAGTTTTATCGGCGTAGCCGGAGACGATAACAAAGGTCATCAACTTGAGATTACCGGATCGGGCAGTCTGGACGAACAAGGGGAAAAAAATGTTGATTTTTTAATACGCACCCCCAATACTCAGGAAATAAGTATTTTCGGAATGCCCGAGGAATATAAATTTAAATATACTGATTCAGTTATGATGCTCGCCCTAGGTGATAAAAAATTTTTTCTCTCCCCTTTGACTGCGTTTAACCGGTATGGACGAGGGGCAGAAATAAATATCAGCCCCGGGGCTTTCGAAGCTGGAACATATCATTTAAAAAATCAATGGAAAACTTCTTCTGTTAACGAGACAGGGGCGTTTATCTCATATCAGCACAAGGATTTTCTGCAACTACGAGGAAATTTTTTAAATAAGGTTACAAGAACAAACACTCTCATTGACAAATTTCATGACCGGATCTACAGCCTCCAGGGAAGGTTGAGCCCGAATGAGATGTTCAATTTTGGTCTGGAATATGGGTTTTCCCCGAGCAAACGTGAAAAAAATTACAGCGACCATGCCTATCGGGTCGACTTTAAAGGAAACCTGTCTGATCAAGTCTGGTATACCTTTGAAAAGACTCGCGCCGGACCCAAATTTTTCGGATACTACAATGATGCCGATTACACAACGGGGACATTGACTTTTCCCATTTACCTGAATTTTCGTGGAAACGTTTCCTATCGCCGAGCTGAAAACAATATTGACCGCGATCCATTGAAAACCAAAGCAAACCAGGAAATATCTTATCGTGCCGGAGTTGCCTACACATCTTCCTTTAACACCGCTTTTTCCTTGGATTATGAAGACTTTCAGCGTAAAGACCGTCTTTTACCATCAAAGTACAACTTCAATGATAAAGTAATGAAACTGGGAATAAGTCAGGAGTTCAATAGATTCACCATAAAGCCTATTATAGAAGCAGGAAAACGGAACGACAGACTACTGCTGCCGGGTTTTGAAAGAAAAACAATCGAGCGGTACAGTCTGTACTCTTCTTTTTATCCAACCGGGAATCAAAATTATTCTTTTTATGCCCGGTCCGGACATGAGCAATATTTCGCAAATCTGGAAAGAAGCAAAAGCGCGGGAGCCAGTATGTCTTGGAAATTCAACGATAGATTCATATTTTCCAACGCTTTTGAGAAGAAATATATTCATTCTGGAAAAAAACAGGAACAGGACAGCTTAAACTCCACCATGTCTTATAAGTTGCCGAATGATCATTACATTAATTTTAAAGGACGCTGGGTGAATATGATAGATTCCAAAGAAGATCAGGCAGCCATCCTAATTTCCTATGACATTCCTTTGACGATCCCGTTTGGCAGAAGTAATAATAGTTTCCCAATGTCATTCTGACCATCAGGCAATGCCTTTAATTTCTCCTACTGAATTTTCCACAGCCTTAACCATTTCCCCGGATTGAATCACCTTGACCATGGATTCTATATCAATATAAAGCTCCCTGTCGCGGTCCATATAGGGTACATGTCTGCGAATGATACGGTATGCTTCACGGGTGCCCAGGCCGGCTTTCATAGGACGGTTTTCCGTGAGAAGATCATAGGCCTGGGCTGCACAGAGCAGTTCGATGGCGATAACGTGTTCCACATTGTTAAGAATTTCCCTGGTCTGTCGCATGGCGATGGAACCCATGCTCACGTGATCTTCCTTGTTGGCGGATGTGGGAATCGAATCCACGCACGCAGGGTGGGCCAGCACCTTGTTTTCAGATACCAGAGCGGCGGCGGCGTATTGCCCGATCATGTAACCGGAGTTGAGTCCTCCATTTTTGACCAGAAAGGCGGGTAGCTCACTGAGTTGTGGATTGACCATACGTTCGATACGACGTTCGGAAACGCTTCCAAACTCAGCCAGGCCCATTGAAAGATAGTCAGCAGCCATAGCGACAGGTTGTCCGTGAAAATTGCCTCCCAGGCGAATATCTTCGATTTCCGGAAAAATAAGAGGGTTGGTGGTGCTGCTGTTGATTTCAATATCAATCACGCGACGGGCATGAGCTACCGCATCTTTGCCGGCTCCATGAATTTGGGGTGAACATCGAAGGGTGTAAGCATCCTGAACCCTGGCACACCCCTCATGAGATGCGATAATTTCGCTTTCCGCTGTGAGCCGGCGCATATTATCGGCCGTGATCACCTGGCCGGGATGGGGTCGCACCTTGTGAATCAACGGATCAAATTCAGAGTTGCTTCCCATGAGCACTTCCAAAGTCATGGCGCAGGCAATATCAGCGGTTTTGGATAATCGAACCGCATCGTGAACCACCAGTACCCCGATGGCGGTCATGACCTGGGTGCCGTTAATTAATGCGAGGCCTTCACCTGCCTCCAAACGCAAAGGGGAAAGGCCGATACGATGGAGAACTTCTGCTCCTGAAAGACGCTTGCCTTTAAATAAGGCTTCACCTTTGCCGATGAGTACCAACCCCAGATGAGCGGTGGGGGCAAGATCACCACTGGCGCCTACCGAGCCTTTTTCCGGTACTATCGGTATGACCCTTTTGTTTAAAAATTCCAGAAGATACCCAATAGTTTCCATACGGCAGGCGGAATAGCCCATGGATAAATCGTGAACTCGCAAAGCCATGATGGCTCGAACGACATCTTCGGCAAGAGGCGCTCCGATACCGGCGGCATGGCTCATGAGAATATTTTTCTGCAACAGCCGGGCGTCCTTGTCGGAAATAGTGATGTTGCACAACGCCCCCAGTCCGGTAGTGATACCGTAGATCACTTTTTTTTGGGCTACCCATTTATCGATAAGAGCGCTGGTGTTTTCCACCCTTGTTTTGGCTTCTTCGCTTATCAGCGCTTTTGCATGGTCCCGTGCCACTGAAACCATGTCTTCAATGCTGATCGGTTGTTTATCCAGATAGATTGCTTGCATTGTTAAACTCCCTGCTTTCAGTTCTCCAATTTTTCGCATCCAGGTAACTCTTTACAGTGTAACTTATCAAAATAATTGCCTGCTGGCACTTTGTGCTGTCATTCTGAGGAGGCCAACCACACCGTCTGTCAGGTGGCACCATATTTCAGGCTGACGAAGAATCTTTCCCTGCCCACTTGAAACCTGAGATTCTTCAGTAGCTGTGGTTTCAATCAGCATCTGAAGAAACATTTTCTTTTCAACCATTGAGCCGCTGCGAGTTGCTCCCTCAGAATGACAAGTTTTAAGCCAATGTCATTCTGAGGAGGTCAACCACACCGTCTATCAGGTGGCACCAAATTTCAGGCCGACGAAGAATCTTTCCCAACTAATCAAACATTTTAAGAAGTTACTTCACCCTTTCACCTGATTTGTAAACAGCAATCACCGGATTGACTCCCGCGTGGTAAGCGATAATGGCCGGCGTGCCCCCGTCGAGTAGAAGAAAATCGGCTTGTTTACCTGCATCGAGACTTCCCACCCGATCAGCCATCCCCGCGGCATACGCCGCGTTGAGCGTGGCTGCGGTTAGGGCTTCAAGCGGGGTCATCATCATGTTGACAACAGCCAGCCCGAAAACAAAAGGCATGGATTCCGTATAGCTGGAACCGGGATTGCAATCGGTTGCCAGGGCCACCGGAAGCCCCGCATTGATCATCTCCCTTGCCTTAGCATAAGGTTTTCGAAGACTGTAAGCAGTACCCGGCAAAAGATTGGCCACGACTCCCGCTTTGATCATTTTGTCAATGGATCCGGTGCCTGCGGCAAGAAGATGATCCGCTGAAATGGCTCCCAGGTCAGCAGCAAGAGATGCTCCCCCCAGATCATGCACCTCGTCCGCATGAATCTTTATACCCAATCCCAGAATTTTAGCGGCAGTGAGTATTTTCCGGCCCTGATCGATTGAAAATACGCCTTTTTCACAAAACACATCGCAATAGCGGGCAATTTTTTGTTTTGCCACGGCAGGAAGCATTTCTTCAATCACCAGGTCAACAAAATCGTCGGACCTTCCCTGAAAGTCTTCAGGTATAGCATGAGCACCTAAAAACGTGGGAACAACATCCAGAGGGGAATATCGTCCGACCTGTTCAATGACTCGAAGCATTTTTAATTCATTGGGCGTATCCAGACCATAGCCGCTTTTGATTTCCACCGTGGTTGTCCCGAAAGACAGAGCGGAAAGGGCGTGGATCATTGTGTTTTTCAATAGTTCGGTTTCGGTTGCTTCATGGACAGCTTTTACCGAAGAGAGAATCCCACCGCCCTGATTGAGGATTTCCAGGTATGGCATACCGGCAATCCGCATATTGAACTCTTCCTCCCGCCGGTAAGCAAAGCAAAGATGGGTATGAGGGTCCACAAAACCGGGGATCATGCAGGCACCATGACAGTCGATTTTCTGGTCAATCGGTATGGAAAAAAGTCCATTCAGCACCTGGGAAGTGTCTCCAATACTGTCAATCTTACCATTTTTAACCAGCAATGCGCCGTTTTCATAAAATCGTGAATGGTTCTGGTCAACCCCGCCTTTGGGATAGCCTTTATCCACCGGAGTATAAATTCGTGCGTTATGAAATAGTTTGGTGGTCATGGTTTCATTTTTCGTCTGCTGAGTTTTTGATTTTAAGGAGTGCGAAAATCTTTTTTTGCAAAAGATGCGAAAATAAGATTTTCGCACTCCTGTTTTCAATTTTTAAACAGTTTTGTTACCGCCTGTTTAACCATGCTGTCATCGCTCAAATAGGGAATGGTAATTTGACAGTCATCCGCGTTATTCTGATTGTGTAATATGGCTGTTTCCATGGCATTGGGATTACGTGCCCAACTTCGCCTAGCCACGCCACCCATGACATCCCATGATATGGCCGAGCGAATGATTCGATCCACCCTTTCGCTTCCATCGAGCACCAGTCCGAACCCGCTGTTAACGGCCTTTCCGATTCCGGTGCCTCCACCGTTGTGGAGCACTGCCATAGTCATGCCGCGTGCAGCATTTCCGGCAAAACAGTGGGAAGCCATGTCGGCAGTTACATTGGATCCGTCCAGGATGTTGGCGGTTTCCCGAAATGGAGAATCAGCCCCGCCAGGATCATGGTGGTCCCGGCCCAGCATGATCGGGCCGATCAAACCTGATCTTACCATTTCATTGAACTTCAGGGCAATGCGTATTCGCCCCTCTTCATTCTGATATAAAATCCTGGCCTGACTTCCCACGACAAGACGATTTTTATCAGCATTGCGAATCCAGTTCCAATTGTCTCGATCCTCCGGTCTCCGATTCGGATCGATACATGCCATAGCAGCCCTGTCGGTTTTGGCGAGATCTTCAGATTTTCCACTGAGACAAACCCATCGAAAAGGACCATAACCGTAATCAAAAATCGGTCCCATAATGTTTTCAAAATAGGAGGGAAAGATAAAGCCGTCTTTGGTATCATACCCGTTCCTGGCAATTCTTTTCATACCGGTATCAAAGACTGCTTTTAAAAAAGCATTGCCATAGTCAAAGAAAAAAACTCCGCGCTTCGCAAGGATTTCAATGAGTGCGAAATGACGTTGAAGGCTCTGGTCCACCATTTGTCGAAAATGTTTGCGATCCGAGGCCAACAACCTTGTTCGTTCCTCAAAAGTAATTCCCTGGGGGCAGTATCCGCCTTCATAAGCGGCATGGCATGAGGTCTGGTCGGAAAGCAGATCAATATGGATATTGTGTTTAACCACGTATTCCAGAAGATCCACAATATTTCCATAAAAGGCCATGGACAAAGGCCTTTTGGTTTCAATTGCATTGGCGGCCTGCTTGAAAAGATGATCAGGATCGTCGGAAACATGATCCACCCATCCCTGGGAATGACGGGTTTTGATACGGGAATAATCTACTTCCGCGATGATTGAGACAGATCCGGCGATTTCAGCCGCTTTGGGCTGAGCGCCGCTCATGCCGCCAAGTCCCGAGGAGACAAAAAGAAGACCGGCAAGATTGGAATCTGATGGTACTTTACACATCTTGCGCCCGGCATTTAAAAGAGTATTATAAGTGCCATGCACGATACCCTGTGGGCCGATATACATCCATCCTCCGGCGGTCATCTGTCCATAGGAAGAAACCCCCATCTGGGCCGCTATTTCCCAGTCATCAGGGTTGTCGTACAAGCCCACCATCAATCCGTTGGTGATGATGACCCGAGGGTTTTCAGGAGAAGATCTGAAAAGGCCCAAGGGGTGCCCGGACTGCATCACCAATGTCTGTTCCTTGGTGAGTTCTTCCAGATATTTCTTAATCAGCCGGTACTGCATCCAGTTCTGGCATACACTTCCCGTTTCCCCGTATGTCACCAGTTCATAAGGATACAAGGCCACGTCAACATCGAGATTGTTGTCGATCATCACCTGAATGGCTCTGCCTGCAAGGCATTTGCCCTTGTAATGGTCCACGGGCAAGGCTTTGATCGGGCCTTCAGGCCGAAACCGGTACCCGTAAATCCGTCCACGGGTTTTCAGCTCATTTAAAAACTCGGGTATTAAAACTGAATGAAACTGATCAGGAATATAACGCAAGGCATTTTTGATAGCAGTAATGGTTTGACCTGGCGTCAGGCGAAATCCGCGATCAGGAGCCCTTCGGATCCCTTCCTCAAAAACCGGCATTTCCGGCAACGGATTCTCAATCCTGATTTTCATGGACTTCTGGATAAGATCATTATTTATCACGGTAATGCCCCTCCTCATTCATCAAACATTTGAAAACTAACCCTTTGGGTTACCGGTGTCAAATTATAAATATAGCCATTTGTTTTCAAAAAAAGGTTGACAAAAGTTAAAAACTGACACTATCCCTTCGCTAACCAATCAGAATGAACCGTTCATCATAAGGAACTATCCTTAAATATGATCTATATCGACCTGATTTTCAATCTGGCTTTACTGGTGGCTCTCAGCATTGTTTCCGGCTTTATTGAGCAACGCCTTCCAAGGCATACCCGGATGGGTGTTTTGATGCAGGGTCTTTTGTTCGGCGGAGCAGCCGTTATCGGAATGTTACGTCCTTTAGACATGGGTTCGGGTCTTATCTTTGACGGTCGGTCTGTCATGGTCAGCCTATGTGCCCTTTTCTACGGTCCTTTGGCTGCAATTTTGGCGGCTCTAATGACCATCGGGTGCCGTATCTGGCTGGGTGGTGTGGGTATGCTCATGGGTGTGCTGGTTATTGTGTCATCAACAGGAATCGGTTTAATGATGCGGTTTTTGCTGAAGCCTGAAGAAGAGACGCCGTCCATCAAACAGCTTTATCTTTTTGGTATTGCTGTGCATCTGGCAATGCTTGCCATGATGTTCGCATTGCCCTCAGCCATCGCCATATCTGTTGTGAAGCGAATTGGTCCCCCTGTGATGCTGTTGTATCCACTGGCGACAATTCTTGTGGGCAAGATTTTGTCGGATCAGGTTTCAGCCATTCGTTTTGTCGCGGACCTGCAACAAACCAAGCAAAATCTGGATATTACGTTGCAATCTATTGGTGATGCCGTCATATCTACAGATCTGAAAGGCAGGGTTGTTTTGATGAACCCCGTGGCCGAGACGCTCACAGGTTGGAAAAATGAGAAAGCCCGAGGAAAATTTTTGATGGATATCTTCGATTTAGTCAATCCACAAACCCTTGAGCACATTGATGATCCAGCGAAAAAGGTGCTGATCGAAGGTAATTTTATCGGTTCGGACACACACACACTGCTCAATGCAAGAAACGGTTCTGAATACCATATTACCTTTAGTGCAGCACCCATCAGGGATCCCCACGAATACATCAATGGCGTGGTCCTGGTTTTTCGGGATGTGACAGAAGCCTATCGTGCGGAAAAATCACTACGAAGAAGTGAGGAGAGGTTTCACCGGGCACTGGAGAATATCCCGGATATGGTTGCAATCTATGATCCTGACTTAAAAATCCAGTTTATTAACGGGGTGGCGTTGCGACTCATCGGACGTCCTTTATCTGATCTTATCGGAAAGCGTGATGAAGAGATCTGGCCGAAGGAAGTTTATCAAACCTATCTGCCCATTCTTCAGAAAGCACTTGACACAGGTAGAATTCAATTTCTGGAAACCGACCTTTTATTGACTAAAATCGGGATTCGCAATCTAAAAATAACCTGCGTACCACTTTTCAATGAAAAGGGAAATGTTCTGGAAGTGATGAATATTACTCAGGATTTAACTGAACAAAAACAGCGGGAAAAGGAATATAAAGACTTGATCGACGGGATGAATGACGCTGTTTTTGTGATCGGTTTCGATGGAAAGTTTGTTGAGGTGAATAAAACCGCTGTTAAGGTCCTGGGCTATTCCAGAAAAGAGTTGTTTTCCATGGGCCCTGAGGATATTGATCCATATTTGACCAATGAAGAAATCAAAAGGTTAGTTGAAGGGATGAAAACGGACAAACAGCAGATCTTTGAAACCCGGCACAGAACTAAACACGGGTCTGTCATTCCGGTGGAAATCAGTTCAAGCCGGTTGACATATCGAGGTAGCCCGGTGGTTTTAAGTATTGTCAGGGACATCACCGAACGTAAACATGCCGAATCCGACCGTGACCGGCTGATTGCGGCCATCGAGCATGCCGGCGAAATCATTTTTATTACCGACCCTGACGGCACTATCCAGTATGTCAACCCGGCCTTCGAAAGAATTACCGGATATACCAAAGAAGAAGTCATTGGACAAACTCCTCGTATCCTCAAAAGCGGTCAACAGGACAAAACATTTTACCGAGAGATGTGGAAAGCCCTTTCCAGCGGTGAGACCTGGAAAGGGCGTATGATAAACAAAAACAAAGACGGAATATTTTATACCGAGGAGTTGACAATTTCATCAGTAAAAGATCATTCAGGAAAAATCATCAATTACGTGGCAGTGGCTCATGATATTACTGAGCATCTCATGTTGCTGGCCCAGTTTCAGCAGGCCCAAAAGATGGAATCGATCGGACGATTGGCCGGTGGAGTGGCTCATGATTACAATAATATGCTGGGTGTGATCATCGGTTTTACCGAGCTGGCCATGGATAAGGTAAATGCGGATGAACCGCTGTATGACGATCTGCAGGAAATTCTTACGGCCGCTAAACGTTCCGCTGACATTACCCGGCAATTGCTGGCTTTTGCCCGAAAGCAGACTGTTGCACCTAAAGTATTAGATCTGAACAAAACCGTTGAAAGTATGCTAAGAATATTGCGAAGGCTTATCGGCGAGGACATTGATTTGGCCTGGATGCCCGGAACTGATTTGTGGACGGTAAAAATGGACCCTGCACAGGTCGAACAGATTCTCGCAAACCTGTGTGTCAATGCCAGGGATGCGATTAAAGATACAGGTAAAATAACTATCGAGTCGGGAAACAAATGTTTTGACAATGACTACTGCAATGACCATAGGGGGTTCATACCTGGCGAGTATGTCATGCTATCCATCAGTGATGATGGTTGCGGCATGGAAAAGGAAATCCTTGATAAAATTTTCGACCCGTTTTTTACTACAAAGGGAGTAGGACAAGGCACCGGCCTGGGATTGTCTACCGTGTATGGTATTGTCAATCAGAACAATGGGTTCATCAATGTCTACAGCGAACCTGGAAAAGGAACAACCTTTAAAATTTATTTATCACGAAACTCGGATGCGGCCACGGATACTACTGTAAAAAGTGCCCCGGAAGTCCCAATAAGTCATGGTGAAAGCGTGTTGGTCGTGGAGGATGAAGTTTCGATTCTGAAACTTACCGTGAAAATTCTTGATGGCCTGGGTTATTCGGTTCTGACCGCCAATACTCCGAATGAAGCCATCCGGGTGGCCAGGGAACATTCCGGGGAGATCCACTTGCTCATAACCGACGTGGTTATGCCTGATATTAATGGTTGGGATCTTGCCGGCCGTTTGTTACCTCTTTACCCTAACCTGAAGTGTTTGTTCATGTCCGGCTATCCAGCCAACGTCATCGCTCATCGGGGTATTCTTGATGAAGGCGTTCATTTTATCCAGAAGCCTTTTTCCAAAAAGGAACTGGCTGTCAAAATACGTGAGGTGCTGGAATAGTCAAAACCGGAGAATTTTTTAATGACCTCAAAACCCACTTATGAAGATTTCTGCGTTGTATTAAACAGGGGGAGGTTGAAGCCATGAAGCCAATTCTAATATCAGGCAGGGCCAATCCGGTTCTGGCACTGCATATTTCACAAGTTCTCAGTTTGAAATTGGGACAATGCAAAATTGACAGTTTTCCGGATGGAGAAATCCATGTGGAGATTCTGGAAGACCTTCTGGGCTGTGATGTCTATCTGATTCAACCCACAAGCCCCCCAGTAGCCGAAAATTTACTGGAGCTGCTTTTGCTGTCGGATGCCGCAAGGCGATCAGGGGCCGCCCACATTACGGGTGTTATTCCTTACCTGGGTTACGCCAGGCAGGACAGAAGAAGTGCTCAGGGTGAACCCGTCGGGGGTCGCGTTGCTGCCAATATCCTTTCTATCGGTCTGGATAGAATCATTAGTGTTGACCTTCATAAACCTACCCTTGAAGGCTTTTTTTCAGTACCGGTTGAACACCTGTCAGCCATTGAACTGATCGCGGAAACACTGAAAAAGTCGCTTCCCGATAACCCGGTTCTTGTAGCCCCCGACCTTGGTGCTGCAAAACTTGCCAATACCTATGCTGACATTTTAGATATCCCTGTGGCATACATTTATAAAGTTCGCGAAAGCGGCGACAAGGTGTCCATCAGAAATATCGTTGGAGATGTGTCCGGATACAGCCCGATTCTGGTTGATGATATGATCAGCACCGCCGGAACCATGATCAGGGCAATGGATGCCCTTATTGCCCAAAAGTGCAGGCCTGAAATTATTCTTGTCGCTACCCATGGGTTGTTTGTGGGTGATGGTCCCGGAAGGATATCCTCATTTCCGGTTTCCAAAATTATCGTCACGGACAGTATTTTACAAAATAAAGATCAACTTCCGCTCCCAATCCATGTGGTCGGCCTTAAAACGCTTCTTGCCAATGCCATCAGAAGACTTAATGTATAAAACTAAGAAGACTGAAAAATTCGAATTGGAGGTGGATATGGAAAAAGTAACGATTGATTATGATATTGTTATTATCGGTTCCGGGCCTGCCGGATTGCAGGCGGCTCTTCATGCAGGACGTCGGAAAGCAAATGTTGCCGTCCTGGGAAAACTCAAAAACAGCTCTTTGAACAGGGCGCATCTGGAAAACTACTGCTGTATGGATAACAAAATGATGGGCAATGACTTGCTCGAGCAGGGAAAACAGCAGGCGCTTCGATCCGGAGCCGTTTTTTACGAAGAAGACGTTTTGGATATAGGCAATGATAATGACGGACATTTTAATGTGCTCATCGAGTCCGAAAAAATTCTGAAAACTAAGGCATTGATACTATCCATGGGAATTTCGAGGAACCGGTTGAATGTACCCGGAGAAAAAGAATTCCTGGGAAAAGGTGTCAGTTACTGTGTTGACTGTGACGGGGGATTTTTTAAAGGACAGACCGTGGCGGTGGTGGGCAATGAAAGTGCCGCAGCATCCGGTGCCATGACGCTCTTGCTGATAGCTGAACAAGTCCATCTGATATATCAGGAACTTCTTGTTAATGATTCTCTCAAAAATCAGGTGGAACAAAGTGATATTATTGCACACTCCGGTCGCTGGGTTAAGGCTATCGATGGTCAAAACAACCTTGAACGCATCGTCATGGACAATGGCGAGATTTTGAATGCTGACGGTGTTTTTATCGAACTGGGAGCCAAGGGTGCGTTGGAGCTTGCATCTAAACTGGGTGTTACACTGGATCCGGAAAACTTTAAATATATTGTTACTAATAAGAAACAGGAAACCAATATCCCGGGCGTATATGCGGCAGGTGATATCTGTGGTCCTCCCTGGCAGGTGGCCAAGGCTGTGGGGGAAGGCTGTATTGCCGGATTGGAAGCTGCAGCCTATGCCAAAAAACATTAACATGGAAAAAATGACACCTCAGGAAAAACAACAAATCGCAAATTTCAAACATGAAATCGCCGACACCGGGATTCAAATTACCCTTAAGGTGAGTCATCATTCACAATCCTCCAGAATTCAGGAATTTGGAGAAACTCTGTCTCATCTTGTACCCTCTGTTATCATAAAAAAAGAACAAACAGATGATGAGACGGAACTTCCGGCAATTATTATCGGAAACTCTCTTCAATACCATGCTGTTCCACTGGGGCTGGAACTGGAGCCATTTTTAACGGCTATGAAAATGTCAGGCATTGCCAAGGAAAATCAGGTTGTGACTGACATGACGGAAAGGCTGTCCGCACTTACTTCAGCAGCCTCAATTGACCTGTTTATTGCTCTCAAATGCCCATTTTGCCCCATCACTGTAAAGGCATTGACACCGCTTGCATTTGCCGGCAAGTTGATTCGGATTTCGGTTATTGATGCGACTTTATTTCCGGACCTGGCTTCGGCCAGAGGGATTCGATCGGTTCCCACTACTTTCCTGGATCAATCTTTTAGCTGGACCGGCGCTGTTGATCTGGATGAAATCATCAGGATTATTGAAAACCGTGATCCTGCCCAACTCAGTACGGAGTCATTAAAAAAGATGCTTCAGGAGGGGTTAGCCTCTAAAGTAGCTGAAATGATGGTACAAAAAGGGTTTATTTTTCCTAATTTTATGGATCTTTTAATTCACAATAAATGGACGGTCCGATTAGGAGCCATGGCTGCCGTGGAAGAAATGATCTTTCAAGATCATGGACTGTCTGTTCAATTGGAAAAATTTTTATGGGAAAGATTTCCGGTTCTCGAAGATCCGGTAAAAGGCGATATGCTTTATATATTGGGTGAAACAGGAAACATAGAGACCCTTTCATTTATTGATACCCTTTTGAAGGAAAATGTCAGCAGCGTTATTCAGGAAGCCGCCCAGGAAGCCATAAACACAATTCTTCAGAGGCTTTCCTGATCAACAGTTATTTCTCGGGAAGTTTAAGAATAAAAGGAATGGCAAAAAGCCCCATAGCAGCACTGATGATGTAAGTTGTTTTTAAGCCTACCATATCCCCGAACCATCCCACAGCAACGACGATAGCCGACCGTGCCAGAAACGAGGACATCATAAAGAGTCCGTTGGCTGCCGCAGGGTTGCCTTTCGACTTTTCCTGAACCATGGCCAGCATCACAGGTGTTGTGGAAAGAATGGTAAATCCCGTAACTGCCAGCATGGCAAATCGAAACCCTCCGGATGTGACGGCAAACAGGAAAAGCCCAATGGGTGCACCCACCAGAGAAATTAAAAGCAATCTTCGCCTTCCGAACCGATCACTTAGTACTCCCGTTGTAAGGGCACCCACCACGCCGGTTCCCTCAAAAATTGTCAGTCCGATACCTGCAAGCCAGAGATTTCCTGTCTCCTGTTCCAGAAAGGTTGGCAAAAAAGCGGTCATGGAGGCATGCATGAATCCCCGTGCACATAATATGGCGATCAAGGGCGCCATAAAATAACGGATTTGTTTCCATACAATACCCAATGACTCTCTTTTAGCAGCTTGTACGGTCTGGGGAACATGGCGAAAGCGAAAGAAAAGCCATACGGATGCCAAAATACCGAAAACCATGGTGGGATAATAGCCTTCAAGCCCTAATAACGCAACACATGCCACAGCTGCCAGTGGCCCCACAGTTCTGGCCAATTCACCGCCCACCATATAAAAACTCATGCCCTTTCCCATGCTCGGTCCTGAGAAACGAGCGATCAAAACGGGCATGGGCACATGAAAAATGGCCATGCTGATACCGGTGACAAAAAGCAGCAATAAAAGCACGCCATAGTTGGGCGCCAGTCCGATCAAGCTCATGGGAATTGCTGTTGCGGCCGGAGTGAGCACTATGAAATACCTGGCATTAAAACGATCTGCCAAAGTTCCGATATAAGGGTTCATCAGCGCAGGAATCTGCATGATTGTCGATAGAAAACCGGCCTGGGTTAAAGACAGGGAAAGCTTTTGAATCAAGAGCGGCAAAAGAGGTGCAAGAAAACTGGTATAAATATCGTGTATAAAATGGCAAGCGGACAAACCGAAAACTTTTCCGGTTTGAAACTTCGGATCTTTTTCTGCTGGAAAAGATTGTTCGTTAGATTTCATTTAAGGGTGGCCTGGCTGAAAAGCCATCGTAGATATTAAGAAAACCAGTCTTTCATTTTTTTAATCCATTGAGAAGATTTTTTATCCTTTTTTTCACTTTCACCGGATATCTCATTTCCAATTAACAAAGCGATAGGTTTTATTTCTTCAAATTCTTCGCAAATTACCTTTAGCATGGCTGTAAATGGTAGAAATAAAATCATACCTGCAATACCCCAGACAGAAGTGCCAACCAATAAACTTAATATAGCAGCTAAGGCATTTACATTCAGGCTACTGCCCACAATTTTAGGATTCAGAACATTACTTTCAATGATTTGAACAAACCAAAACAAACCAATCACGGCCAAAGGAACCCATAAAGCATCATGAGACATAAAAGCATAAAGCACAGGTATAGTAGCTCCAATAGCGGTACCTACAAAGGGGATTATGGATAAGATGCCTGCCAGAAATCCAAAAAGAAACGGGCTGTCAATGCCGATTATCCACAAACCTATGCTATTGGCAAAACCTAATATCAGTATCAACACAAACATACCTGATAGATATTTTTGCCCAACCTGTTGAATATTTTTGAGCATTATAAAAACTCTATCTCTATTTTCCGGGGAAGCAAACTTCATGAAGGCCCTTGTTAAACCAGCTCGATAAATCAGGAACAGGAAGGTAAACACAGTTGTGGCTAATAATCCTGTGAAAAATGAAGCAGAATTATTGAAGGTATTTTTAATCAATGATCCTGAGGAATTCTTAAGCCATTCTTTACCTTGGGTTAATAATTCATCTCTATTTAAATCATCAATAAATATTACATTTTTATTAATAAATAAGATGATATCTGTAAATGTTCCCATTATTTTTTCACTGAAATTATTCAATTCATCCGATAAACGAATGATCTGTGATGAAAACAAGGTTATGCTTCCTGCAAGAATAAGAAACAACAATAAAATGGATAAAAATGCTGCAAGCATTTGATTGATGCCCCAGGATTCCATTTTTTTAGAAACAGGAAGGAGTATGAAAGAAATCAATAATGCCATCCCGAATGGGATAAGGACGGATTTGGCCAAAATTAAAATTGCGAAGATGCCAAAAATACTAGCTAATGCAAAGAATATTTTTTGAAAAGAGAGGTTCATGATTTTTATCTTTGAGCATTGTTTTTGTTTATACTTTACTCCAAATATTGGAAACCACGTAGGATATCGTTTTTAGATAAACCTTTTCATCATTTCATCAATAATACTGTCCACGTTTTCCGGTGTAATTGAATTTTCTTTACAGACTTGTTCCACTCGAGTCAGTCTCCGGGGACTATCCATATCACTTAAGTGTCGAAATATCCCCAGACGTCGTCCAACCTGAAACAAACACTGTTGGTTTGGTTCCATTGCCAGAAAAGTCCGCAGGACTCCTGTCATTTTTTCCTTTTCCCCGGGAAGTTTGCCTTCAATTTCTTCGAAAAGATTTAAAATATGGTCACTTTTGATTTCACTGTAAATACCGTCGAGAGCCTCTATAAAAATCAGGATTTCTTTTGCAGTTTCCAAATCCGTACACTTTTCGAATCCGCCGGATTCCCATTCATTAAACAGAGGGACTATATTGGGAATCGCAAGAGACCGCAACCGAATAAACTCCGGATCGATCTGATTCAATGCATCAGCGGTTTCCAAAGCATGTTCCTCTGAGAGTTTTTTTCCGCCGAGACCCGGCATGACATACTCGGATAGTTGCATGCCCGCTTTTTTCACCTTTAACCCGGCTTTAATGTGAGTCGCTTTGGTTACCCCTTTTTTAACCATTTTGAGTACACTGTCGGCACCGGATTCCATGCCGATATGTATTCGGTTCAAACCGGCATCGGCCATGGAGGCAAGATCTTCATCCTTTATTTTTGCAATGGTGCGGGATCTGGCATAGGATGTAATACGTTCCACCCAGTAAAACTGTTTTTTCAGGTGTTTCAAAATTTTGACCATGTCAGAAGGCGCAATGATAAGGCTGTTGGCATCCTGAATAAAAATGGAGCGCATTCCTCCGGAAAACCAGTGTGTGGCCGCATTAAGTGCCTGAGCTTCCCCATCCGGAGTTTTTTCAGCCAGTTTGTTTAACACCGTGCGATCAATTATTCCACTTGAATCCGTATTTTTGCGAAGGCTTTCCACATGGCGTGCTACAGTATCGATATCTTCGATCACATGTTCCACCGGACGAAGAGAAAAAGGTCTGTCTTTGTATACAGGGCAAAAAGTGCAAAAATTCCAGGGGCAATTTCGGGTCACCCGTATCAACAGGCTGTTTGCCTCACTGGGAGGACGAATAGGGCCCTGCTCAAAACCCTGATATTTTTCTTTATAGTCTTTTTTCATTTCTTTTCAGGCATATTTGATAGTTTTTTTTAATAAATTGTCATTAGCTTTTAATTTAAAATAAACTTGAGGTGATGGAAATGTCAATATATCCTTTTGAAAGCACCTTAACATCTTGTCATATCATTGTGGTCTGTGATAGTTTTTTATATAAACTTCTAATTTAAATTTTCAGCCGATAAGGTAAATAAACATTTGAAAAAATTTCTTTGTATATTTGGGATTAGCCTGGTTATAATCATATTGCTCCTGTTTGTGGTTTATCAGGAACTCTGTTTCTACTTTAAAGAGCCTGCTTCCTTAAACGCTGAACCGCGAATGGTATTAATCGGTTCAGGGCAGACTTTCGATACAGTCACCCGAATTCTTCATGAGAAAGAAATTATTCAGAACCCTATTAAATTCAAGCTCATTGCCCGATTCATGAACTTTGACCGAAATGTCAAAGCTGGTGAATATTTGCTTGCTGCATCCATGTCACCGGAAAAAATTCTGGAAACCCTTGTACATGGAAAGGTTTATCTTTATCGCATTTCTATCCCGGAAGGTTATACCCTTAACCAGATCGCCTCACTACTGGATGAAAAAGGTGTTTTCAATGGTTCGGAATTTTTAAAGGCTGCAAACGATTCGACTCTCACAGAACAACTTGGAATCAATGCCAAAAATATTGAAGGGTATCTGTTTCCAGATACTTATTTTTTTGCAAAGGACGTTTCGGTCCGAAACATAATATCCACAATGGTTAAACAATTTCATATCACATTCAATCCCATCTGGGAAAAACGGCCTGCCGATTTAACCTTTTCCATCCATGAAATTGTAACCCTGGCCTCGATGATTGAAAAAGAGACTGGTACCGAAGAGGAACGTCCCCTGGTATCATCGGTTTTTCATAATCGTCTGAACAAAAATATGCGCCTTCAAAGTGATCCTACGGTTATTTACGGAGTGGAGGATTTTGATGGGAATTTAACCCGAAAACATCTGAACACCCCCACTTCTTATAACACGTATACAACCAGCGGGCTTCCGCCGGGCCCCATAGCAAATCCCGGAAAAGCATCACTGGAAGCGGCTATTTTACCTGCGGAAACTCCTTATTTATATTTTGTTTCCAAAAAAGACAAAACCCATTTTTTTTCCACCAATTATGATGATCACAAGGAGGCGGTGAGAAAATATCAGCTTAACAAATGATGGAAAGTTGAAGCTTAAAATAACATGAACTCATACAATTTATCAGACGATCAGCTGGCCGGACAACGATTGATGGTCGGATTTGACGGTTATGACCTTACCCCGGACTTAAAATTTTATATTGAAACTTTGAAAGTCGGTGGAATTATTCTTTTTTCAAGAAATATTACATCACCCCGACAATTAAAAAAATTATGCAGCTCGGTTCAATCCTGTGCCGAATCCTGCGGTCAGCCACCGCTTTTTATTTCAATAGATCAGGAGGGAGGCGTTGTGGCTCGTCTTAAGGAGCCTTTTACGCGATTTCCTGGAAATCCGATGATGCAGGGCATTGAGGACGCTGTTAAATTCGGGGAAATAACATCTTCGGAGTTAAATCAGACAGGTATCAACATGAATATGGCCCCGGTTATGGATGTTGCTCCAAAAGGGTATAAAAGCATTATGGCCGACCGGATGTTCGGTTATGATCCCGAATGGGTATCAAAGCTGGGTGGGGCAGTCATTGATAGTCTTCAAAAGGGAGGTGTCATGGCCGTAGCGAAACATTTTCCGGGAATCGGTCGCACGACCCTGGATTCCCATCTGGATCTTCCGGTATCGGATTTGACCTTAAGAGATCTTGAAAATTTTGATATTTCGCCTTTTAAGACGGCAGTAGAAAAAAATGTCATCGGAATAATGCTTTCTCATATCCGCTATGCGAAAATCGATAAGGTCTGGCCGGCCAGCCTTTCCAGCGTCATTGCAAGGGATATGTTAAGAAACGATCTTGGTTTTCAAGGGCTTGTGATCACAGATGATTTGGACATGGGAGCTATCCAGAATTATGATATTGAGTTGTCCATTGACAGGATATTTGAAGCCGATATCGATATTGCGCTCATTTGCCATCCAGGTCCGAAAATTAACCGGGCTTTTGAAGTTTTTAAGCGAAAAATTCAGGAAAAGGACCGCTTCGGCCCAAAATATATGGCCTCGATTAACCGTATCATGGAGATAAAAAAAAGATGCTTATCAACACGCAGGGATGATGGTTCTGGAAAAAACATCAGCATCCATTGAGCCGGTTTCCCCCATTAAAAGACGATGATATCCGGCGGCGGCCACCATGGCGGCATTGTCTCCGCACAGCGAAACAGAGGGAATATGGACGGATATTTTGTTTTTATCGGCTTCCTGACGCACCTTTTGTCTTAGCCGGCTGTTGGCTGCAGCTCCGCCCACTATTGTGATATGGCGATATGCTTTGCTTTTGGCGGCATGAATCAGCTTAAAGCAAAGAACTTCAATTACGGCTTCCTGAAAAGCAGCGGCAATATCGGGAATTTGATCCTGATAATGATTCGCCTGGGTTTGAATGTATCGGTTGACCGCTGTTTTTATGCCGCTGAAAGAAAAGTCATAGCTGTCCTTGTCAAGATAAGCTCTGGGAAATTGGATCTTCTCAGGATCTCCATTTTTGGAAAGCCTGTCAATGATTTCTCCGCCGGGGTATCCCAGACCCATCATTTTGGCCACTTTGTCAAAAGCTTCTCCGGCGGCGTCATCACGGGTTTGCCCCATGAGTTTCGCTTTGGTGTGAGATCGAACATCGTATATGGCTGTATGCCCTCCGGACACAAGCAGTGAAATAAACGGAAACGGCGGCGGGTCGGGTTCTAAAAACACTGAATTCAAGTGGGCTTCAAGATGATTGATCCCCACCCAGGGTTTTTCCATGGCATAGGCAAAGGATTTGGCAAATGAAAATCCAACAAGAAGTGCCCCTACAAGCCCAGGCCCTTGTGTTACAGCCACAGCATCCAGTTCTTCTTTCTGACAACCTGATTTCAATATGGCTTTATCAACTACGGGTATCACGGCTTCCATATGCTTTCTGGATGCCAGTTCCGGTACTACGCCACCGTACGGACGATGTATATTAACCTGTGAGGCCACCACGGAAGATAAAATATGCTGTCCATCAACAACCACCGCTGCGGCGGTTTCATCACACGAGCTTTCAATACCAAGAATTTTCATCGGTTGTTTGTTCCCTGTCATGATCAGGTTCTGAATTCCCTGTTTCCACATCACTTAAATGAATTGAAAATTGCTTCAGAAAAAGGTCGTGGTTTTTGCAAAATTGAACAATCTTTTTTTTATTTTCAGAGTCATCGTGGTTGAATGATTTTAAAATGCCGTTCACAGACTGTTTTTTACACAGCTTTTCCAGGTCATTAAATGTGCCGAGAACCGTATAACCCAGAAGTTTTTTCCCTGTTTTTAGGACATCATCGTCAATAAATCCTATGGGAGATATTTCGAGATTTTTGTTGTTCAGAATTTCCCTCAAAAGAATTTCTCCGCCCTGACCGGCACCGTATATAATTACGGGTTTACCGGTTTTGGTTCGTCTTTTCATGGTGTCCAGAAATATCCGGAAAGAGCCTCTGGTACCTAAAAGAAGCCCGGTAGTCAGCAAAAAATCAATGACAAAAATACCGTTGGACAGATCCTCGGACCAAAATATAAAAGTTATGGCAAAAAAGGATAAAACGGTGCCAAAAAAGGAGGCTTTTAAACAAACAAACACATCATTGGTGCTCAGATAGCGCCATATTCCCCGGTATATGCCCAAGGTAAAAAAGGCAATAAATTTACAGGCGATGACTGCCGGAAGGCTTTTTAAAAAGATATTAAAGTAGACCGGAAAGGTCTCTGAGCCGAATCGCAACCGGTATGATAAATAATAGGCAAATGAGATCAGGCACAGATCCAGGATCACCAGAAGAATCTGACGTTTGAATGTCAATTCTATCAGAATCGGTGTATAAACTTTTCCCCGGAGAATACAAAATTCTCTTTCCGGATACACCCTGATTTGAGAAAGATAAATCCCCATGAGCAAAATTGAAATGGTCAGAGGAATGATAACTACAGGAGAAGTAAAGGTATCACTCTGGCTGACATAGAGGGCGGAAAGCCCGGAAATAGCACCCACGCCATAAAGAAAGAGCACTGCTCCTTTTTCCGAAAGTCCGATCAGTACAAGCCGGTGTGATGTGTGGTCCTTTCCGCCCACAGAGGCCTTTCGTCCGCTTAACAGGCGAATGATCGTTACCATGGTGGTATCCAGTATCGGTACCATCAGAAGTAAAACAGGCACGGCATACCAGGCCAATTTGTTAACCTCATGGTCTCCGGTATAAAAAAGGCATAGAGTGGCAAGAGTAAAGCCTATGAGCAGGCTTCCGGAGTCCCCCATAAAAATGGAGGCCGGATTGAAATTGTAAACAAGAAAGCCGCCGAAAGCTCCCGCTAAAATCAATGCAGTCAGATAGGCTTCGGGAGAGGTTCCCTGGAAAAGTAGGGCCAGGTAACATGCAGCAATAAAGCCTACGCCGGCACATAACCCATCCATATTGTCTATCAGATTAAATGCATTGGTAATTCCAACAATCCAGAAAATGGTGACAATGGTGTCTCCGGTAAGGGAGACAAACCAGTGAAGTCTCAAGCCCAGAAAAGTCACCATGGATGCCACCAAAATCTGCCCCACCAGTTTTGTGTGTGGTTTGATGTGGATAAAATCGTCCAGGACCCCCAGTATAAAGATGAAAGTCATGCCGAGAAATATAACGGCCGCCAGATCAGGAGGTTCCGGATGAATTGTTCCTAATACAAGATGAGGTATAAGGCTTTTAAAATCAGCAAAGTAAAAAATAGAGCCGGCGGCAGCCAGATAAATTGCAATGCCGCCGGACAAGGCTGTGGGTTTTTTGTGCCATCGCTCTTTCCTGGGCTGGGCAATCCACCCTCTTTTAAGTGCAACAGAGCGCACCAATGGAGTCAGCATAAGGCTTAAAAAAAAAGCAAAAAAAGCTGATAAAAAAGTCATTTTATTTATTTGCACCTCACGGGTGCTTTAGGGTTTTTTGGTTCATGAACGGCAAATGGTTTCTTTTTCGCAACCCTTGGTAATCCATTTCAAAATGACTAAAACCGGCTTAAATACTTTTTTGATTATGGAGTATTTTGCAGGGGGGTAATGGACGGTTTGTGCCGGTTTGATAATGTCATTGTTTGAACTCGACATGATTTATATCCATTGAATTCGTGGGTTGTGTTGTTTTCTTTCGACTATTCCTCCAATCAGATAGCACTTTTCATCCAGTGCTTTAAGCCGAAGGGCCATTTCATCCACGGCTTTTTCGGGAACTACAGCAATCATACCGATTCCGTTGTTGAATGTACGAAACATTTCTTCATCTGAAATGTTTCCGGCTTGTTTTAAAAATTGAAAAACAGGGGGTATCTCCCAGCTGTTTGATTGGATAACCACATCACAGGCATCAGGAATCACCCGTACAATGTTATCCATGATTCCACCGCCGGTGATATGAGCAAGACCATGTACAGGAATATCGCGAATTAAGTTACGGATTGTTTCGGAGTAAATTCGTGTGGGTGTCAGCAGTTCTTCTCCAAGGGATTTTCCGAAATCGGGCACGTGATCGTCTATTTTCATTTTAAGAACATCAAAACAGATTTTTCGAACCAGTGAGAACCCATTGCTATGAAGACCGCTTGATCCGATACCAATGAGGCTATGGCCGACACTTATTTCAGAACCGTCCACGATCTTGTCGTTATCGACTATGCCTACGGTAAAACCGGCCAGATCATACTCTCCTGGTGCATACATATCGGGCATCTCTGCAGTTTCCCCTCCAATCAATGCGCAGTTGGCCTGACAACAGCCATCTGCAATACCATTGATGATGTCTACGGCTTTTTTCGTTTCCAGTTTGCCAACGGCAAGGTAATCCAGAAAAAATAATGGTTTTGCCCCCTGCACAGCGATATCGTTGACGCACATGGCCACCAGATCGATACCGACTGTATCATGTTTGTCCATCATAAAAGCAATCTTAAGTTTGGTGCCGACACCATCGGTGGAACTGACCAGAACGGGCCTTTTATACATGCCGGTATTTAAGGAAAATAATCCTCCAAAACCGCCGATATCACTCATGACTCCGCTTCTGGGGGTTTTTTTTACGATATTTTTAATCATGCCGACAAAATTATTGGCCTTGTCAATGTCAACACCTGCATCCGCATAGGTTAGCGATTTGCTCATTATTTTCTCCCGTTGATATACACCTCTGATTCTCGGATAACTCTTTTGGAATGGTGTCTAAGCTTCAGATAACCAGGAAATTAGATTGATTTGATTAAAATGTCAAAACAATTTTTTTGACATCTACCCAATCCTATTGTAATTAAATTATTTTTACTGTTCAGAAAAATTCGAAAGAGGTAGCCCATGACACAATTTTCAAGGTTGGACCGACTGCCACCTTATGTTTTTGCAAGAGTCAATGAAATTAAAATGGAAGCCAGACGTGCCGGGATCGATATTATAGATCTTGGAATGGGTAATCCCGATTTGGCAACGCCGGAGCATATCGTGGATAAACTGACGGAATCGGCCAGGAAGCCCCATAACCATCGCTACTCTGCTTCCAAGGGTATCACGAAGCTGAGAATGGCCATTTCAGACTGGTACAAGCGCAGATATGAGGTGGATATCAATCCGGAAACCGAAGCCATCGTGACTATCGGGGTAAAAGAGGGGCTCAGCCATCTTATTCTTGTGACCATCAGGCCCGGAGATGTTGTTTTTACGCCCAACCCGACATATCCTATTCACCCATACTCGGCAATTATTTCCGGTGGCGATGTCCGGGGAATTCCCGTGGGGCCGGAACATGATTTTTTCGAAAATTTGATGGCGGCCACCCGTCAAACCTGGCCAAAACCAAAGGTTTTGATTATTTCCTATCCCCATAACCCTACCACCGAAGTCGTGGAACTAAATTTTTTTGAAAAAATTGTGGATTATGCCAAAGAACATAAAATCATGGTCATCCATGACTTTGCCTATGCGGATCTGACTTTTGACAACTATAAAGCCCCAAGTTTTCTTCAGGTCAAAGGAGCAAAAGATGTGGGCGTGGAATTTTTTTCTCTTTCCAAAAGCTACAATATGCCCGGATGGCGTGTTGGATTTTGTGTCGGTAACAAAGAGACCATCTTCGCCTTGAGCCGTATAAAAAGTTACCTGGATTACGGCGTATTTCAGCCCATCCAGATTGCATCCATCATCGCCTTAAACGGACCACAGCAATGTGTCTCTGATAACTGCGACATATACAAAACCCGAAGAGATGCCCTTATATCCGGACTTGAGCGGGTCGGATGGCATATCAAACCTCCTTTGGGAACCATGTTCGTGTGGGGAAAAATACCCGATCAATTTTCACACATGGGGTCTGTCGAGTTTTCCAAATTTTTAATCAAAGAAGCTCATGTGGCTGTTTCTCCGGGGCTTGGTTTTGGTGAGTACGGTGATGACTATGTCCGTTTCGCACTTATTGAAAATAACCAGCGAATCAATCAGGCAGTTCGTGGTATAAGAAAAATAATGAATTAAATATCTTGTTACGATTCTTTATTGGAGTTGTTCATGCAAAAAATCAATGTCGGTCTTTTGGGTATGGGGACTGTGGGTGAAGGTGTCGCCCGGCTGCTGATCAAAAACCGGGAACTGATCCGATCCCGGGTAGGTACGCCTGTTCATTTGAAACGTGCTGCAGACATCGATGTCAGCCGCGCCCGAAATATCCCCCTGGAAAATGGCGTATTTACAACCGATGCTCTGAGCATTGTCAATGATCCCGATATCCATATAGTCCTGGAAATGATTGGTGGTCAGACCGTCGCCAAAGAGCTGATCCTGAAAGCCATGGAAAACGGAAAACATGTGGTGACCGCAAATAAAGCCCTTTTGGCCAATCAGGGACAGCAAATATTTCAGGCGGCCCATGAGCACGGAGTCGACCTTGCTTTTGAGCCAAGCGTTGGCGGATGTATGCCCATCATCAAGCTGTTGCGCGAATCCTTGGTGGGAAACCATATTTACGCTATGACCGGTATATTAAACGGAACCTGCAATTATATCCTTACCAAAATCAGCGAAGAAGGCATTCCTTTTGAATCGGCCCTGGCAGGTGCCCAGGCCGGCGGATTTGCCGAAGCCGACCCTACAATGGATGTGGAGGGTTTTGATACGGCCCATAAACTGGCCATATTAACTTCCCTTGCTTTCGGCATGAAAATCAATTTCAAGGATATTTATATCGAGGGAATATCCAGTATAACGCCTTTGGATATCAGGATTGCCGAAGAATTCGGCTTTTGCATCAAACTGCTGGCCATCGGCAAAATCAGGGACAATGGTATCGAGGCCAGGGTGCATCCCACGATGATCGCCTCAGGCAACATTTTATCAAGCGTCAAAGGATCCTTGAATGCCGTGACCATCAGTGCAGATGCGGTGGGAGACCTTTTTCTTTCAGGTTACGGTGCCGGAATGATGCCCACGGCAAGTGCGGTTATCAGTGATATTGTCGATATCGCCCGCAACATCTTAAACCGGGCCACGGGACGGGTTCCACTCCTGGCATATCAAATGGCCAATATTAAACAAATCCCGGTAATACCCATAGACAGGATTTCAACCCATTATTATATTCGTTTTTCCGCACTGGACCAGCCCGGTGTTTTGTCAAAAATCTCCGGGATATTGGGAAACCATGATATCAGTATCAAATCGGTGCAGCAAAAAGGAAGAAAACAAAAGGGATCGGTTCCTATTGTCATGTTAACCCACAGGGCAAAAGAAGCGGCCATGAAACAGGCCCTGGCTGAAATTGCTTTTTTAAATGTTATCAGCCATCCGCCGACTTTGATTCGCATTGAAGATGAAAACGACGAAGAATAAACGGAGAAACCTTATGCATATTGTTTGTTCGGACCTGGAAGGCGTTTTTGTACCGGAAATCTGGATTAATGTGGCTGAAAAAACCGGAATCGATGAGTTGAAACTGACAACCCGGGACATTTCCGATTATGATGTGCTCATGAAAAAACGCCTGGATATTCTAAAGCAAAATAATTTGAAACTAAAAGATATTCAGGATGTTATCCATGAGATGGAACCTCTTCCCGGGGCATTGGGATTTTTAAACTGGCTGCGTTCCCAAACACAGGTGATCGTCGTATCAGATACTTATGTGCAATTTACCGGACCGCTCATGAAAAAGCTTGGTTACCCGACCCTTTTTTGTCATACATTGGAAGTCTCAGAAAACAACTCTGTCACCGGTTATAAACTGCGCCAGAAGGAAGGCAAAAAAAAGACCGTCCAGGCATTAAAATCTTTGAAATACAATATTATTGCCATGGGCGATTCTTACAACGACATCGATATGTTAAGGGAAGCCGACATGGGAATTTTGTTTTGTCCCCCGCAAAATGTGATGGACGAATTCCCGGAGTTGCCCGTAACAACCGATTATGGACAGGTAAGGCAAATTCTGGAAAAAGCTTTTTTGTCCATGTAAACACAAATAAAATTATGCCTAAACATCAGACAACCTACAGAGTGATTTACGGCGATACCGACAAGATGGGAATTGCCTATTACGGCAATTATCTTCGATGGTTTGAAATCGGGCGTACAGAGATGATCCGTTCCTGGGGTCTTCCTTATAAAAGCTTTGAAGACAGGGGAATATTTCTTCCGGTTTCGGAAGCCTTTTGCAAGTTTTTAGCCCCGGCCCAATACGATGATATTTTGGTAATCCGAACAATTCTCAATACCGGATTAAAAGCCGGTTTGAAATTTGACTATGAAGTATACAGGCAGGCCGATGAAAAGCTTTTAACCACGGGTTACACAAAGCATGCTTTTATGGACCCACAGGGAAGGGTGGTTCGTCCTCCCAAATTTTTAAGGGAACTTATCAACGAACATATTCAACAAAACCTGTCTTCTGAAGAATAAATATCCGGATTTTATCATACATGACCTCATCAAATACATCTATTAACACACCGATCCCATACGATCCTTCCCGGTTTTCCCAATGCCGGATACTTGTAATCGGCGATCTTATGATCGATGAATATCTTTGGGGTGATGTGGATCGTATATCCCCCGAAGCTCCGGTTCAAATTGTAGAGGTCAACCGTGAGGAATATACCCTTGGGGGAGCCGGCAATGTGATCCACAACCTTGTGGTGCTGGGGGCCCAGGTATCTGTTGTCAGCGTGGTTGGTGCCGGTCAGGACGGTAACGTGCTGGCTGACATGGTCAAAAAGCTCAATGTCAACACTGGAGGAATCATTCAGGACCCTCACCGTCCCACAACCCGAAAAACCCGAATTATTGCATCCAATCAGCATGTTTTAAGAATCGACCGGGAAACCAGAAAGGAAATTTCCGACAATACATACGAGCTTATTGTTAAAAGCCTGGAAAATCAAATACCGCAAACAGACATGGTTCTGGTATCGGATTACGGAAAGGGGACCCTGACACGGCCACTGTTATCCAAGCTGGTGGACATTTGTAAAAAAAACAAAAAGATGATCATCGTCGATCCCAAAGGACTTGATTTCACAAAATATTCAGGTGTTACTCTGATTACGCCCAATAAGAAAGAAGCGTCACTGGCTTCCAATGTGGAAATTTCTGATGAGCACTCTTTGTTTAAAGCGGCGACGCTTCTTTTTGAGAAAGTGGAAATGGAAAACCTGCTGATTACCTGTGGAAAAGACGGTATGGTGCTGTTTGAAAAAAATGCTTCCCCTTATCGAATTCATACCGAGGCAAAACAAGTGTTCGATGTTTCCGGCGCGGGTGATACCGTGCTGGCGGTTCTTGGACTTGCCCTGGCAACAGGTGCGACTTTTCCGCAGGCGGCCTCATTGGCCAACACCGCAGCCGGGATTGTTGTCGGAAAAATCGGAACGGCAACAGTTACTCAAAAAGAACTGGCATCAGCCTTGACACCCAATGATCAAAGGATATCCTTAAAATATAAAGAAATTTCCGAATTAAAAACCCTGATTTCCGAACTTCGCAAAAATGGGAAACGAATTGTTTTGACCAACGGATGTTTTGATTTGCTTCACCAGGGGCATATCAAACTTTTATCCGAGTCCAAAAGACTCGGTGACATACTGATCATTGCCATCGATGACGATTTGTCCGTCAGAAAACTCAAAGGCCCAGGAAGACCCATCATCAACCAGAACAACCGTGTCAGAATCCTGAGCGCTTTAGACACGGTGGACTATGTGGTGGTGTTTTCATCTGATGAGCTTTTAAACCTCATCGACATTATCCGACCGGATATTTTAACCAAGGGAAGTAATTATACCACGCAAGAAGTTTATGGCCGCCGACTGGTGGAAAAACATGGGGGTGCAGTAAGGCTTATCCATTTCACCGAAGATGTTTCTTCATCAACGATTATCAACAGTATCAAAAACAGCATAAGCTAAAAACCGAAGGTACGGGATTAAAAATTGGTTCAGCCAATACCCATATTTCTTACAGAAAAACCCGAAGGAATCCTGATCAATATTTTTGTTCAACCCCGCTCGGCTCAAAATGTTATTGTCGGTACTTACAAAGACGCATTAAAAATAAAGCTTACCGCACCGCCTGTGGAAGGAGCCGCCAATAAATCCTGTGTCGACCTGCTGGCCAGAAGCCTTAAACTTTCCAAATCAAGTATCGAGATTAAATCCGGACATACCGGAAAATCCAAAAGAATTCTGATCCGTATTCCTGATGAAAAATCAAATCAGGATGAGCGCTGCCGCATCATTGACTTTCTTTCTTTATTTTCCCAATAAACATCTTGACATTTCTATAGTTTTTGCTTATAAATACTTTTTACACACAAACACTGATGCGGGGTGGAGCAGTCTGGTAGCTCGTCGGGCTCATAACCCGAAGGTCACAGGTTCAAATCCTGTCCCCGCTACCATCAATAAAAACAAGGGGTTACATCATAAATGTAACCCCTAATTATTTGGCATAAAAAGATCGTTCCCCACACTATTCCCCACACACTTAATAAAAAATAGGGAAAAGCAGGGAATAAAAATAACCCGGTTGAAATTTTCCAACCGTGTTATTGATTTTTATCAAGGGTTATTATTTTTTCAGTTATTGCTCTTGCGCCAAAATGCCAACTTCTTGACCTTCTATTTATTTTCGTTGACAAGCAATCGTTTTCTATCTATCGACAAAAAAAGATACTAAACTCAAATATTTTTTTTATTTTTTTAACGTACTCCAAAGGCGTAACGATTCACCTCCCCCTAGAAAAAATGGTTCAAAGGAATCATTTTTATGTAGACAAACCGGATTATGTTTTATAAACTTAACGCGTGAAACATAAATTTACAGAGAAAGATTTGAGCCAAATCAATCATGAGACCCTTGATCGATTGCGAAAACACGAAATGATCGATCTGACGCTTCGATTGCGTGATTTTTCAATTGATCTGTATGAACAATTAAAGCTCAATTCTAAAAACAGTTCAAAGCCGCCATCTTCAGACAGCCCCTTTCAAAAAATCAAAGAAGCGGATGATCATACCGATAGCCCCAATCAGTCTGCCAATGATATTCAAGATCACGCCGATGATAACAAAAAAGATCCATCATCGGACAGTCAAACCAAAAACACATCAGCCGGTGGTGAGCATAAACGCAGCCCCGGTCGTCAACCTGGCTCACAAGGCTTTGGGCGCCGGGAAAAACCTGTCGACTATCAAATTGAGCACCATTATCCGCAACAATGCGTGATATGCAATCGCTTGCTTGCCCCAGGCGCCAATCCGCACTCCGGCTTTTATAGCTTTGAGTTAGAAAGAAGGCCGCACGAGGTGACCATCACCTGCACGCTTCATTATTATTACAGCCAGACTTGCGATTGTGGTCATGAAAATGTCCAACATCCGGCTTCGGGCTATGAATCGATCATCGAGGGACGAACACGCAATCTTAAGCTTAGTGAATATACCATTGTCGGTCCGATGTTGGCAACCTTCATTGCCTCGCTAAGCCGGCGTAGTGGTATGTCGCGCAAAAAGATCCGGCTATTTCTTCACGACTGGTTTGGCTTTGATCTTTCCATCGGCATGATTTGCAAATCGATACGGGAAGCCGGCATTGCCTGCTATCCGGTAGTTGATGACTTGATCGATCAGTTGCAACGCGAAGACAAGGTACACATAGATGAAACGCCATGGTACCAAAAAGGCGTATTTTGCTGGGTTTGGGTGGCTATCAGTCAAAACATAGCGATTTACCAGATCGGCACGCGCAAAAAACAGCAGTTGTTGAATCTGATTACCAAGGCATTTTTCGGTTGGTTGATCACTGATGGTTATGGGGCCTATCGAAGCTATGAAAAACGACAACGCTGTCTGGCGCATTTAATCCGAAAGGCGATAGCGTTAACCGGTGCTGTCGATAAACAGGCCCAGAAAGCCGGTGATTGGTTGCTGCGTGAACTCAGGAGCCTAATCAAGCTAATGGCCCAGGGCGAGGCTGGCATGAAACCATGCAGGCCCATACTCGCCAGATTAAAAAGAGCCTGCAACCTGGGAAGCCAGTCAGATCATGCCAAACTGAAATCTTTGGCTAAAGAGATTTTGAATGATTGGGATGCGGTGGTGGCATTTGTCAAAAATCCGGGGTTGCCGGCAACCAATAATGAAGCAGAACGTGCGTTGCGCTGGGTGGTATTATATCGAAAGATCACCTTTGGCACCCGCACGGATGAGGGCAGTCACTCTTTTGCCGCGCTGATAAGCGTGATTGAAACCTGTAGTTTGCGAAACATTGAGCCTTGGAATTATATTGCTCAAAGCATCTCCCGCGGACGTAAAGGACTAGCGCCTTTGCCTATCGAATAAAAAGTCTTTTATACTAGGGGGAGGTGAATCGTTACGATGAATCAAGGCAGGAAAAAAGTGCTATTCCGGAACGGCAAACTACTCGAAACCAAACCATATCACTTAACCCAAA
>JAABTQ010000049.1 GCA_011389745.1 Desulfobacteraceae bacterium | reverse complement strand
AGTTAAGCTCTTCAGCGCCAATGGTACTGCTCGGGAAGCTGAGTGGGAGAGTAGGTCGCTGCCGAAAATCCCTTTATCTCAATATCTTAATATCTTTTTAAAGCCCGAAACCTGCAAAAGTTTCGGGCTTTTTTGATTATAAGACCTTTATTTCATCCGTGTTTTCTTGATAAACTTGTTACCCTTTTTCTAAGGTTGAGAATTTCAGTTAAAAAATCCGATATACGGGATTTACCCTATTGTAAAATCCTGAGTTTGCGGTAATTTTGAATTAGAAAGACTGATCTCGAATATTTTATCTGTATGTTCGATACATAGCATTGTTGATGTGAGGTAAACAAGATGCTTGGAAAAATAATTGACATTAAAAAAGGAGGGAACAATTATGAGTCGTATTGCTGTTATTATCGATGATATGTTTGAAGATTCGGAATATACTCAACCGGCCGAAGAATTCAAAGGTAAAGGTCATGAGCTGATCCATATCGGTATAAAAAAGGGCGGGACCGTAAAAGGCAAAAAGAAGCAGACCCCGGTTCAGATCGATAAGGCCATCACGGATGTATCGGTGGATGATTTTGATGCGCTGCTTATTCCCGGAGGCTTTTCTCCGGATAAACTTCGGGCACATGACGAGGCCGTGGAATTTTCCAAAAACTTCATGGAATCCGGAAAGCCGATCTTTGCGATCTGTCACGGGCCACAGTTACTGATTTCAGCGGATGTGCTAAAAGGAAGGAAGGTTACCGGGTATAAATCAATCATTCAGGATATTAAAAACGCTGGTGCTGAGTTTTTAGACCAGGAAGTTGTCGAAGACGGTAATCTTGTTTCCAGCCGTAATCCCGACGATCTTCCGGCCTTTATCAGGGTTTCTCTATCAAAATTACGGTAAGGAAAGTATCCTAAAATGAATATCTATATTCGAATTGTTATTTGCGTGGCAATTTTGGTTATACATTTTGCCGGTTTTATTCTGCCTTTGACTGAACTGTTCATCATTTATATACTTCTTGTAAACCCTCCCTGGTTCAGGGAATTTATAAACAATCTTGATAAGAAACCATTAAATGATTCGCACAGATCTGAAAAACAATGATTGTTTTAGGGACTCAGGAACTGCACGACAGCATCGAACTTCCAGGCCGGTGACGTGCCCATTCAGGACGTTTTTGGGCAAAATTTTCCCTGTCGGGCTGTTCGTCATAGGGGTAGCGAAGCAGATCAAGTAATTGATCTATCATTGAAAAATCGCCTTCCTCAGCCTTGTCAATGGCAACCTGGGCCAGGTAGTTTCGCAGGACATATTTGGGATTGACCGCGTTCATATTGTCGCGGCGGGTTTTGACTGGAGTTGCATCCCTGCTGAGGCGATGGATATAACTGCGCAGCCAATTGCCAATGCGGGTTTTCTTTTCCGGTGTCAACTGCTCCGGTAAATAATAAGCACTTTCCAATGGAGCCATAAGAGCGTCGTCACTGATTTCGTTCAACTTATCGGCATCGGCATCCAGCATTGCCAACCGGCGAAAAAAGATTGTCATATCTGTCTCGACCAATGACAAAACAGACAACAGTTCATTGATCAATATTTCATCGGTGCCGTGCTCAAAGCTTTTCAAGCCCAATTTTTGGGCCATCATATTCTGCCACCTCTTCTGGTAGCGTTGCTGGAAACTCTCCAGTGCCTGGTCCAAAGGTTCGATCCTTCCGATCAGGGGATAGATCGCATTGGCCAATTGAACGAGGTTCCATAACGCAATTTGAGGCTGATTGCCGAAACTGTAGCGGCGCCCCATGGCATCGGTAGTGTTGGGAGTCCAGTCGGGGTCATAATCCTCCAGCCAACCATAGGGGCCGTAATCGATGGTTAAACCCAGGATGGACATATTATCGGTATTCATCACGCCATGGACAAAGCCCACCCGCATCCAGTGCACCATCAAATCAGCGGTTGTTCGGCACACTTCCTCGAACCACAGTGGGTACTTTTCTGGTGTGGGCGGGCCCAAATGGGGAAAATCGGTGCGAAGGGTGTAGTCCACCAACTCTTTCAATACTGCGGTCTCACCCCGCGCGGAAAATATTTCGAAACTGCCGAAACGGATAAATGAAGGGGCAACGCGACAGACCACCGCTCCCGGTTCTAGTTTTGGATGACCGTCGTAAAACATATCCCGTTCAACTCGTTCTCCGGTTAGAATAAGGCTCAGCGCTCGCGTGGTGGGCACCCCCAGATGAACCATGGCCTCGCTGCACAAAAACTCTCGTATTGATGAACGCAAAACCGCCAACCCATCCGCCGAGCGGCGGTAAGGTGTCGGGCCGGCACCCTTGAGCTGCAACACCAGGCGTTCAGACCGTTGATTGATAATTTCACCCAGGTTGATCGCACGACCATCGCCAAGCTGACCGGCCCAATGGCCGAACTGGTGTCCACCATAACACATGGCGAATGGATCCATTGCCTTTAATAGGCGATTGCCGACAAACACTTTTGTAAAATGGCTGGATGCACAAGTTTCATCAGAAAGATCAAGCAAATTCGCTACTTCCTTCGAGTAGGCAACAAGCTGCGGTGCGGCAACATGGGTCGGTTTGACCCTCGAATAACAAGCCCCAAATACCTGACGCGGCTGATTGGTGGTTTCAGGATCGGCCGGTAATTCACGGGTAAAACGATTGTCGAACCTCAATGCTCCCATTGTTCCATGTGTAGGTCGATAATTCATAGGTGTAACGTCTTTCTTTAGGTCATCACAAAATTGACTCGATAGGCGTAACGGGTATTAAAAACAGGCATTATGGCTTTCTAAAACACCATTTTTTCAGGTGGACGACGTTCCGGAACATACTCGTGAGGAATTTTTCCCTCATTCCATTCCTTTGAAACATAAAGATTGCAATAGCAGCTTCCGAACTCTTCAACATCCGGCTTTCGATAAACACATGGGCAGATAATGTCTTTATCATTTACACGGTTTCCCGACGCCAGACGGCAAGGACAAACCATATACCCATAGCGGTTTTTGTTGGTTAAAAGAGCATCCAGAAGTTCGAACACACGGTTCTTGTCGTTGCTGAAATAATATCCTTTGGGCTCCTGAGCTTCTTTTAAGGCTTCATACAATTGTTGTGTATCCATTATAGACCTAACGCCTCCTTGATTTCATCTTCTTTGTAGCCGACAATCACTTTTTCGCCGATGATAATTGTAGGAAAGGAACACCGCGGGTTGAATTTCTTTACATCCTCCAGTATGGCCTTTCTTTCATCACTATCCAAAAGATCCACATCGACAAATTCATACTTCACTGTGCACTCGTTCAGGAACTGTTTTGTGGATTTACAATGGCTGCAGGTACTTAAAGAAAAAATTTTGACATCAGGCTGATCCATAAATTCAATCCTTTTCTTAACGTTTTATATAGTTAAAACAAAAATATGATTACCATTTCAAGCATGGTTCAAATATCTATATATAATTTTGAGTCTAATACATCCCAGGAGCATATTCAATGAAATTTTCAGTAAAACTGGTCCCTTGTGTGGACGAAGCCTTTGGTACCAGGCATGGTCAACAGGTTTGTTAAAAATAAATGGGTGTGTTTCGCTAATGTTGGATTTTTATCCAGGGATTTTTTTAGCCATAAAAGATCTTCAAAATCATCTATATCCCTCCATCTGGGAAGTATATAGGAATTAAGATTCTTTTCACGGAAACGTAGCAGGGTTTGATCGAAAACCTGGTCAGTGCCCCAGGGGATTTGCATAAAAACCTCCCCGGAATAGGTATCCCGATGAAACCCGATAAGATAGTAACCTCCGTCTTCGCAAGGACCAATAACTGCATCCTGTCTGGTTAAATGATCAAAGGCGTCAAGGATAATTGAAGAAGGAAGGTCCGGCAAATCCGAACCTATTAATAGTGCCTGCTGATAACCCCACGAAAATATTTCTTCAAAAGCATTTTCCATCCGCTGTCCAAGGTCTTTGCCGGACTGTGCCATGAAATTGAACTCTTTGTTCAACCAGTTTCCGATTTTTTGTCGCGCTGTAGGGGGATGGTAACAGATAATCACATCAAAAAATAAATCCCGAAGCATATTTAGTTCATCAGCCACAAAACTTTTGTATAGACGCAGCGCGGCATCCTGACCGATCGCATTGGCCAACCGGGTTTTCACTTTTCCCATTTCCGGAGCCCGTACAAAAACCAGAATGCAGACTCTGTCCGAAATCTTTTTAATGTTTTTTTTGCCGTGATAAGGTTTTACGTGAAATGGATTCATAATGAATCTTTCTTACCATGATTTTTCAGAACGTAAATTTTTTTTTAAAAATGCTTGACATCCGATTCTTATGAATGTAATTAATAGTAACGATTACTATTAAGGAGTAACTCACCCCATAAAACAATCTTTCCAAGGAGGAAAAAAACCAATGGCGGAAGAAAAAATTATCTCCAAGAAAAAGGAGAAAGAGATCAATTACAGAGACCTTACCACATGTGATGCCACCATTCAAATGCTGGAAAAGGCCAAACGCGACGGTGTGGAAACAGCTTTTGACCGGGCTGTAAACATGAAAGCATGTCCCATCGGAGCGGATTCTGCCTGCTGCAAGCACTGTGCAATGGGCCCCTGTCGTTTGAATGCCAAAGACCCTTACGGCAAAGTCGGTGTTTGTGGTGCCACCATCGACACCATTATGGCCAGAAACTTTGCTCGAATGGTGGCCGCCGGTTCCGCGGCTCATACGGACCATGGTATGGCCATGCTGGATGTTTTCCGCGAAGTTGTCCAGGGTCATATTACCGATTACAAGATCAAAGATGTGATGAAGCTGGAAGAAGTCGCCCGTTCCATAGGAATCGAGACGGAAGACCGTTCCACGGAAGACATTGCCATGGATCTTTACAAAGAACTGGAACGTACTTACACCCAGGTGGATGGTGAAATTCCGTTTGCCATGAGGGTACCGGAAAAGACCCTGGAAACCTGGAGAAAAAGCGGAATTGTTCCGCGAGGTGCCATGCGCGAAATTATGGAACTGATGCACAGAAGCCACATGGGTGTGGATCAGGATTACAACAATATCACCAAACAGTGCAGCCGTACAGCGCTGGCTGACGGATGGGGCGGATCCATGGTCGCCACGGAGATTTCCGACATTCTTTTCGGAACCCCTGTTCCGACTGTTGCTGAGGTCAACATGGGCGTATTAAAAGAAAATATGGTCAACATTATTGTTCATGGCCATGAGCCTAACCTGTTTGAATCCATGCTGTCTTCGGTCAACGAGCCAACCTTGATCGAGGCTTCCAAGCAAGCGGGTGCTAAAGGTATCAACGTGGTGGGTATGTGCTGTTCCGGAGCGGAAATGCTTGGCCGCCACGGAATTCCTCATGCAGGTAACTTCATGTCTACTGAAGCGATTATTGTTACCGGTGCTGTGGATGCCATGTGCGTCGATGTGCAATGTATCAAACAAGGATTGGTTAAAGTCGGTGAATGTTACAACACCCCGATTTACACCACCAATCCCCGATGTAAAATCGAAGGTGCAACACACATCGAGTTACACGAGAATGATCCCCGTGCCTGTACAGACGAAGTTGTTATTAAAGCCATTTCCCGTTTTAAAAACCGAACACATCCCGTGGAAATCCCCAACATTACCAATGTCGGAATTCACGGTTTTTCCCATGAGTACATCAACTATATGCTGGGTGGAACATTCCGCGCCTCATACACCCCGTTAAATGATAACATCATCAACGGACGTATTCGCGGTGTTGCCGGCGTGGTCGGTTGCACAAACCCCCGGGTGAAACAAGATTATGTCCATGTGGAACTGGTAAAAGAACTGATCAGAAATGATGTTCTGGTACTTCAAACCGGATGCTCCCAGATTTCTTTGGCAAAAGCTGGGCTACTGACCCCGGAAGCCGCTCATCTGGCAGGTCCCGGCTTAAGCGAAGTCTGTGAAACTGTGGGTATGCCTCCTGTTTTGGGATGCGGTTCCTGTGTCGATAACAGCCGTATACTCATTGCCGCATCCGCCATGGTTCGTGCGGGTGGGTTGGGCAACAGTATTGCGGATCTTCCCGCGGTTGGTGCCGCACCAGAGTGGATGAGTGAGAAAGCGATTTGTATCGGACAATATTTCGTAGCATCAGGAGTATTTACTGTGTTCGGAGCTACTTTCCCGATCGTTCAGGATACCAAATTCCACAAGCTGCTGTTCGAAGGTCTGGAACAGCAAGGTTTCGGAAAATGGGGATTTGCGGTAGATCCATACGAGATGGCCAAGATGATGATTGCCCATATCGACAAGAAACGCAAGGCCCTTGGTATTGACAAGGCCAGAGAACGAGTTCTTCTCGATATGTCTGACAGACGTCAGATGGAAGCTGGTTGATGAAATAGTCGTTCATTTCTTGCCGACATGATTGATTAAAAATAAAGGGCGCCGATTTGGCGCCCTTTTGTTTCCTGAAATTTATTTGTTCAAAAGCCCTCGCTCTCCCAGATTGCCATACCGGTGGTAATTATCACATATGCTTTGTTCCCGGAAATACTGCAAAAGCTCGATTCTGCCTTCCATCAAAACCTTTGTTCGTGAAATGTAAAATCCTGTCCTGGCCGCTGCTTCAAATACGGCATCAGGCACACGTTCCGGGGCTGCATAACGAATACGGTGAATCTCGGGTATTTTTTTAATCAGTTCCGCATCTGTTTCATATAAAACAAGGGTGTCACCAAGAAGTCTTTTGCCTTCTTTATCGTATAAAAATTCCGTAACGTTGTTTTTCAGATCCGAAGGGGCACTGACAAACAGGCTGCACCTTGAAATTTTTACTGCGGCGATTCTTGCAAGAGCGTCAAATAAAGTGTCATCCTCGTGTAAACGAACCACGACTTTGCCGACAGGAATATAGCGGAGGATATTGTCCTGGCCTCTAAGATGAAAATAGTCCTTTTCTGCGGAAAACTCCTGCTCATATTGGTAGAGATAACTTTTTATGGCCCATACTGTTTTTTCAAGATCGCTCTTAAAAAAATCCTGATATTTTCCCCAGTGTAGTTCCAGTTTCCATTCCTGAGCCAGTCTTAATAAATAGTGGTCTTTACAAATGGCGCCAGTTTGAGGCATTGTGGTTTCCTCGAAATCCATGAACTGAGCCACATAGTTGGGTCCTCCGACTTTGATGCCTGCACCCAGAACTGATTTTCCCATACCGCCGAAAGGTTGACGCAGAACAACTGCGCCTGTGGTTCCCCGGTTAATATAGAGATTTCCTGCCTTTATTTTTGATTTCCATTGGTCCTGTTCACGACTGTCGAGGCTTTCCAATCCGGAAGTCAATCCGTAGCCGGTCTGATTAACCAGCTCAATGGCATGATCAAGATTATCCGCGCAAATCACACCGAGCAAAGGGCCGAAAAATTCGGTCATATGAGTGTAACTTCCAGGTTTGACATTCCATTTGATTCCCGGTGTCCATAAACATGGATTATTTCCAATATTTTCAGGTTTTAGTGCCCAGGATTCATCCGGTTCCAATTTTGTCAGTGCATTTTTCAGGTCTCCATCCGGCGCTTTAATCAGTGGTCCCATTTTGTTTTCAAATTTCCACGCGGACCCGGTTTTGTAGCTTTTAGCGGCATCGATCAACTGCCTTTTAAAATGGTCATCCTCAAAGACCTCTTTTTCCAGGATTAACAGAGAGGTGGCGGAGCATTTTTGGCCACAGTTACTAAAGGCTGAATGAAGAACATTTTTAATGGCCTGGTCTCTGTCGGACATGGCAGTCACAATGGTGGCATTTTTTCCGCCTGTTTCACCGGCCAGGAACAGATTGTGCCGACTGTTTAATATTTGAAGGCCGGTATCGGTTCCACCGGTTAAAATAACATAATCCACATCCGGATGTCCGGTCAGTTTTGAACCGGTATCGGAACCGGAACATGGGACAAACTGCAGAACATTTTTTGAAACTCCGGCTCTCCAGATACATCGACATAGTTCCCAGGCCACCATAACCGCGGATGAGGCCGGTTTAAATATCACGGTATTTCCCGCTGCCAAAGACGACAAAATCCCGCCGCAAGGAATGGCAATGGGAAAATTCCAGGGAGAAATCACCAGGGCAACACCTTTGCCTTTGCATTGAATGTTTATCAAATCGGCAAAGTTTTTGACCGAAAAAGGATAGTATTCCGAAAAATCCACAGCCTCGGAAACCTCCACATCCGATTCTGCAAACACCTTGCCGGTATTTGCAGCAGCCACGCCGACGAGATCTCCCCTGGCCATTCTAAGTTCCATGGCTGCCCGGGAAAGAATTTCATGACGCTGTTCGAAGCTTTTTTGTCTCCATATGTCCGGGTCAGCCTTGGCCGTTTCCACTGCCAGCATCACATCCTGTTCATTTGCAAGAGCATAACGGCCAACGCATACCGTTTTATTTTCTTTTATGTCGAATTGTGACAAGTCGAAACAGTCACGGATTTTGCGATTTTCATAGATTTCTTTCCCTGCCGTCACGACTGGAATATTGATTGGATTGACCGTGGACTCTTTTTTCCACTTTTTCCGGATAGATTCCGCCCATATGCGGTTTGGAGCCAGTGACCAGTCCGTATCCGGTTCATTGGTAAATTCCCCATGATAAAAAGTTCCCATTTTTTCCCGAAAACTTTCTGTGGACCTGTTTTGAATCCGGTTAGGGGTTTTGGATGCCTTGTCCATGTAAGCACAGGATTTGACGAATTGGTCAATGAGATATTTCCATTGATGGGAACCTGTTTTTAGATTGCAGGCATACCGGAGAAAATTTTCATCACCGGTATTTTCATCCAGGCGACGAATCAGATAGGCAATGGCATTGATAAATTCTTCCTTTTTGGCAACCGGCGCATACAAAAGTACGTCTCCGGAAATTTCATTAAGAGCCCGGCGCACATGATCGGCCATTCCTTCCAGCATTTCAAAATAGAAATATGCGGTCAGATTTCTTTTTTCCGCCAATTTTGCAGCAAAGGCAAGTTCAAAAAGATTATGAGAGGCAATTCCCAATCGAACCGCTTTGACGTTTTCCAGGCGCATACCGAATTCCACCATTCGCTTGTAATTGGCATCCACTTCAAGTTTGTTGTTATAAGGTGCCAAAGGCCAGTTGAATATTGCCGATTCCACCTGTTCCATCTCCATGTTTGCGCCTTTGACGATTCGAATCCTGATTGGACTGCCACCATTTTGTACCCGATTTTTGGCCCAGTCGGTAAGTTCTTTTTGAATATAGTAAGAATCGGGAAGGTAAGCCTGGAGAACGATACCTGCCGAATAATCCTTTAAAATATCCTGGTCAAGAGTTTGCTTAAAGGCGGTGGTGGTAATGTGGAGATCCCGATATTCTTCCATGTCAAGGTTGACAAATTTGGGAACTTTGGTGCCATTTCCACGAATAAAAAAATTGTCTTTGGCAACATTATAAAGTTGTGTCAGGCGTTTCTTCAGAACATTGACGGCATGGTCGAAAGCAAGCGGGTTGATTTGAGAATAAATGGTTGAAATCTTAACTGAAATATATTCAATTTCAGGGTTTTTCATGTCGGCGATATTGGTATCGAGTCGCCTGCGGGCTTCTTCTTCCCCAAGAACCGCCTCTCCCAAATGATTGATATTCATCCGGACCCCTTGCTTTTTTCGTTTTTGAAGATGAGTGTGAAGGATCTCGGCTTCACCGGCAATAATGGCGCGGCTGCTGTTTTGGCGCATCTTTTCGATCATTTTGGGGACGGTCAAAGCAGGAAAATGTCTTCCCAGCCCCAAAAACATCTGTATCAACAATCTGTCGACCTTTGAAAAAAAATCCGGAACTCCGAACTCTCTGAGCAAACTGTTCACCTGATCCGCAACTCTGGTGTTGTCCTGGGAACGAAAGCTCTGATCAATCATTTTGGTTAAAATCACTTTATCCATGGGATGGGTCAGAAGTCTCACCATCTCTTCCTGGATACCTTTTTCTTCAGATGTTAATAGTTCGTTTGCACGGTCCTGCCATGTTCCCGCCAGGTAAACGGCCTCTTTGATCAATGAATCAAGATTTTGTGAGTCCATAAATGGTTACCTCCTGGGATGGTAAGAGTATTACCTTATTTTTTAATAATGAAGCTGATAACATTGCTTCATTCCTTTTCTATGGGAAATGTCAGTGATGCTCCATACCAGCCGATCACTGTCACAAAAGGAAAAAGGGAGAGTACCGGAATCAGATAAAAAAAACTGGTTCCACTGAACGGATAGAGGATATCGGGAACCGCGGCACGCACAATAAAAGCTATGGTGGCTGTGGCCAACATGATAATTGACACCTTTTTTTTAATGGTCACGGCTTTTAAAGGTGTTGCCTGGTAGTTGAGCCACCAAGTGTACCATCCTGTAGCGATAGCCACCACCGAAAAAAGCATGCCTGCACCTAAACAGTGAAATGCCGTGGTTTCAAAAGAATGAATTCCTGTCATTAAAAAAAGAATCGTAAAGACGGTAACGGAAAACATAAACACAATAGGAAAATGGACTGTCATTGGGTGGGGATGTCTTCGAAGCATGGGGAAACGTTTTAGGAGCCGTGAGAGAAATTCCGGCATTGGCATTTGAGTGTCTTCCTCATTTTTCAAAATCCCGATCTGAGGGTACTTTTCCAGAACATCCGTTTGGTGGGGTGCTGCCTGGATATCCGTAGTCAGATCATTTCCGGCTTTGTGGCGTTTCATGTGGGTGCCGGATTTCCAAAGTTTGCTTTCACTGACATCGTATACTTTACCTTCGTGAGCGATATAAGTGGGTTTGCCGTTTTTTCCATTGTTTTCTGCAAGCGTTTTTAAGGTAAACTCTTTCATTTACAGCTCCTGTGAAAAGATAAAAGGAATTAAATGATAAAACTGATCAGCACCGCTGCAAGAAGCGCGAGTGGATAATAGCTGGATTTATTAAATAATGCCATGGCGTCGGACCTGGAATTTGATTGATATAACCGGATAGCGGGAATGAGAAGCAGGTAGATACCTAAAATCAGAGAAATTGTGGGGGCAACCATTTCAAAACCTGATTTTGACAATTGAAAAGAGATCGCCATCAATACAAGGGCAAAAATCAGGCATGAAAGTAAAAATTCAGCGGAGCGTTGAGTACCAAAACGCACAGGTATGGTTTGTGCTTTCAGGCGGCGATCTGACTCCAGATCGGTCCAGTCGGCAGGGATATTTTGACCACCAATTTCCCAGAAAAAAAGAGCGAGAAAAAGAACCATGACGAAAACAGGGGAGGGTGTCGGGTCTACGGCAAAAATACCGGCAATGGGTCCGGAAGTTTTAACTGCACCGCTGATCACTGCTCTTAAGGGGGTGATTCGCCACATGATGCAATAAACTGTTTCAAGACAGCATCCTGCAAGAAAAATAAGGACACAAACAGGATTTAATAAATAAGCGCCGATGCCTGCAATGGTACTCCAGAATAAAGCCCAAACCAGACCCTGTTTGAAAGACAGGCAGCCCTGTGCCAAAGGATGGCGAACCATCATGGCATCCAGATAGTCATCCGGATTGCAATAGTTGCCTTTGGTAATTTTTTCCTGATCGATTCGATAATCCACCAGATCATTTAAAGCATATACTGCCGTATATCCTGCAAAAACCGTAATTAACCCGATTAGGATTATTCTAAGCGAAGGGAATTCTCCTATCCATAGAAGGGCCGCAAAACAGGGGGTAGCCATATCCAAAAGACCGTGGGGCGTCCTGGAAAGTGCCATAAAAAGTTTCAGCTTTAAAATAAGAACCTCCAACGCCGATTATCCTTCGTATGGTTTTCCGCATTCTTTGCAACGTCCATCCGGTCCGATCACGCCGATACAATTGCCATCACTGCAAAGTATTCGCTTATCCCACTCGGGATCGGCCTCGGACCCCGAATCTGTATCCGTGCCTGATTCATCGTAAGTGTTATTGACTTCTTCCGGGTTTTCAGAAAGAAATTTCTCTTCATCGTATATCAACCCCTCATGCGGTGAAGGTGTATCAAATATTTCCTCCTGGTTGCCTTCATGGTCGGATATTTGTTCGATTCCCTCATAAGGTTTTCCACATTCCTTGCAAAGTCCGTCAGGGCCGATAACACCAATGCAATTGCCATCGCTGCACAGTATCCTTTTTTCCCATTCAGGATCTGCGTCTATATGATCCTGAACCGTGGTCTCGTTTTGGAGGTCGTTTTCATGCTCCTCGCCACCGTCGGTTTTAGATTCATTTTCAAATCCGGCTTCATGTTCAGGTTCTTGCTGAATCCCTACTTCCTTTTCGAGTTCAGAAGTACCTTCCTTACCCTTTTTTTTGTTTTTGGAGAAAAGGTTTGACATTGTATCTTTATTGAGGCTCATGTTTTTTTCCTGGCTTTAAACGGGTCATCGGTTATTTTCACTCAGAGAAATCAAATATTAATTGATTATTATATGCTTTAATGGGAAATTGATTTCATGTCAAAGAAAAAACAATTTTATCCCCCCGGTTTTGAAAACAATACGGAGGAAACATGAATATATCTGAGGCAATTTTATGCTTTACACAGAGCGAAAAAATCAAGTCCGGCTTGATCTGGGCAATTCATTTATCACAGATTCGTGAATCGATTCCTCAAAACCAGCGAAATGGAGCTGAAAAAATCATTGAGACACTCATCGAAATGATTGGTCATGAAATACTATTAACAGGAAATATGGTTCAGGAAAAAGCCTGGAATGAAGCTGGTCAGAGCATTAATATGGCTCTTGTGATGATCCGGTCGAAGGTTCCGGAAGAGGCAAGTTTCCACCTGACCAATGCTATCAGTCATGTAACCAGCCTCGGGCAACGGGCTATGACTTATTTAAAGGAAAGGGAATGCCTCTGATGGAGACTATATTAAACGTATTAAACTATTAAACTTTTATATGCGGTGTCTGGAATCTTCTTTCTTAAAAGTTCGTTGGCAATACAGCTGCCATTAAGCGACATGGTTATAAGGCTTCCCGGTTGGGCAAAGTCCAGACTTTGACCATCAGAAGCTACCATGTCCAAAATGACATCTTCACGGGATGGGCCTTTTTGCGTTAAAATTTCAACCGGTTCACCTTTGAAGACTTTGTTCCTGACTTCGACCAACACCTTGTTGTGGTTGAATGAGCGAAGTATTTTACCGATAAAAAGCTGATGGTTGATTGATTTGTCTACCTCGTAAAAAGGTATGGTTTCGGAAGGGTTTCCAAAATAAAATCCGGTGCAGTATTGTCGGGTGGCGACTTTTGATAGTTCTTTTCTCCATTGCGTCTTTACCTCATAGGAGTCCGGATTTTGATAATAGCTGTCCAATGCCTCACGATAGACCTTGACGGTAGAGGCAAGATAATTAATGCCTTTCATCCGGCCTTCGATTTTAAAAGAATTTATGCCGGCAGCGACCATTTCCGGAATATGGTCGATCATGCAAAGGTCCCTGGAGTTGAACACATAAGTCCCTCTTGTATCTTCTCCAACCGGATAATATTGGTCCGGACGTTTTTCTTCGACAACCGCATATTTCCAGCGGCAAGGATGGCTGCACATGCCTCTGTTGCTGTCCCGCATGGTCATGAAACTGCTCAACAAACATCGTCCCGAATATGAAATGCACATGGCACCATGGACAAAGGCCTCAAGATCAATTTCGCTGCATTGGGAAATGGCGTGTATCTCCGGAAGTGAAAGCTCCCGTGCGAGATTTATTCTTTTGGCTCCCAGTTGATGCCAGAAACGAACACTTTCGATGTTGGTGGTATTGGCCTGGGTGCTCAGGTGAATGTCTATTTCGGGTGCCATGGTCCTTGTCAGCATAAAAACGCCGGGATCAGCTACAATAATGGCATCAGGAGAGATTTTCGCCAAATGGCTGAGATATTCTTTCAGTGGAGATATCTCATGATTTCTGGGGTAGATATTACAGGCTACATATACTTTGACATTTCGACTGTGTGCAAACTGAATAGCTTCTTTGAGTTCTTTTTGGGTAAAATTTCCTGAAAAATTTCGAAGACTAAAATTTTTTCCACCGATGTAAACGGCATCCGCACCATAATAAATAGCAATTTCAAGTTTTTCAAAATTGCCCGCCGGTGCCAGAAGTTCTATTTTTTTTTGATGTGGCATGAGTATGGTTTTAAAAATTTCTGCCTTGACTATCGACAATTTGTTGAATTGTCTTTTTTAAACTTTGCTTCCAGGGTTTTGGTTCGACTCCGAAGTTTTTTTTGATTTCGAAGCAGTCAAGGACGGTGTAAAGTGGCCTTTTGGCGGCAGTAGGAAATTGAGATGTGGTAATCGGCATCACTGACGGTACATTGCTTAATCCAAGGTCCGCGACGATTTGAAATATTGACACAGCAAATTCATACCATGTGGCAACACCTTTACCGCAATAATGATAGATATCTGAGTTGTTTGACTTACCTTCTAAAAAACATTTGACTATAAAGATAATAACTTCTGCTAAGTCATAAGCGCATGTCGGGCAACCATACTGGTCGTTTACCACCCCAATTGATTTCTTCTCCTGCCCCAGACGCAGCATGGTTTTAACGAAATTGTTCCCGTACCTTCCGTAAAGCCATGATGTGCGAATAATAATATGCTGACCAGGTCCCTCTAAAACAGCCTTTTCACCTTCCGCTTTGCTATGGCCGTAGACGTTCACCGGAGAAACCGGGTCATTTTCCCGGTAAGGTGTATTGTTTTTGCCGTCAAATACATAGTCAGTGGAAATATGAATTAACCGTGCGTTGTTTTTGCCGCAAAGTTGTGTCAGATTAGCGGGCCCGTTCGCGTTTACCGCATAGCAAATATTCTTTTGCTTTTCGGCAAGATCTACCGCCGTGTATGCTGCTGCATTTATTACTATGGAGGGCTTTAACTCGGAAAAAATCATGTCAAGCTTTCTGTCATCCGTTATATCTATTTCGGGCAAATCCATTGAGATAATGTCTAACCCGGCATTTATGCCCGCTATTTGTATTTCCCGGCCAAGTTGCCCCTTTGATCCTGTAAGTAATATCTTCATTAAGGCATTCCTTTTTCAATTTATTTAACGAGAGTCAGATAGTCTTTTGAAAGTTCCGACAAGCGAGGAAGGCTGCTATCCTTTTGGGATAGCACCGGATCTGAAGCAGGCCATTCAATGTTGATATCCGGATCGGACCATAACAGACCACTTTCATAGGAGGGTGAGTAAAAATCAGTGCATTTATATGCGAAAAGTGCGGTTTCACTGACAACGCAATAGCCGTGAGCAAAGCCTTCAGGGATAAACATTTGATATAAATTATCCTGAGATAACATAATGCCGAACCATTTCCCAAAAGTCGGGGAACCCCGGCGAATATCTACTGCCACATCAAAAACTTCTCCCGAAAGTACCTGCACCAGTTTGGCCTGCGGATGCCGATACTGAAAATGGAGTCCTCTGAGTATCCCTTTGGATGAGAAGCTCAAGTTGTCCTGAACAAATTTACTTTCAATGCCAAAACTTTCATATTTTTGCTCATGAAATGTTTCCAGAAAAAAACCTCTTTCATCTCTGAAAACCTCAGGCTCTAAAACCAGAAGACCATCAATAGGCGTTGTGTTAATTTTCATTGAAAAAATCCTTATTTGACCATTATGTCGTATGTTATGTTTCAAAGTTCTGATTAAAACACGGACATTTAGTCAACCATATTTTTGATAAGAACAGCCATGACAATAATTATCCTAATTTTTTGATACCTTAACCGTAAATCGTCAAGAATGCAATTTGCTTTTCACAATTTTTTGTCTGAATGCACTCCACCGGCAAAGCCGGATCAGTTTGTCTATAAAAAAGCTCTTTACAAATAAATTGTTGGATATTAAATTGACTAAAATCATTATATTCATTAAAAAAATTCAGATGAGTGTAACCTGTTTGTGTGAAAAGACTTGTGCTCAATTGTAGGTGCGAATTCATTCGCACAATGTGAACCCCGTTGTCCAATATAAAGTCTATGCCCGTTGCCCCAGGAAAAAAGTTGCTGGGGGCCTCTAAGGAATTTTCTGTAAATCCGTGCCGGATTTTAAGTGCGAATGAATTCGCACCTACAGAAAAATCGGATTTCACACAAACAGGTTACACTC
>JAABTQ010000048.1 GCA_011389745.1 Desulfobacteraceae bacterium | reverse complement strand
AATGCCTCTCAAATACAGTGTCATCGAAATCTTTACCAGCGAAGAAGTCCAGTTTGACGGAAAACAGATTCAGGATGCTCTTGTTCAATATATCCGCGATTTAAAGATTGCTGCGAGGTGTATGGTAAGCCGCGGCATTCAAGGGTGCTATGATAGCGGTGAAATCGCCGCACAAAAGATTTTGGAATTATCCTAATGACTCAAAAGGCGTTGAAACGTCTTCCGGTAATCGATAAGGATGGAAAATTCAAAGGAATGATCAGTCGGGATTCTCTATTAAGAACCGAGGCAAAGGGGAGGGAAAAGAAATAAGGGAGCATGGGGAAGTAAGCAGTAGCAGTAAGCAGTAAGTAGTAAGCAGAGAGAAGAAAGATGGGAGCAAAGAGAAGAAAAACGGTATCAGGCAATTGGTGACGGCATAATAAATGATAACAAGGTTCTGTCACTCCGGCGAAGGCAGGAGTCCGACTTGTCCCTCTCTGCTCCCTGCTTACTTTCTCCCTGCTCCCTGCTTACTTTTTTCTTCTTTCTTCTCATACCACCGTATACTTATCGTTAAAACGTTTCTCGGCTTCTTCCGATCCGATCAGGATCAATTCGTCATTTTTTTCCAGAACAATATTCGGATCCGGGTTAATTGTAAGCTCGTCGCCTCTTTTGATCGCAATGACGCTGCATCCGGTATTTTCACGAATTTTAAGATCCAGAATCGTTTTATTTTCCAGGTGCTTTGCCAGGGAGTTGCGAAACACGTTTAACCCTTCTGAAAGCATCAGGATTTGTTCGGGTTTTAACAGGTTCATGATGGTAGTCGTAACCAAAGAACTGAAGGACATCACCAGGTTTGCACCGGCGCGATGTAATGTGTTGATATTTCTATCGAGACTTGCACGGCTGATGATTTGTGCATCAGGTCGAAGCCTTCGGCAATAGATGGTCAGATAAATGTTTAAATCGTCGTTATGGGTTGTAATTATTATGGATGGAGTCTCATTGATGCCTGCCTGAATGAGAATATCCAGATCGCTTGCATTTCCATGGATAAAATGCGGGTCTTTTGTGGCAATCCCCGGCTTTTTTTCCACAATCCGGTAATCGATATGCCGTTTTTTTAAAGCTTCGCCTATGGATTTACCGACCCGTCCACCACCTAGGACCACCACCGGTCCTGTTGACATATTCCGGTAACCATGACTTCCTATCAATCTATCGTACTGATCAAGCTGCTCTTCATTTCCGGCAAGCACAAGGACAGTTGATTCCCCAAGATGAGTTTGTGGTGATGGTGTCATGAACTTACCCTGCTCCCAGATTCCGACCACGTTTACCCCTGTGATTTGACGTAACTTGCTTTTGGCGAGTGTCTTTCCCTGAATGGGGCTTCTCATAACAGGTGCCTCAGCAATTAACAGTTCATCAAAGCTTCCGATAACATTGGCTTTCATGCTTACCCCTAATACCCGTCTTCCAAGTGCTCTTCCCAGCATTTTGGTGAATTGAAAAACATGAGTGCTTCCCGCCAGAAGAAGGATATCCACGGAATCTTCCATATCAGCATTGGTGATGGTAATTACACGATCACTGATTTCCCGGATGGTAAAAATAATATTGGTGCTGGTGATATCATCGTTTAATACCACTACCATGGCCGCCTGATCGACACGCAATCCTTTATAAGTCGAGGGATTATCCAGGTCACCCACCACGATGTGGTATCCTAAATCGTGCAATTCCAAAGCCTGGGAAAGATCCTGAACCAGAATCACATAAGGGACGGCATATTGAGTAAACTTTTCGATCAGGTTGACTGCGACATCATCATAATGAGTCAAAATCACATGATCGGACAGCGTATCCGGAACGGTACGCGGCGCACGGGCTTTATTATGTTCGTCAAGCCATGGGGCATAGAAAAATTGGATAAAAGTAAACGGAAGCATGACCAGCAGCAACACAATACCATTTAGCAAAACAATAACGGAAAACATTTTCCCGATATCGCTGTGAAAAGTAATATCCCCGAATCCCAGTGTGGACATAACCGTCAGGGTCCAGTAAAGGCCCGTGACCCAGGAATATTTTCTTCCTTCATAAAGCATCAGTATATGGAACAGGACACTGTAGAGAATAAAAAACAAAATGAGTAATAAAGAAAATTTCAGCAGCAATCTTGTGTTGGCTTTTCTTGTGTTATTTTTCAATAAAGCCGCCAACTGGGATATCATGAATTTCATGTTTATTTAACCTGATATAAGTGATTAGCAGTTAGGTATAAAATGACAGGCAAATTATTGCATCAGGGAAATTTTGGTCTTCAAGGCCTTCTGCGCCATGGGTTCACCGTGGACAAGCTTAATATGTCCTGGCCGTATTGCCTTTGCCCAGGCCAGAAGTTCCTGCTGGTCGGCATGAGCGGAGTATCCGGTCAAACGATAAACCGCCGCACGGACAGGATAAGATTTTTCAGCAATTATGACCTGGGAATCTTTGTCACTTATACATTCTATTATCCGCCTGCCTAATGTTCCCCTGGCCTGATATCCTACAAAGAAAATATCTGTTTTAGGGTTACCTATGCCGTGTTTGAGGTGCTCAATAATACGTCCTCCGGCACACATACCGCTTCCTGCCACAATAATGGCCGGACCGGGGTATTCGAGAAGTTTTAGATGGTCAGTGTGTCTTTCCACGGAGTAGAGGTGGTTAAAATCAATGGGGTGATCACCCTTCTGAAGCAGTCCTATGGCCTCTTTGTCCCAATATTCGGTGAGTTTTGAATATATCTTCGTTATTTTGAGGCCCAGCGGTGAATCAATAAAAACCGGGATTTTGCTTTTCAATGATGTTTTATGATGCCCCGAAAAAAGCCGGTCCATCTCATAAATCAACTCCTGGGTTCGTCCCAGGGCAAAAGCCGGAATCAGGACCTTGCCGTTATCCGCCAGCGCCTTGAATAATACCTCACCCAAGCGCTGCCAACGCATGGTCCGATCTTCATGATTTCTGTCACCGTAAGTCGATTCCATCACCAATAGATCGCAGGGTTCCGGGACATCCGGGGCCGGTAGAATTGGCGTATGCTTAGCGCCCAGATCTCCTGAAAAAACTATGCTTGAACCCCCATCCATATCAAAACGGATCCAACATGATCCCAGAATATGCCCTGCCCTTCCCATAGAAAATCGGATCCCTTTTCGAAGGTTGAAGGATTCTCCGTATTCGAACCCCCATGTCATGTCCTCTATATCGGACATAATCTTTTCTTTTTTGTCCTGATGATAGGCTGTAAATTCCAGGGCATCTTCAAGCATCGGCCCAATTAGGGCTTTGGTACCGTGGGTGCACAAAATTTCGCCCCTGAATCCTTCCTGAATCAGTTCCGGGACTCGACCAATGTGATCAATATGGGCATGGGTAAGAAACAAAAATTGAATGTCCGGAGGTTTCACCGGCCATCGGGTTATGGGCAGAGATCTGTCTGCCCCCTGCGTTATACCGCAATCAATCAGGATATTCAGTTCACAGGCCTGAAGAAGATGGCAGGAACCCGTAACACATTTTTCAGCCCCAAGATGGGAAATCTTAAAAATATCGACTCGCTTTCTTGTTGCCGTGTTTTTTTTTACTCAAAAAGCTGGAAATGCTTTTGAGTTCACGACTATTTATCATTTATTTTGGTATCTCTGACCGTTACAAACCATCCGATGCAATCACCGGATGAGTTTTCAAATACTCGAGCCGATTCAATCCATTGATATAGGCTTTTGCACTGGCAGTGATGATGTCCGGATCTGAACCTCTTCCTAATGCAATGAGGCCGTTTTCCCGCAGCCTGACAGTTACCTCTCCCTGGGCGTCCATACCTCCGGTTAAAGCGCTGACAGTAAAACGCAGCAACTCCGATTTGGCATCGGTCAACTTTGCAATGGTATTAAATGCCGAATCAATGGGGCCGTTACCATAGCCGGCCCCCTGAACTGTGCGTCCGTTTATGTTCAGTCGGACACTGGCCATAGGATATACGGTGGTACCGGAAACCACGTGCAGGTATTCTAGTTTGAATGTTTCCGCTGTCCTCAAAATACCCTCAGTAACAATCACTTCCAGATCTTCGTCCATCACATGCTTTTTCTTGTCGGCAATTTCCTTGAATCGTGTAAACACCAGGTTAAGTTCTTCATCAGACAAATCGTACCCCATGTCTTTCAGGTGGGACCGAAGCGCATGCCTTCCTGAATGCTTTCCAAGTATCAGCTTGCTCTGGCTCAGCCCAATGGTCTCCGGTTTCATGATTTCATAAGTCATGGGATTTTTAAGCATGCCGTCCTGATGGATTCCGGCTTCGTGTGCAAAAGCGTTGGCCCCGACAATGGCTTTATTGGGTTGGACAATTATACCGGTAATCATGCTGACCAGGCGGCTGGTGGTATGAATATTTTCGGTGTTGATATTGGTGAACACCGGCATAAAATTCGGCCTGGTGTGAATACTCATGACCACTTCTTCCAAGGAAGTGTTTCCTGCCCGCTCCCCAATGCCGTTGATGGTTACCTCGGCCTGCCTTGCTCCGGCACGGATTGCCGTAACCGTATTGGCCGTGGCCAATCCCAGATCGTTGTGGCAATGGACGCTCACCACGGCTTTTCCGATATTGGGAGTATGGGTCATGATATATCGGATCAATTCCCCAAATTCTTCCGGAATAGCATACCCTACCGTATCGGGCACATTGACTGTAGTGGCCCCGGCTTCGATGGCCGCTTCAAACACTTTGCACAAAAAATCTCGGTCACTCCGGGAAGCATCTTCAGCTGAAAACTCCACATTCTCCGTATAGGAACGGGCATACCTGACCCCTTCAATGGCCTTTTGGATTACCTGCTCCCGGCTCATATTCAGTTTATATTCCATATGAATATCGGAAGTGGCGATAAAGGTATGAATCCTTGGCTTAGCTGCATGTTTTATGGCTTCCCAGGCCTTATCGATGTCTGTTTTGGAGGTTCTGGCAAGGGCCGCAACCTGGGTGGTTTTCAATTTTTCCGCAATTCTGGACACCGCTTCGAAATCGCCCACTGATGCCGCCGGAAAGCCTGCTTCGATGATATCCACGCCAAGTTTTTCCAACTGATAGGCCAGTCGCAATTTTTCGGGGGTGTTCATGCTGGCACCCGGAGACTGTTCTCCATCTCTTAATGTGGTATCAAATATATATAATCTGTCTGTCATGGTTTTGCTCCTTAACTACCTCTTGGCCAGTTTGTACTGAAAACTATCCGTCAACGCCTGCCAACTGGCTTCAATAATATCTCTGGACATACCAATTGTATTCCAGATTTCTTCTTGGTCCCTGGTGGCAATAAAGACGCGAACCTTTGCAGCGGTGCCGTCCCGGCCATCCATGACACGAACTTTAAAGTCCACCAACCGCATTTCATCCAGATCCGGAAAAAACTGTCCCAGTGCTTTTCGTAACGCGTTGTCAAGAGCGCTCACAGGCCCTTCACCTTCGGCAGCTGTGATTTCCTGTTTGCCATCCACCGAAATTTTGATTGTGGCCTGAGCGTTACACGGGCAATCCTTATTTTTCTCGATATTGATTCTAAAAGATTCTAGATCAAATATAGGTTTGAACTGATCCGTGAATTTCTCCATGAGAATTCTCAAGGACCCGTCAGCCACATCAAACTGATATCCCTCAAGCTCAAGCTTTTTAATCTTTTCGACAATCTCACGGCCATCGTGACCATTTAGTCCCAGCTCAATACCCAGTTCCTTTGCTTTATATTCTATATTGCTTTTTCCGGACAAATCCGACACCAAAACCCTTCGCTTGTTTCCTACAACTTCGGGAATCATGTGTTCATAGGCCATGGGAATTTTCATAATAGCATTAACATGAATTCCCCCCTTGTGGGCAAATGCGCTTTTTCCCACAAACGGTCTGGAGCTTAAAGGAACCTGGTTGGCAGTTTCAGCAACAAACCTGGACACTTTTCTCAATTTTGCGAGATTTTCATCAGAGATACACGGGTTGCCGATTTTGACTTTCAATATGGGAATAATGGAAGTCAAATCCGCGTTGCCGCATCTTTCACCATAGCCGTTAATGGTACCCTGAACCATCAATGCCCCTTTTTGAACACCTGAGATGGTGTTGGCCACGGCCAAATTGCAGTCATTATGAGCGTGAATTCCGAATTTAATTGAAAGCCTGTCAGTTGTCATGCCATAATGCGAAGCCATTTTTTGCCTGACCTCATCCATGATATTTTCAATCTCAAAGGGGATTGTTCCGCCGTTGGTGTCACACAGGACCAGAAAATCCGCGCCCGATTCATTGGCGGCAATCAGCGTTTTTAGGGCATAATCCGGATTGCTTTTATATCCGTCGAAAAAATGCTCCGCATCATAGATAACCTCCCGGCCTTTCATTTTCAGGTATTTTACCGAATCGGAAATCATCGCCAGATTTTCTTCTAAAGTCGTTGAAATCACCTGTTCCACGTGCAAATCCCATGTTTTACCGAATATTGTCACAGCAGTAGTTTGACTCTGAAGGATAGCTTCCAGATTGGGATCATTTTCAGGTGATATACCCGGACGGCGTGTAGAACCAAAGGCGGTGATGACTGCATTTTTAAATTGAAATTTTTTCACCATCTCAAAATACTGAATATCACGCGGATTAGACCCGGGCCATCCCCCTTCGATATAATGCACCCCGAGATCATCGAGTCTTTTGGTAATGCTGATTTTATCTTCTACGGTAAAGCTGATCTCTTCTCCCTGAGCGCCATCTCGCAGAGTTGTATCATATAATAGTACAGGTTCCATAAAAAATTGCTCCTGCATTGGCATTATTAAAGTGTTCAGTGTTCAGTGTTCAGTGTTCGGACTGGTGAAACTTATTTAAAAGCACTGACAACTTCTTCTAAAGTAACTCCTCACAAGTCCCCCTTTGAAAAAGGGGGATTTAGGGGGATTTTAATACGGCATCAGCTTGACAAATCCCCCCCGGCCCCCCTTTTTCAAAGGGGGGAGCAGTTTTACTTTGAATTAATGCCTTATTGATTTTTTTTTCGATTTTCGGGTCTTAAAGCCCTTACAGCCGCACCTGCTTTCCACATTTCCGAATTTTTAATGGCATCCAGTTCCACCTGGAGCTTCTGAAGATAATCCGGTGCACTGTTGACTTCCAGCACCCGCTGGGTTTCCTTACCAGATTTGACGCGATCATAGAGTTGTTCAAAAACCGGGGCTACCGCATCCCGAAATTTGGGGGCCCAGTCCAGAGCGCCGCGCTGAGCCGTGGTACTGCAGTTGGAAAACATCCAATCCATACCGTTTTCTCCCACCAGACGAATCAGGCTCTGGGTGAGTTCTTCCACGGTCTCGTTAAATGCTTCGCTGGGTGAATGTCCGTTCTTTCGTAAAATATTGTACTGGGCTTCCATGGTTCCTGCCAGACATCCCATGAGAACACCCCGTTCACCAGTAAGATCACTGTAAACCTCAGCTTCGAAAGTGGTGGGAAACAGGTATCCGGAGCCGATTGCAATACCTAAAGCCAGGGTTCGTTCAGTTGCTTTTCCGGTATAGTCCTGGAACACCGCATAACTGGAGTTGATACCGCTTCCATCCAGAAAGTTTCTTCTCACGTTGGTCCCTGAACCTTTGGGAGCCACAAGGATCACATCCACGTAATCGGGAGGAATGATCCCGGTCTGATCCTTATATACGATTGAAAAACCATGGGAAAAATACAGAGCATCTCCCTTGTTTAAACACTTTTGAACCTTGGGCCATGTGGCCACCTGACCGGCATCGGACAAGAGTTCCTTAACAATTGTCCCTCGCTTGGCTGCTTCTTCGATGGGAAACAGATTTTTTCCGGGAACAAAACCATCCGCTACAGCCTTTTTCCAATATTGATCACCTTCCATCTGCCCAATAATAACAGGGATACCATTGTCTCTTAAATTCAGTGCCTGCGCAGGACCCTGAACTCCATAACCTAACACGGCAATGGTTTCATTTTTTAGAATCTCCCTTGCCTTTTCCAGTGGAAACTCATCATCAGTGACCACATCTTCAATAGTGCCGCCAAAATCTATCTTAGCCATTTAAATCTCCTTGTTGGTTAGTTAATTCTATTTCGGTTCCCTGAACAAGGCAATTACACCCGTTCGGGCGATCTCTTTAATCCCAATTGGTTTTAGAAGGCTTAAGATTGCCTGGAGTTTGCCCTCATCACCAGTGACTTCGATGGTGTAATGCTCAGCCCCCACATCGACAACTTTGCAGCGAAAAATATCCACCATTCTCAAAATTTCAGCCCGATACTCAGGTTTAGCCAGTACTTTGATCAAAACCATTTCCCGCTCAACAAATTCAGACCCGGTCAGTTCGTGAACCTTGATGACATTGATCAATTTATTGAGCTGCTTTTTAATTTGTTCCACGATCGTTTGATCGGCCTTGGTCACAAGGGTGACCCTGGAAACCGTGGGATCCGTGGTGACCGCCACGCAAAGGCTTTCAATATTAAACCCTCTTCCACTAAAAAGGCCCGAAATCCTGGAAAGCACACCGGGCTGATTTTCAACCAGAATCGAAAGCACATGTTTATCCGCATCCAACATGATAGAACTCCTTATCTATTTTAAACCAGCAACATTTCAGTAATAGGGGCGCCGGCCGGGACCATGGGATAGACACATTCTTCCTTTTCCACCACAAAGTCCATAATCACCGGTCCGGGCGTTGAAAGACCTTTTTTCAGTACCTCCTCGACTTCTTCAGGTTTTCGGGCCCGTAATCCGGTGGCGCCATAGGCTTCGGCCAGTTTCACAAAATCGGGTGCATGTTCCATGCAGGTGCAACAGTAACGTTTATCATAAAAAAGTTGCTGCCACTGCCTGACCATACCAAGGTATCCGTTATTTAAAATCACCACTTTAACAGGAAGATTGCACTGAACCGCAGTGGCCATTTCCTGAATATTCATCTGGATACTTCCGTCACCGGCAATATCCACCACCAAACGATCCGGGCAAGCTATTTGCGCACCGATGGCTGCGGGAAGGCCAAACCCCATCACGCCAAGGCCGCCGGAAGTAATAAAGTGGTTGGGTTTGTCAAAATGGTAATACTGGGCGGCCCACATCTGATTCTGACCTACCTCGGTGGTTATAATGGCCTCTCCTTTGGTCAGTTCATACAATTTTTCCACTACGTACTGGGGTTTGATCGTTTCTTCCTGATGATACGCCAACGGGTTGGTGGATTTCCATGCCTGAATCTGGTCGAGCCATGGCTTTCGTCTATTGTCCAGGTCTCCCAGGTCGACACTTTCCAGCATTTCATTGAGTTCCTCCAGTGTGCATTTACAGTCTCCCACAACCGGCACAGCCACAGGAATATTTTTGCGGATTGACGTCGGGTCGATATCAATATGGACTATCTGCGCCTGGGATGCAAAGGTGTCGGTTTTACCCGTCACCCGGTCATCAAAACGCACGCCGATAGCAAGAAAAAGATCACAATGGGCTGTGGACATATTGGAGCGATACGTACCGTGCATTCCGATCATACCGAGCCACAAAGGGTCCGTACCGGGAAAAGCGCCCAGCCCCATCAGGGTTGTGGTAACGGGAATCCGTGCTCTTTGGGCAAGTTTTGTCAGTGCTGATGCCGCTTTGGATAAAATGACACCGCCCCCGGCAAATATCACAGGTTTTTCAGCGACCTTGATCAGATCCACAACTTTTTGCAATTGCCGTTTGTTTGGCTTGTAAGTGGGATTATACGTTCTCATCTTTACCGGTCCCGGAGCTTTATACTTTATCCGGGCGGTGGATACGTTTTTAGGGATATCCACCAGAACAGGACCTGGACGACCCGAGCGGGCTATATGAAATGCCTCTTTAATGGTGTGTGCCAGTTCTTCGGTGCTTTTAACCAGAAAATTATGCTTGGTGCAGGGCCTGGTAATGCCTACAATATCGACCTCCTGAAAAGCGTCGTTTCCGATCAAATGGACCGGTACCTGTCCGGTGAAAACCACAACCGGAATAGAATCCATGTATGCCGATGCGATGCCTGTTACGGTGTTGGTTGCCCCGGGTCCGGAAGTCACCAGGCAGACTCCGACACCACCGGTTGCCCTGGCGTAGCCGTCGGCCGCATGTACAGCTCCCTGCTCATGACGAACCAGTATGTGACGGATATCTGATTTCATCAGTTCGTCATAAATATCAATTACCACTCCACCGGGATAACCAAAAATGTTTTTCACTCCCTCTTCTTTCAGCATTTTGATCAGAATTTGCGCACCAGTTAACTCCATGAGATTTCCTTTCTAAGATATTTTTTCCAAAAAAAATCCGTTATCAACCCTTTTGGGCTGATAACGGATTTTAAAGTTTTTTATGGCTTTTAGAAATTATGCCATTATCAGCCCATTCTCGCGGCAGGGAAGTATCCCTACTACGAGGCCGATAATAATGAGTACTACAATGCTGATAATGGCTAAAACGTTATTCATATAAACCTGATTTTTGAATTGATTTTTCTAATCTGGTTACCAGTCATATCAAAACTTGTCAAGCCCTTTTTTGCGGCAATGCACAAATTATAATTTCCTACAAAACCAGACGGATTCGTTTTAATGCTTTTTGTACATTCTCATAACTGTTGAAGGCACTGATACGGATATACCCTTTGCCACATTTGCCGAACCCGGCTCCGGGGGTACAAACCACGCCGGCCTTGTTGAGAAGCATGTCAAAAAAATCCCACGAGTCCTGCTTTCCATTGATCCATATATAGGGTGAATTGTCTCCCCCGACACATTCGTAGCCAAGCCCGGTCATTTCTTTTCGAATCAACCGGGCATTTTTCATGTAATCGCCGATCAGTTCTTTCACCTGAACCTTGCCCTCAGGGCTGTAAACTGCTTCGGCGGCTTTTTGGACCGGATAAGATACTCCGTTAAATTTGGTGGCATGACGTCGATTCCATAAGGGGAGTAAGGGATGTTTTTCTCCTTTCCGGTCATAGGCCATGCAGGTTTTGGGTACTACCGTAAAGGCACAGCGGGTACCCGTAAATCCGGCGGTTTTGGAAAAACTTCGAAATTCGATAGCGACTTCACGAGCCCCTTCTATCTCGTATATGGTTTTCGGAATTGACTCATCACGAATAAACGCTTCATAAGCGGCATCATACAAAATCAGTGCTTTATTTTCTTTTGCATACCGGACCCAGTCGGTAAGCTGTTCCTTGCTGATTGTGGCTCCGGTCGGGTTATTGGGATAACAAAGATAAATCAACTCCACTGGTTGATTGGGCAGCTCAGGGATAAATCCGTTTTCACGGGTACTCTCGAGATAATAGATTCCGTGGTATCTGCCATCATTAAAATCTCCGGTCCTGCCGGCCATCACATTGGTATCCAGATAAACCGGATAGACCGGATCGGGAATCGCCACCCTGGTGTCTGCTGAAAATATTTCCTGAATATTTCCGGTATCACACTTGGCACCGTCACTGATAAAAATTTCATCCGGGTCAATATCCGCTCCTCTGGACTGGTAATCCTGCCGGGCAATTATTTTCCTTAAAAAAGGGTATCCCTGTTCCGGGCCATATCCTTTAAAAGTAGTATCTGAACTCATTTCATCCACTGCCCTATGAAAGGCTTCAATGCATGCTTTCGGAAGTGCCCTTGTGACATCTCCAATGCCCAGTTTAATGATTTCCTTTTCGGGATTCGCATGCTGATAGGCAGTCACTCTCCTGGCAATATCGGCAAATAAATAGGATGCTTTTAACTTGAGATAGTTCTCATTGATTTTGATCATAATTTAAGCCTTTGCTTATTTTTTCAAAATTGATGGTTTCGTAAATTTTGTTTCCAACTGCTTTTAGTCTTTTCAAACACCTTACATTTTTTCAAATTTCATATCAAGAATCATTTCTCATTACAGCAACATCGGGGTTAATTTGATCAAAGAGCAGAAATATCCTTGAACCTTAATTTGATTAAGAGTATTAATCCGGATCGACAAGATTTTTATCAGACTGGATTTCTGCCTTCACCCGAAAGAAAATTTAAGGAGAAAAAACCCCCATATGAAAAGCGTTGTTATTATTCCTGCAAGATACCAATCGACCCGATTTGAAGGAAAACCCTTGGCAAAAATTTGCGGCAAACCCATGATTCAATGGGTTTACGAAAATTCAGGCAAGGCGGAAAAAATCGGCCATGTTGTCGTGGCCACAGATGACGATCGGATTGCAGAAGTTGTATGGGCATTCGGAGGTGAGGCTATTATGACATCGGATCAAAATCGTTCCGGTACTGACAGGGTAGCGGAGGCCGCAGAAAAAATGGGCCTATCTTCAAAAGATATCATTGTCAATGTTCAGGGCGACCAGCCGCTTATTGATCCACGATGTCTTGATGACGTCGTCAAGCCTTTTTCTAATGATCCCGAAACCGATATGAGCACTCTTGCTTTTAAGATTGTACGCAAAGAGGAAATCACCAATCCGAAAGATGTAAAAGTGACTTTCGATCAAAAGGGTTTTGCCCTATATTTTTCTAGATCACCGATTCCCTTTGGACGTGACTGTCCTGCCGATTCGGAAACCTATAAGCATCTGGGAATATACGCCTACACCAGGCAATATTTGGATATTTTCAGAAACCTGCCCGAAGGACGTCTGGAACAAATCGAAAAACTGGAACAGCTTCGTGCCCTCGAACATGGTTATAAAATAAAGGTTGTCTTAACTGAATTTGATTCACCCGAAGTCGATCTTGCCGAGGATATTGAAAGGATTGAGCAAATTTTGAGATGTAAGTTTTTAGGTGTAAGGATATCAGACAATGGAATCTTTTGAATGCAATTGAATGATCTCCAATACCAGTTCAGCGGATTTCACCATGTCTTCAAGCAAAATTGATTCTCTCAGACTGTGCATATCACTCATGCCCGTGCCCAAAACACCGGTCATAATTCCCCTGGAAAAGAAAATATTAGCGTCAGCTCCGCCTCCGGTCATTTTGGTCTTCAAAGTACGTCCTAAATTTAAAGCGGCTTTTTTTGCTAAAATCACAACCGGATCTGATTCCATGATATGAGTTGCGGCAAAATCGAGTTCTACCGAGTGTTCTAAACGGGGAAGGTCGTGAGATGAACCATCAGGTTTCATCATATCAATGGCTTTTTGAAATGCGGTTACAATTTCAACTGTTTGGATTGCCAGCTTTTTATAATCATGACTTCTGACCTCTCCTTTAACCGTAACCAGGTTCGGTATGATATTAGCGGCACGTCCACCTTCAATCACTCCGATATTACAGGTGGTCTCCGGGTCGATCCGCCCCAATTGCAGCCCGGCAATTGCCTTAGCAGCAATAAAGATAGCATTGATCCCTTTTTCCGGAGCAGCACCTGCATGGGCATCCTTACCGTGCACTGTAAATACGAGCTTGTTGGAGGAAGGTGCCCGCGTGACAAGGCCATTGATATCGGTGGCATCCAGGGCATAACCGAACGTAGAACTCAATAAGCTGAAATCCAGGTTTTTTGCGCCCAGCAGACCTATTTCCTCGCAAACGGTAAAAACAATTTCCAATGGCCCATGAGATAAATGATGCTCCTGAAGCACCCTCAGAACTTCCAGAATTATGGCGATGGAACTTTTGCAATCAGCCCCTAAGATTGTGGAACCATCACTTGTAAAAAGGCCGTTACTGAATACCGGACATATACCCCGACCCGGTTCCACAGTGTCCATATGGGCATTGAACAAAAGCGGAACCGCAGAAGTATTTCCCGGTATCCTGGCGATCAGATTACCCGTGTCGCTTCCGGTTTTTGCAGCAGCATGATCTACAAAGGTCTCTGCCCCCATGGACTCAATAATTTTTTGAATTTTTAAACAGATTTCACCCTCTTCCTTTGAAACACTGTCAATTTCCACTAAAAACCTGAAGGTTTCGGCAAGCCTTTCCTTATTAATCATTTTATAACTCCGGTAAGTCAAATCGGTTGTCTGTTTGCCTGTAAATTATGCAATATCGGTTAATTAAGCATTGACAAAATTAATAAAGATTATAATATAAATTTTTTTGAAATTTTGCTTCATTATTTATCCAGCAATTACCAATGGAAGTGCGCAGCTTACTGGTGGGGCTCCCGGACTTCAAATCCGGTGTGGGGCGCTAACACCGTCCCGGGTGGGTTCGATTCCCATGCACTTCCGCCAATTACTTATTCAATAAAAAATACTGTGACAGTATAAGTCGGATATATACTCCATGTCAACAAAACCGATATCAGAGTTGTAAATGTCAGTGCGAAAAAACATTCCCAGATTTGTGACCGCCTTCTGGGAAAAAATATTGACAAAGTTTTTTTTCGAAGGTAAAAGATGCGATTGTTGACTTCAAAAAGCAATTCACATGGGCCGTTAGCTCAATCAGGCAGAGCACCTGACTCTTAATCAGTAGGTTGAAGGTTCGATTCCTTCACGGCCCACCAAGTAATATCAATTGGTTACACCGATATTCGAAATCAAAGTTTTCCACCACTAATTTTCAGAGCCATAGGAACGCATGATATCCTGTTGCGCGAGTCCTCCTGAACTGGTTGAGAGGTTATGGCAATTGGAAACAAATTGATTGAGATATCCACACGAAAAAGCAAACTCCAACCAGCATTGTGTTTCGGAGGTTTTTACCCTGCTGAATACGATTTGAGCCTTTTATGTAAAAATCGTTTTCCTCGGTATGTTTTCAGCGTTCAGCCATTTGACCATTTCCGACATCATGATTGGGACTTCAACTGCGAATGGTGGTGTGTAGATCACTTCACCGGTGGAAGCGTCGGCAATATAATTCTGAATCCGCCGATAATTGCCCGGAACGCCTTCCACCAGTTTACGAAGAATTTCCCGGATCAGCCCTTCGGTGATGGGGTCACCGCTGTCCAAACATTCTGAAACAAACTCAAAGGCTGAACGGTAATTGAGCAGTTCCCGGACATCATCAGGGTCAGCCTCTGGAACCGATTCGCATTCCACAAGCGTTCTGCCTGTTCAGTTGTCAGCCTGGTTCCTTCTTTATGGGTGGTATGATGGGCCTCCTTGATCAACGCCAGATTGCCCATATCCCTTACCCAGTCATCCGACAACAGAGCCGCCTCCAGAAAGCCGCGTGTCCGTTCAATTTGAGTGATCGCGGCGGTAATCCCGTTAGTGATGGTGAATTTAGGGTTAAATGCTGTCATGATTTATTCCTTCGCTTGGCGCTGCGCACACGGTATAAACGTTCAGTAAAACCGCCCTCGTTTTCGAAATCATGGGCCAGCCGTTCGACCTGGCGGTCGAGTAAATAACAGGCGAGATTCAATAAAGAAAGGACTCCATTGGCGGCCAGACAGGCAGAAGGCAAGGACTGACACGGACGTTCACCGACCGTGACGGACCCCTCATAGTCAGTGGCCGTCCGTGTGTCTGTGATAGTCCCTGTTCGTCCTTGTTTGTCAATGCTTTTTCCCCGCTCCTCCGTCACCCACGTTGCAAACGCTTCTACATTCTGCGGTTTTCGGTTTTTAAATCGCACCAACGTCGGGTGGTTCGGCTCCAAAATGGGAAACCCCCGCTGCCGCAGAAAATCCTCATAATCCAGCTTCAGTTCCTCCAGACTCGCCCTCGCTACCTGTGTCAGTTTCAGTTCGGTCTTCTTCGATGTAGCCGATGCCTGCGAGCCTTCTGCAATATTCTGAACACCCGATCGCGCCGCCTGCACCATCTGATCCTTTGTGCGGCTGAATTTATCAATGTATCGATTGCAAAACCGGACTGTCACATCATAGACCAGCTGCGCCACCTGAAAACTTTTGAGCTTGCGGTAACCGCCATGTTTGGGAATCAGATCAGGCATTAATTTTTCTCTCCCTTTTGATCATTTGCCACTGAAACTGCGCCAGATCCCGCAGGTCGGCAATTCCGTGGATCACCCGGAAAATGCCCAGCACATTTTCCGCAAAATAGGCTTCAAACCGGATGTATTGACGACCGCGTAACATATCAGAGATCCTCCACGCAAAGGGTGCCGAGGATGAGTTTTTCAACCATAGTTTCAGTTTTTCTCTTCAATTTATCCACCCCCATACGAATTTTTGATATTCTCCTTTGACGAAGTTATTGTCTATAGTAACTATGCCTGCTCTTCAAGTGGAGGTAACGGGAACCTAATATTGAAAACATCCTCATTTCCAATAGCGTAATCACACCATTGACCCTTTATTTAAAAACGAAATATGGATAAAAGTTTTTTTTATCCTATTATGTTATCCGGCATAAAGATTCCAGTTTCTGTGTTTGTTCCCTTGTGCCAATACACATAAGAGTGTCATTCGGCAATAACTTCTCTAAAAAATCATGTAGTGGCAGTTTGAAACTTTTTGGTCATTTTCAGATAGTCCATAACCGCTCTCGGATTAAAAGACAATTCCCGCATTTTTTGAGCTACACTGTAAACTTTTTTAGATTTGATTATACTCACGGCAAATTTTCTCAGTCGGGTTATATTTTCCGGACCATATCCTGTTCTTATTTTGCAGCGATCTTCATCATAATTCCAATCCAATATGTAATGACAACTATTTTCAATTGTCCAATGACCCCGAATAACTTCTTGTATCTTTTGGGCAGATGCCTCCTGAGGTTTTCTGCTTGTGATTCCATAGACGATTTCTCCGGAAACCTTGTTTGTCTTTTTACTGATAAATTCTCTTTTTATCATAAAAGCCTGAGCCACATGGGGAAAATTCAGATATTCATTTAATTCGGTAGTCGTCCAAATTTTACGGGTTTCAATTCGTCCATGATCTCCACATGTCACATCAACGGATTGCGGCTGTGCGTCGATATTTTGAAAATACAACTCAATATCGGATAATAAGGTGGGCTGATTATTTTTTGCAATTAGAAAATAATGGGCATTACGCTCCTGGACGATGTGTTCGGCAAATTTTTTCTGAGTATGCAAAGCATCCGCCGTTATATTTTTATTTTCAATATCAAGACAGGACAACAAAGGGGCTGCAACTTTTATTTCATTGGTTTGCTTTTGCTCATCACTGCCTTTGCCGACAGGCACGGTACCTACTTTTTTTGGGTGTAGCAACTTTT
>JAABTQ010000047.1 GCA_011389745.1 Desulfobacteraceae bacterium | reverse complement strand
CATTCGGACTAACCTGGGAGGACTGTGAGAAATCCTTGATGGGGCTCGGCTATCAGGCAAAAATTGAAGTTTCTCAAATTGTTGCATAACGCATTCGTGAAGATTCGTGGCTCAAAAAACCACCGTACCCAAAGTGGCCCGCTTTGAAAAAGAATTTGCCGAATATGTGGGAGCCGAATATGCACTGGCGGTAAATTCGGCCACGGCAGGTCTCCACCTGGCCCTGGAAGCAGCCGGTATCGGTCCGGGGGATCTTGTGGTCACAACACCTTATACCTTTACAGCCACCGCAGAAGTGGTCCGGTATCTGGGTGCGGATCCGGTGTTTGTGGATATTGTGCCGGATACGTTTAATATCGATATTGACTTAGTGCTGGAACTTCTCATGCAAAGACGCAAAGATATTAAGTTGGAGACTGGGCGGTTTCGAATTGATTTTGATATGTTGACAGTTAAACTCTTTGGATTGATATTTAACAGATATAATAACCATTTCGTATTTTCGCCTACAGAGGTTGATATGAAAAAAAATTTCCCTGTAATTGTGGAACAAGATGAAGATGGGGTTTTTATTGTAGAATGCCCGAGTATAAAAGGCTGTCGTAGTTATGGGTATACTATTGAAGAAGCCATGGAAAATATTCGTGAAGCAATAGAAGCCTGTTTAGACTCCAAAGATATAACTCTTGATTCCGCCAAGTTTTTGGGTTGGAGAGAAGTTGAAGTGGCCTTGCCATGACGCGGTTACCCAATATAACGTTCAAACATCTCAAAAAGATTGTGGAAAGTTTAGGATTTAAGCAAATCAGACAGAAAGGTTCCCATATCCGATATGACATCCGGACGGTCGGGTTACAACAATTCCCGATCATGGAGCAAAGGATGTGCCCAAAGATTTGTTGTTTAAAATAGTTCGCCATGACCTGGAGATGGAAATTTCGGAGTTTGAAAAAAGTATATAAGGTCTAAAAGAGGAATTCGGATAGGAGTGTTGTGGTTCAATCTTTTAAAATACCACGGCACTAAATTATTTGAACCACGAAGGCACAAAGGACACGAAGAAAAAAATATTTTCATCCCGAAGGGATTGCAGATTTTTCATTGCAGTGCAACCGCAATGAAAAAAACTTTGTGCTCTTTGTGTCTTTGTGGTTCAATTTTTTAAAACACCACGACACCCGGATGAAACCCATGACTGGAACTCCTGCTAAGTCGTTTCAACGGGCAGGCATAGAAAAACTTGGCGCCTTAGCGGCTTTAGCGAAGTGAGCGTGATAATCTTATGAAAAAAGAAGAAGACAGGTTTACCGATTGGAAATATCCGGAAATAGAAGACGGAAAACTCACCAAATACCATTGGGTGGTTCAGCACAAAGACAATCTTACCCTCGGGTATAAAACAGACATCGGTGCTTTCACCTATAACAACGCCGAATACGGGGTGACCATCGAAGATTATGTCCAGATCGGCTGCCACTGCTCCATCTATTCCATCTCGACCATCGACGCCAAACAGGGTCCGGTGGTGTTGAAAAAAAACTGCAAAATCGGCAGCCACAGTACCATCATGCCTGGGGTGTCCATAGGGGAGAATGCCGTTGTCGGGGCGCACAGTTTTGTGAACCGGGAAAGCAGTGAGCAATAAGCAGGGGCGAAAAATGAGAAGGTCAAAATTGCCGGTTTTCTGTTATCGGTTAGAGGTTATCGGAAGAATATGCGCACACGGGCATAAAGTTAAAATTGTTTCCAAGCATTTTAAACATCAAGAACCATTGCCCTGCCGTCAGCTGATTGTTATCAGTCACTTTTCATCTGTGAAATATGCCTCGTAAATATGTTCTCATAATATGGCTGCTGCTGATAATCGGATCTACCATTCTTGTTTTCAACAATATCGCTATCTGGCTGTCCCGAAACGATGCTCCTGTCCCCGCTGATTTGATCATTTGCCTGAGCGGTAAACATCGAATTGCCAAAGCCGCCCGACTATACCACCAGGGGTTAGCTGACACGGTTTTATTGACCGTTAATACAACAGATGATGTATTGGTCCAAAAAGGGGTGCCTTCAAGTGCCGTAAAGTTGGCTCCCGGAGTTCGCACTACTTTTGAAGAAGCTTCGGCAGCACGGAAGTATGTGCGCCAAAATCCTGCAGCGACAGCCCTGGTAATCAGTGATCCCTATCACATGTCACGGGTCCGCTGGTCATTTGAAAAAGCATTCCAGAGTATGGATATCCGCCTGGTGTTTGTAGCCTCCGATCTTTTCTGGCCTCAACATACCTGGTTTAATGACCCTTTTGCCCGTTACCAGGTAGCTTCTGAAGTATCCAAAATGCTTTTTTACCGTATCTATTACGGTCTTTTGGACCGAAAAACCACCCCTGAATGGGTTTTTAAATGGAAAAAAAGATACCTCGGTTTTTTAAAAAAAGTGTTAAGCTTCTAAAATTCGACACCACTGCGCTATCAAGGTGCATTCATCCCTTGGGCCTGGATTGCTTGAATCCGCATACCAGAAATGCCTGGCGTATGAGCTTATCCAAACGGGGCATAATGTTGAATGTGAGATTTTACTTCCCATAAAGTATGGCCCGGTGAATATTGATGCCGGATATCGTTTGGATATGCTGGTTGATGGCTGCGTGATAATTGAAAATAAGACCGTTGATGTTTACAACCCATTCATGAGGCTCAACTTTTGACCTATCTTAAAATGAAAAACTTAAAGCTCGGATATTTGCTCAACTGGAATGTGCCGCTAATGAAACTGGGTATAAGGAGGATGAAATAATTACAGACCACCCCATGCAGGTTAATACAGGCATAATGCCGGCAATTTGAAAAAAAGATATTTATCCCGAAGGGATTGGAAACTTTGTGTAGTTTGTGTCTTTGTGGTTCAATTATTTAAAACCACCACGCCACCCGGATGAATAATTCAGTTTTGAGGAGTGCAAAAGCCATGTTTGACCAACTGAGAAATCCTCATTTTTATTTAGTTTTTTTTGTGGACGTGTTTCTGATATGTTTATCCGTCCTGACCGCTTATCTGATCCGGTTTGATTTCAAATTGACCCCGGTTCATTTTGCGCAGATTCAGTCCTTGCTTCCGGTGATGCTTCCGGTAAAGCTTCTGTTTTTGTTTTATTTCAAAGCATACAAGGGGATGTTTCGCTATGCGAGTCTTTCGGATTTAGGGCAGTTATTTAAAGCAATGGTCGCCGCCAATGTATTTATCGTGTTTATCATATTGTTTACCCTGGAGTTTCATGGGTTTTCCCGGTCAATATTTATTATTGACGGCGGGGTGACCCTTTTGTTTCTGGGCGCGTTTCGGCTGGCGGTCAGGATTGCTTACCAGAGGGTAGAAAGCCGGAGTTCAAAAAGCCGGACCGATTTGAGCTTAATAAACCCCAGGGATGTCCAGGCAGGCTTTATTATCGGGGCCGGAAACACCGGTGAAAAAATTCTTCGGGAAATCCTCAGCAACCCAAGGCTACCGTTTAAAGTGGTCGGTTTTCTCGACGATGACTTACACAAGCTGAGACGATCAATTCATAATGTCCCTGTCATGGGAAAAATCGATGATCTCCCCAGGCTGGCCGAAAAATATAATGTCAAACATGCCTTGATTGCAGCGCCCTCCGCCAGCGGCAAGCAAATCCGACACATAGTGAATACCTGTAAAAAAGCCAGGGTCGAGTTTAAAACCCTTCCGGGTTATGCCGAGCTGATCGACGGCAAGGTATCCATCAAGGAACTGCGCGATGTCAACTACCGGGATCTGCTTCGCCGTGAACCGGTCAGGTTGGATATTCCTGAAATCCGACAATATCTGACAAACAAACGGGTGATGGTCACCGGTGCCGGGGGCAGTATCGGAAGCGAACTGTGCCGCCAGATCACACGCTTTCAACCGGAGTCGCTTATTTTGTTTGATGCTTCCGAACCCAATCTCTACAGCATCGAAATGGAAATGAGACACCGGGTGGGTTATCTCAAATACGTTACCGTTCTGGGATGCATGCAGGATGAAAACCTGGTGGACCGGGTGCTGAAGCGATACCATCCCCATGTCATCTTTCACGCGGCAGCCTACAAGCACGTGCCCATGCTCGAGCGAAACCCGTGGCAGGCGGTTGTCAACAATGTGCTCGGCGGAAAAATCATCATGGAACAGGCGGTTCGGCACAAAGTGGGCCTTTTTGTCATGGTTTCCACTGACAAAGCGGTCTGTCCCACCAATGTGATGGGTACCAGCAAACGGATCTGTGAACTGCTGATCAATGCCTTTATGGGAAGCGGCACCAGAATGATTATGGTCCGGTTCGGCAATGTGGTCAACTCGGCAGGATCGGTAGTTCCCCTGTTTCGTGAACAGATCGCCAGGGGCGGCCCGGTCACGATCACCCACCCGGAGGTCACCCGGTTTTTTATGACGATACCGGAAGCATCCCAACTGGTGCTTCAATCCGCAGCCCTTGGAAAAGGCGGGGAAATCTTTATCCTGGATATGGGCATACCCATCAAAATCGATGATATGGCCCGCGATCTGATCCGTCTTTCAGGCAAGGAACCGGATGAAGATATCGAGATCGTATATACCGGGCTTCGGGAAGGAGAAAAACTTTATGAAGAACTGATCACAGAAGGGGAAGGCATTGTGGCAACATCCCATGAAAAAATCATGGTGTTAAAATCACAAGATTGCTGGGATGGCAAAAAAGACCAGGAAGAATACCGTCGGTTGCTGTTCGGACATATCGCCGAACTTGAAGAAATTGCCTGGAAACATGACGGGTGCGCCATTCGACTCAAAATGAAAGAAATTGTGCCGGAATACGATCTGCAAGACAGTGAATGTATATTATAATGGAGTGCAAACGCCTTGCTTTTGCATCAGGCCGCGAAAGTGAAACTTTCCCATTCCTTTCCGAAATTAAATGGCCCATATTTTGCATCCAATTAAAAACAGAAATCTTTTACACTTCTGTTCTCTGCAACGATATATGGAAAGGAATAAACGTGAACTCGGAAAAGTTGGAACATAAAAAGCAAAAAAGAACAATACTTGTTGTGGATGATGATGAATCTATCCGGGTTCTTTTTTCCAGATCATTCAAAGATGATGATGTTTACACATGCGGATCATCTGAAGAGGCTTTCCAAGTCATGGACGGCCTTCAGTTTGATGTGATGATGATCGATATCAGGCTTCCGGGCATGGATGGTTGCTCGTTTTGCTGCGATATCCGGGACAACTATCCTGATGCGTTTATCCTGGCCATGACCGGTTATGCCGACAAATTTGAGTTTGCGGCATGTAAATCCGCCGGATTTGACGGATACTTTGCCAAGCCTCTCAACATGAAAATGCTCCATCAGGTAATCGACGATCACTTCAGCTGAGGCCGTGGGTCGGTGAGTCGGTGAGTCATTGAATCAGTGGGGTGTTTGATGAAAGTGAATGATTTCCGGGCGCTTGAGGTATATAAGAGGATGTTTGAGTTGCAGCAGGAGATTTTTGATTTAACAAAAAGGTTTCGGTTATTTTTCTGTTTGATTATTGAAGGATGTATATTTAATATTGTGGAGTGGAAAACAAATATGCTGGAGGAAAATATGGAAGTAATGTTGGTTGATGGGTGGTGAGTGATGGGCAATGGGTTGATAATTAATCCGGGGTCGGGATTGCCAAAATCTACTTTGGGGGGCAACACAGGTACGGAAATAATTAATGGTGTAAGGGAGACAGACTTTACTTATTGTCGTAATGCGGGTTACCCCGGTATTTTAGTTGCATATTTGCGCCGGAAAGTATATATTAGGTGTAACATGAGTTCACCCAGTACAATGGGAGATACTAATATTAAATCCGCCCGCAGAAGGTATTCGACAAGTTCCGAATAGCCCAGCTTAAACGCAACATAGGCGTTTGTGTCCAAAATAATCTTCATTTCCACATATTCTCATCAATTTGTTCACATGATTTGATGGAAAGTGAAAACTCAGAAGCCTCCTTCCGGGTCCATCCGCCTGCCAGCTGTTTTAAAGATGACAACGGAGGTTTCTCCTTTATGAATTCGCTCTGGATAATTTCCTTAATGACCTGATTTATGGATTTGTGGGTGTTTTTGGCGATTTGTCGTATTTTCTGTTCAATTTCAGGTTCTATACCCCTTATGGTGATTTGACGCATGATTCACTCCTTAATTTTTTAGACTCATTATATGAGGCAGATTGATCCGTGTCAATATTTCTATCATTACTATTAAATTTAACCTTTCAAACCTTTCATGGGTTTTCCCAGTCAATATTTATTATTGACGGCGGGGTGACCTTTTTGTTTCTGGGCGGGTGTGAATCTGTTTACAAATAAGGGCTTTTTTCGATACAAATATACTGCTATATCTTCTGTCGCAGGATGAGACGAAGGCTGACCGGGCCGAGAGTCTGCTTGCCGGAGGCGGATTGATCAGCGTTCAGGTTCTTAATGAACTGGCTTTCGTTCTCAGGAAAAGCTGGGTAAGAAGCTGGGCAGTTTCACCCGGCAAAACATTTCCAATATGGAGCGGGGTCATCGCTCAATCAGGAAGGCTGTTGCGAAAAAGCTCACAGAACTTCTTGATGTTTCAGTGGAAAAGTTTTTATAAAATGTCCACATGAAGTACTGATAGGAATATGCCCAAAATAACATCATCATCAACACCGACAAACCGGATCACTGATTCACCGACTCACCGATTCACCGAACCGTATTACTTTTCATCATCGCCACAATCCCCCTTCTCTATGCATCGGTACAGCCGGTCGTCTGGACTGTTTATGCGGCACTGATAATTTTTCTGTTTATTTATGGGCTCTGGCGCGATCAACTCGATTTTCGGTTTTTTTGTTTATACCCTGATTTAGGCAATCCCGATCCCGATTGAATTTTTGCGGTTTTTAAACCCATTTCAGTACCATGTGGTGGTGCAAGCATCGGTTTTGTTCGAAGAAAACATTACGTGGCATGCTCTCAGTTATGTGCCGTCGGCTTCCTTTGCCTGGTGGATATTTTTGCTGAGCCTGTTTTTGTTTTTCGTGATCCTGCGTTTGCATTTGGCAAGTTCCCGGAATCTGATGACATTGATTTACGTGATGATGGCGGTGGCACTTATTGAAGGACTTTATGCCCTTCTATCTCCAGGTTTTTTAATAAACCCTAATCTGAACGGGTTTTATTTCTGAAAATCTCCTAAAATCATACCGGCGAAGGCCGGTCAGCTCACGGAGAAAACAACAGGACCTCCGGGCGGTCCGGCACAGCCGACTTTCATTTCTTCCGGCATAAAGACTCCTTAATCGTATTATTAAACAATGACAGGCTGAAGAAACGCAAATTTTGGTGTCGAGGACAGGGTAAAACAGCATGAGCGATTCGGAACAGGCAGTTTTTCAGAAACAAGTGAACCATTCACTAAAATATCTCAACGAGATAGGTTTTGGGACCACAGGTGTTATATTTAGGTACCATGAACCTTCCTTGATTGAACACGTAATACATTGGGTCAATTTAAAATGGCTGAAGAAAAGGCTACCTGATAATTTACGCCATAAGCCGGATGAGGAAGTTGCAAAAGAAGTTACCAAAACGGCAAACGTTGTTTTACCTCAGGTATTGGAGCAACAGGGTCCATCTGAAAAGCCTCGCCTACAGTCCCACATTCGGGAGGTATTATGTCCTGCCCTGAAATATGTATCCCATGACATATTTGAGATAGCAAAATTTACCACACCTGTATTACTTTCGCTTTCGGCGGTGGGAAAAATAGTCTTGCCGGCACAACCAATGGCATATGCGATCATTGCGATAGTGATTGCGAGAACAGGAGTTTCCGTAATTTGCTCTCCCAATAACGAAGGCCGGTAACTAACTTCTATATGGCCTTTGATTGTAAATAAACATAATCTCCAACCGTTGGTCATAATTTTTGCATTTTCCGGCAACATCTTATTCTGATATTTTCGTTGACAAAATCAATGCTCCTGTGGATAGTCATAATATTAATAATAGTTCCATTCTTAAAAAAATGGAGGATAGTCAAGGTAATTGCACTGTCAGCTTCGAGATTTGTCTCATGTCTTAACTCTGCCAAAGAAAGTAATCAAATTTAGAGGTAGAAAATCATATAGGCGCAATTTAGAATTTCGTACACAGCTATAATTTAACAATACAACCAAAATCGACTGAATCTGCTGAATGTTAAGCACTACCGCCCTGTTTAAAAAATTTAATTTGAAAACAATACCTAATAAACCCTGAATATTACCTTGAAAACATATTTCAAAATGGCGGGTCTAAAATGAGAATATCAGAACGGATTTCCAACCCCGGCAACCGCATCTATTTTCTTTTGGTTTCACAGATTTACAATAGGGCAACAATTGCGATCATCGCTACAGTAATGAACGCAACAATCCTTGTATTCATTCTTTGGGATTTGATTCCAATAAGGACACTGGTTGTATGGTATATCTTAAGCATCTTTGTAGCGATGATACGATTTATTCAGATAAGAAAATTTCAGCGCATATCTGATGATATGAAGGACACCCGTTACTGGGCGCAATTGATGGTTATTGGTATCGGAATTTCAGGAATACTATGGGGCTCCACCGCGATATTTCTTTTCCCAGTTGAATCTACCGCACACCAGGCCCTCATCGCCATTGTCCTGGCAGGCATGGTTGCCGGAGCGGTGGGTGTATTATCACCCATTATGACCGTTTTCCTCACCTTCAGCATTCCAGCACTTGCGCCCATATTCATCCGTTTCATAATCATTGGTGACTCGCTGCACATGGCTATAGGGTTTATGACGCTGGTTTTTGCGACCCTGACTTTTACCACTGCCAAACGCGTTAACATCACAATCAACGAACTGATTTTATTGAGGTTAAATTTTGAAGATCAGCTTGAAGAACGTACTGCTGAGCTAAAAAAAGTTAATGAACAATTACAAAAAGAGATTGAAGAGCGGCGTCAGGCGGAAAAGGCGCTTCGAGAGAGTGAAAAAAAGTACCGACGAATAACTGAAAATATTTCAGATGTTGTCTGGGTTACCGATTTAGACCTGAAATATGTCTATGTCAGCCCATCGATTGAAAGGTTGTTTGGTGAATCCGTTGATGGGTATATGAATAAAACTTTGGAAGAAAGGTTCCCTACTGATTCCCTGGATAAGATCCACTCAATTTTTGCAGAAGAATTTGAAAATGAACAAGACCCCCTGAAAGATAAGAAAAGAACACGGACAATTGAAGTAGAACGTTATCGGGCTGATGGAAGTAAAATATGGGTTTCCATGAATGTGTCCTTTTTACGGGATGAAAACGGAAATCCGGTAGGTATCCAGGGCGTATCACGCGATGTCACCGAGCGGAAAAAAGTTGAGGAAGCTCTTAGAGAAAATACACAACTGTTGCAGAATATACTGGACAATATGCATGATCTTGTTTCACTAACCGATATGGGTGGCAATATTAAATTTGCGGGTGCTTCCCATAAAATTCTAGGATATCATCCTGATTTTTTAATTGGAAAAAATGTTATGGAATTTGTACATTCGGATGATCTCCCGGAAGTATCATCCATTTTCGAAAAATTTTTGGTCAGTCAGAAAGGTGAGGGGACTATTGAATACAGATACCGGTGTGTTGATGGTAGTTATCTTTTTTTTGAGACAATTGGGAAATTTATCCGGGACAAAAATGGAATCCCGAAAGAAATATTATTCAGTACAAGAAATATTACTGAACAAAAGCTTGCCGGGAAAGAACGCGAAAAGCTTCAATCACAATTGAATCAGGTCCAAAAGGTCGAGTCAATTGGAAGACTGGCCGGTGGGATAGCCCATGATTTCAACAATATGCTGGGTGTAATCATAGGTTATACTGAGTTGGCCATGGAAAAAATAAGTTCTGACAATTCACTTCAGGATAATCTTACAGAGATACTCACCGCAGCCAAACGTGCCGCAGATATCACCCGGCAACTACTTGCGTTTGCCCGCAGGCAAACCATCAGGCCCATAGTGTGCGACCTTAACGATGTCGTTGAAAGTATGCTTAAAATGCTCCGGCGCTTAATCGGTGAAAATATCGATCTTGCCTGGTTGCCGGAATCCAGCTTGTGGCAGATAAAAATAGATCCTACCCAAATCGATCAGGTCCTGGCCAATCTGTGCGTTAATGCCCGTGATGCCATTTCAGAAGTTGGTAAAATCGCCATCGAGACGGAAAATGTAACTTTAGATGAAAATTACTGGTCCGGAAATGCCGAATTCTTACCAGGCGATTATGTATTGCTAACAGTTAGCGACAACGGTTGCGGTATGAACCAAGAAATACTCACGAACATTTTTGAACCCTTTTTCACGACCAAGGATATCGGCCAAGGCACCGGGTTAGGACTCCCTACTGTCTATGGCATTGTAAAACAAAACAACGGCTCTATTAACGTTTACAGTGAGCCGGGTAAAGGAACGACCTTTAACATTTATCTGCCGCGTTATTCCGGTGAGGCCGAAGGGATTAAAAAAGAAAACTCAAAAGAAATTCCGCTTGGCCACAAGGAAACGATCCTGTTGGTGGAGGATGAACCTTCGATTATGAAGGTGGGTAAAATGATGCTTGAAAATCTTGGGTATCTGGTGCTGGCAGCGAACACACCAAAAGAGGCATTACGCTTGGCCAAAGAAAACTCCAGCGTAATCCATCTGATCATCACCGATGTAATCATGCCCGAAATGAATGGCCGTGATCTGGCAAACCAACTACACAATCTTTATCCGGATATCAAAACCCTGTTTATGTCCGGCTATACAGCTGATGTTATTGCCCATCACGGTGTGTTGGAACAAGGGGTGCATTTTATCCAGAAGCCTTTTTCCAAAAAGAAACTGGCTGTTAAAATAAGTGAAGTGCTGCATTAGCCACCGAACCGTCTTTTCCGATTTTAGCATTAAATTGATTTGACAAACCTACCATAACGTTTTATAAATTCAGGTTATGAATATTTTGTATAACTTTTTTCTGTTTTTTTATGTTGCCATGCTGAGTTGCCTGCCATTATTTCCCCTGCAAAAATTTGCGAGAAACAATGCGCCTGCTTACCTGACACCACCCTGATGATAATTCTTTCATTCCAGTGTAAATCGACAGGATTCATCTTTCAAACTCCCGTTAATATTCCCAAAACACTCTAAGAATAACATTATGCAAAGCAATAAGGAAATTAGTTGCCGCCGAACCTTCGGCATCATCAGTCATCCGGACGCCGGAAAAACGACACTCACTGAAAAAATGCTGCTCTTTGGCGGCGCCATCCAGATGGCAGGATCGGTCAAAGCCCGTAAGGCCAGCCGCCACGCCACCAGTGATTGGATGGCCATCGAACAGGAGCGCGGTATTTCGGTCACCAGCTCGGTGATGAAATTCAACTATCGCGATTACGAGATCAATCTTTTAGACACTCCCGGCCACCAGGACTTTTCCGAGGACACCTATCGTGTGCTCACAGCCGTAGACAGCGCGGTCATGGTCATTGACAGTGTCAAGGGGGTCGAAACTCAGACCCGTAAGCTGATGGAAATCTGTCGGATGCGCAACACCCCAATCCTGACATTCATTAATAAGCTCGACCGTGAGGGTATGCAACCGCTCGATGTTCTGTCCGACATCGAGGAGTCCCTTCAGATCGAGTGTGCGCCACTCACCTGGCCCATCGGCATTGGCAAACGGTTCCGGGGCACCTACAATCTTTACCGCAAGGAGCTGATCCTTTTCACTCCCGGCCAGGAACGCCGACCCAACGATGCGATCACCATTCGTGACCTGAGCGATCCATTGCTGGATGAAATCCTGGGAAAACAGGCTGATGAACTGCGCGAAGACGTGGCACTGCTGGAGGGAGCGGCAAATCCCTTTGACCTGCAAGACTTTCTCAAAGGAAGCCAGACCCCGGTTTTTTTTGGCAGCGCGGTTAACAACTTCGGCGTGCGCGAATTGCTCGACACTTTTGTAGAAATCGCCCCTGCCCCCTTGCCACGTCCGACCACCACCCGCATGGTGTTGCCCGAAGAGAAGGAATTCTCGGGTTTCGTCTTTAAGATCCAGGCCAACATGGACCCGGCTCACCACGATCGCATCGCATTTCTTCGCATCTGTTCGGGCCATTTCCGCCGGGGGATGCGGGTAAGGCATCATCGCCTCGGCAAAGATATAGTCATTGCCAACCCGATCATTTTTATGGCCCAGGACAGGTCGTTTGTTGAGGAAGCATGGCCTGGTGACATCATCGGCATCCACAATCACGGTACCATCAAAATCGCCGACACCTTTTCAGAAAATGAGCCGCTCAACTTTATAGGCATCCCTAATTTCGCATCAGAACATTTCAGGCGGGTGCGGCTAAAATCACCGCTCAAGGCCAAACAGCTTAACAAAGGCTTGACCCAATTGGTGGAAGAAGGAGCGGTGCAAGTGTTTCGTCCGCTTATGGGAAATGATTTTATCATGGGAGCGGTGGGAGTATTGCAGTTTGACGTCACCATTGCCCGGCTTAAGGCGGAATACGGCGTCGATGCCGCTTATGACCCCATTGATTATACCATCGCCCGATGGGTAAGCTGCGACGACAGGAAACGGCTGGCGGCCTTTGAAAAGGAAAACCAACCCAACCTTGCGCTGGATGCGGAAGGGAACCTGTCCTATCTGGCCGACAGTGAATGGCGGCTCAAATTCGTGGCAAAACAATGGCCGGAGATCAATTTTATGAAAACCAGAGAACTTCAATAAGCAACGATCGACATGGGGTAACCGGTTTTACGACCGGACCCGACCCCGGCAATTGTTCCATGTGTCACATGTTAACCCCATGTGTTAACTATATTAACACATTCGTTGCAAACCCAAGCAATTTCATCCTGGTTCTTATAAAAAGTCCCATTTTCTATCATATATCCGCCCGTAAATCTTTGGCTGAATAATGCCATTAATTTTCTGAAATTAATGGCATTTTTATTTTTTTCACTATATGCTGACCATGCTGAAACAAGCCGATTTCAAAATCAGTGGGGATACTTGGCACTGTAATTGCTCAATTGATGAAGAAAAAGGTACTCGACTATTTTAAATTCAAAGAAAGGGTGAGCAGAATGACGGCACAGTTAAAAAAGGTAAAGCCGGGTACATCAATATTGCCTCCAGGGATGTGTCTGGGCATTTTGGTGTTTTTTATGGCGGTTATTTTTCAAATTTCGATTGTCGGGGAAGACACCGCATGGGCAGCGTCGGAAAATGAAGAAATAGCTCCGGGGAGAACCATGGCCCGTCAGGCGCTAAAGAAAAGAGAAATTTGGAAAACCACGGATCATTCCAAGCACGAGATCCTGAAACAGGACTTTAAATCCGGGCCTGAAGTCACCGCGGCTTGCCTGTCCTGCCATACCGAGGCTGCGGCTCAATTTCATGAAACCATACACTGGACATGGCTCGATCCCGCGGATGAATCCAAAGTTGTTGGAAAGGCCGGACTTTCAGTGAACAACTTTTGTATCAATCTCAAAAGTAACGAACCCAGGTGTACTTCATGCCATGCCGGTTATGGGTGGAAAGATGATAGTTTTGATTTTACGGATCAGACAAAGGTAGATTGTCTGGTTTGCCACGAACAAACCGGCACATACCATAAATTCCCCGCGGGTGCAGGAAATCCCGTTTCAGAGGAGACTGTCTTTAAAGGCAATGGGAAGACCTATTACCCACCGGAATGGAATTTAGTGGCTCAAAGCGTCAGCAGGCCCACCAGATCCAACTGCGGAACCTGCCACTTTTTCGGTGGTGGTGGTGATGCCGTCAAGCATGGAGATATGGATTCGTCCCTGATGAAACCTAACAAAAATCTGGATGTCCACATGGGCATTGACGGTCAGAATTTCGATTGTGTGCGATGCCATACCACGGTTCGGCATCAGATAGCCGGGCGTATCTATGCGACACCGGCATCCACTGATCGTAAAAGCCTGATCGAAGATGACATGGCCAGCAAAATCATGTGCGAATCCTGCCATAGCAGCACTCCCCATAAACCCGGAGTAAAAGCCAACGATCATACCGATAAAGTGGCTTGTCAAACCTGTCACATTCCTGAATTTGCCAGGGTAAATCCCACCAAAATGTGGTGGGATTGGTCCAAGGCCGGAGGGAAAAAAGATGGTAAACCTTTCAAGATTCCAGGTCCTCTGGGAAAGCCTGACTATGACACCCAAAAAGGAGAGTTCGTATGGGAAAAAAATGTGACACCCGAATATTTCTGGTTTAACGGCTCCATACAAACCCTTACCGCACTGGATATGATCGATCCCGCAAAGACAGTCAAGGTGAGCTGGCCAACCGGAGACAGGGAGGATAAAAACTCCCGCATTTTTCCGTTCAAGGTTCATTTGGGAAAACAACCCTATGACAAAGTCAACAAAACAATCCTGATTCCTCATCTTTTCGGTAAAACCGAAGATGCTTACTGGGTGAGTTATGATTGGAAAAAAGCCTTGTACAAGGGGATGGAAACAGCGGGTTTGAATTTCAGCGGAGAGTTTGACTTTGTGGAAACCAGCTATGTGTTTCCCACCACCCACATGGTGGCGCCCAAGGCCGATTCCCTGAGTTGTCAGGAATGTCATTCCAAAGACGGCCGCATGAAAAATCTTGCCGACTTTTACATGCCCGGAAGAGACACCCGGTCTGTAGTCGACTATGCCGGATGGGGACTTGTTCTTGTCAGCCTGGTCGGTGTGATGCTCCATGGCCTTGGACGTATTTTTGCAAAAAACGGAAGGAGAAAATAACCATGTCTGAAAATAACAGGATGATCAAAATATATCTTTATTCGAAATTCGAAAGGTTCTGGCATTGGGTGCAGGCTGTACTGATTATTTTACTGATCATCACGGGCCTTGAAATTCACGGCGCCTATAACCTTTTCGGGTTCGAACGTGCGGTAACACTGCATAATTTCTTCGGGCTTTCCTGGCTGGTTCTCTATGCGTTCATCGTATTCTGGCTCTTTACCACCGGAGAGTGGAAACAATATATTCCAACCACCCGAAAACTCTACGATGTGGCCAATTATTATTGCGTGGATATTTTCAAAGGAAAACCTCATCCGGTTCAAAAGTGCAAGGATGCCAAGCACAACCCCTTGCAGCGACTGACTTATCTGGGAATTTCCGCGCTTTTACTTCCGTTTCAGATGGCCACGGGTTTGCTTTATTACACTTATAACAGCTGGGAAACCTGGGGAATAGGCAAGTTTCTCGATCTGGGCATTCTGGCCCTAATTCACACGGCCCTGGCATTTATCATTTTGTCCTTTCTTGTGGTTCATGTTTATATGACCACCACAGGACATTCGGTTACCAGTCATGTAACCGCCATGTGTTGCGGATGGGAAGAAGTCGAGGAAGGGACCCAGGTCGAGGATTGGGAGCGCGGTGTGGTCAGCTAAAACTTTTTCTGGGATCAATCCCGTATTTTTTAAGCCGTTTCCAGATCGTCACCCTGCTTACCCCTAAAATAGAGGCGGCTTTTGATTGATTCCCCCCTGCCTGCCGAAGGGCCTGGATAAGTTCATGCCGGGCCCTGTCGGTGGTTTTTTGTTGGATAAGGGGTAAGTTATCGCTATAGCCGAAATCAGTTGATATGATTTTTGGCGGAAGATGTTCCACATGAATATGCCTTCCCGGACAAAGCACGAAAGCATACTCGACCGCATTTCTCAATTCCCGGACATTTCCCGGCCAGCTATAGGCCATCAGTTTTTCCATGGCCTCAGGAACAAGCCCCATAATATTTTTGCCGGTTTCTTGCTTATTTCTCCTGATAAAACTTTGAACAATAACCGCGATATCCTCCTTGCGGTCTGACAAAGGAGGACAATAAAGGGGAAAAACATTGATGCGGAAAAACAAATCCTCACGAAATCGTGCCTGCCCGACAAGTTTTTCAAGATCCCGGTTTGTGGCAGTCACAATTCTGACATTCACCCGGATAGGCTGATGATCCCCTACCCGCTCAATATGCTTTTCCTCTAAGACACGAAGAAGTTTCACCTGAGTCGACAGCGAAATATCTCCGATTTCATCCAGAAAAATGGTTCCCTCCTGAGCCGCCTCGAATCTGCCGATTCGACTGCGATCAGCTCCGGTGTAAGCCCCCTTCACATGGCCGAAAAGCTCGCTTTCCAGCAGATTCTCATTCAAGGCTGCACAATTGACTTTTACAAAAGGTTTGCCCGCTCTCGAGCCCGCATCATGAACCGCCCTGGCAACCATCTCCTTACCGGTGCCGCTGGGTCCCATAATCATAACCGGCGCATCGGTTTGGGAAACGTTTTCGATGAGCTCAAAAAGACGCTGCATCAGGGCAGATCTTCCCAGAATACCGTAAAACCCTTCTTCCAGATGACACGATTTTCGAAGAGAAAGAATTTCCTGCTGCTGCCTCACCAGCTCTGATATGTCCGTCAGGGTCTCGACCGCCCCGATGATTTTTCCATTTGAATCCCTGAGCACGGAAGCACTTTTAACAATATCCAAAGTGTGGCCATCCTTATGGGTAATCTGGCACTGCTTGTCCCGGACTTTTCCCAAAGAATACAGTTCGCACCATTTTACACCTTCTCCCTGATCAAGGATTTTACATCCTGTGCAATTGAGAACCTTGCAGGAACGTCCCATCAGTTCTTCAGAAAAATATCCGGTCAACCTTTCCGCCGAAGGGTTGGCCGCCAGGATTTTGCCTTTCGGGTCCACCACCAGAAGGCCGTCTCTGAGCGTATCCACCACGGTTTTCCAATATTGTGCAATATCCATGTCTTTGGTGCTTCTTAATAAAGTGTTAACCTTGTGTTAATAATTGTTAACATACCATGAGAAAAATATTTGGGCAAGAAAAGTAATATCATCCTGGTTTATCTGACCGAAGCCATTAAGCCGAATCGGCGATGCATTTGCACGATTTTGATTCCCCTGGAAAAATCAATTGCCGGTATTCGAACCATAGGGCAGCTTGAACCCATAAAAAGTTCGCTCGATCTTTTCGAAGATAAAAAAAACAGTCAAATCGCCAGGGAGATCCACAATAGGGGGAATCAATAGCATAAAAATCGAAGTCGCAGATATTTTTTGTGAGCATATCGCATCCTGACTGTGAAGTTTTTCATTTATTCTGAAAAATACTTGGAGATGAGCAAATTTTATCAACAGATACAATTTTCATTAACCAACCAAACATCCTTGTCCATGGCCATTGTGGAGAATTATCTTTACAATCCCCATATAAATTTGGTATCGCTTTTTTAAGGTAATAACAACAGGCTCAGTTCAACATCGTTTTATCCAGCATCCCGCTTTCAGCCAAAAATCAGTTATCGATAGGAATGAAATATTGGCTATAACCCAAGCTCTTTTAGGAAAACTTTCACGCGGGACGCAGTATAAAACGCTAAACGTTGGGTGTGAAAAAAATAGTAGTAAGCAGGTGAATTGAATGCCAACTATACTCAGATCCGGACCCTATCGATTCTT
>JAABTQ010000046.1 GCA_011389745.1 Desulfobacteraceae bacterium | reverse complement strand
TTGCCGGTCTTTGACTGAAAGGTTTTTAAGGGAATGTTGTTGAATAACGGCGAGATCATTTTCGCTGATGGAAAACACCACACGGATGGGATCCATCTGAACAATACGGGCCAGAGGCACAGACGAAGGACCGACGAGATTGCCTTTTGTATAGGCGGTTTGTCCGATACGTCCGCTGATGGGCGCATGGATCATGGTATAGCTGATGTCCAGCATGGACCGGGTCAAAGCAGCCTGCGCCCCGGCAACCTGGGCCTTTGCCCGTAACTCCGCGGCCATTGCATCATCCAGATCCATGGCCGGGATGCTTTCGGGCAGTACCGATTGAAGCCGTTTTAGATGCTGGGTGCTTCGAGTCAGTTCGGCCTCGGCCTGAGCCACCCCGGCTTTGTCGGAATCCATCCGGGTTTTATAAGGCGCCTGTTCGATAACATAAAGAAGATCACCGGATCGCACATGGGCGCCTTCTTCAAATTTTATCTGTTCCAGAAATCCCTCCACCCGAGCCCTCAAGTCTACGGTCTGTATCGCCTCAACATGTCCTACATAATCAGCTGGTGGATTGATATCCCTGACAGTGACCGCTTCTACCGCTACCAGCGGCATGGGAGGGCTGCCGGAACCGGGTGGTGCGGCAATGGAAATAAAAGGAATCAGACTTAAAAAAATAACCTGTATCAACAACAAAAGCGGCTTACAGTAAGGGCGTTTAGTTGAGATTAGGCTTGAAAAAAACCACTTGCTGAAAGCTAATCCTTTTGCAGTTGCATTTTGGAAGAGGTTCATCGTAATGATAGATCCCATGGGTTTAATTATTCTCCTGCTAAGGTCGTATATGACTAAACTTGGTTTCAAACCTTCCTGCCGGCTAAGCCGGGCCAAAACAAACAAGTAAAATGGTTTCAGTATTTCGAAGAGATCCGGACTGTCTGTGCGTTTTGACCAGGCAAAGCATCAAGCTGAACTTGTTGCCAAACATTGTGATCAACAATGCCGAACCGCGACAGCAATTTAGATAGCCGGATGCCGCAAGCGGTTTTGGCAGGGGCTACCGCACCCGATACCCGGTAAATATGTATACTCAGATCCATATCATAAATAGAATTGCGGTATGCCTTTACCTCCATACTTCCTTCCCCCTTCAAACTTTGATTCATTTGGGCACAAAAATCCAAAGCTGTCATAAATTCGTCCTCTCCGGCAGTTCTGACTGTGACCACTTCTATCCAGTTCATAATATTTCCTTTTTTTAGGCAAACCCAAATCGGATATGTATATATAGTAACATAAACTTTTAAACGCATATTCAGGTATGCTGAAAAATCTGTTGTTGCAATGTGAACCTGAACGAAACCGGCATTTCACGTAGCCAAATCCATGCCATCCTGTTTCGATTCAATAACTTTTTAAAAAATTTGGGCAACAATTCCGTCTTTCCGGCTTTCACCGATTGGTGTCAACTTAAAGCTCGGGCCGATTTTGGATACTGTCATTCTGAGGATGCCTATATAGTGCTTGAACGAAAAGTCCGTATTTCCCTCTCCCATCGATGATCTTTATACACACTTGACACCGATTGGTATCATTCGGGGTTGGGACCGACCGGGAAAGGTAACATGGTGAGGTTTGCCGCCCCAGGGCGTTGCCCTGGGCTGATATGTCTTGCGCTTTCAGCGCGTAAGGCTTTGATTAGTAAGCGGACTCGGTTGTTATATTTCGTAAAAAGGCTTGTGACATATCGCAAGTCGTGTTAAATATCATAAAATATTAACCGTGTTTAACCAGGCTTTAGAAAATTAAATGAAAATCAATGAAAATGATTTTTTCCGCCATGCCACCTTGCTGATCTGCAGCAGCCTCGACATCGACACGGTGCTGCGGCGCTGCATGAAATATCTCGCGAAATACATGCCCGTTTCAGGCATGTTCCTCAATCGGTTTGAACCTGAATTGGGACTGATACGATGTCTTGCGATGGTTTCCGGCAACGGAGACAACAAAAGACTGAATCCCACCGCATTGGACAAAGATGCGATCCGATTTATTGAATCAGACCGAAAGAGTCCTCAGCAATATATTATTGTCAATCAGCCTAAACTCAATCCGGTAGCCCGAATGCTCTTTAAAGAATTTGACCTGTCTGATCTGTCGGTTATCGGTATAGTTCTCACCTTAGACGGCCAGGCCATTGGAGCCTTGGGAATCATGGCCCAGGGGGAGGGTCAATTTACCGAATTTCATGGACAACTGGTTTCCCTTTTAAGGGAACCTTTTACGATCGCGATGTCAAACGCGTTGCGCTATCAGGAAGTTTTGAAACTCAAGGAAATGGTGGAAGTCGAAAACTGGGAGTTGCGCCGGGAGACAAACCGTATTTCAGTTGATGAAATCGTGGGTGCGAATTTCGGGTTGAAGAGTATCATGGAAATGGTCCGGCAGGTGGCACCTGTTGATACACCGGTCATGTTGCTTGGGGAATCCGGTGTCGGCAAAGAGGTTATTGCCAACGCCATTCACGAAATGTCTCCGCGCAGGAACTTTGCATTCATCAAGGTCAACTGCGGGGCGATTCCCGGAGATCTTCTGGACAGTGAGCTTTTCGGGCATGAAAAAGGCGCATTTACCGGGGCGATAGAATCCAAAAGAGGATTTTTCGAACGAGCTGACAAGGGGAGTATTTTTCTTGATGAGATCGGCGAGCTTTCTCCCCAGGCCCAGGTGCGATTGCTTCGAGCCATTCAGAACGGCGAGATCAGGAGGGTCGGGGGAAAAAACACGATACCTGTCGATGTCAGGGTCATGAGTGCCACGCACAGAAATCTGGAGGAAATGATCGTCTCAGGGCATTTTCGTGAAGATTTATGGTATCGCATCAACACATTTCCGATCATGATTCCGCCATTAAGGCACCGAAAAGAAGATATTCCCCCATTGATCCACCACATCCTGGAAAAAAAATCAAAAAGCCTGAAGATTCACACGCCGCCGCATATAACCCCCGCTGACCTGGAGCTTCTCAAGGCTTACTCCTGGCCCGGAAATATCCGGGAACTGGAAAACCTGATAGAGCGGGCGCTCATTCAAAGCAAGGGACAAAATGAAAAGGTACCCCTCAGATTCGATCCTTTTAATAGTGCGCCAAAAACCCATGATGAAAGGGAATTTTTGCCTGCCGGTCACCGTCTTCCGACGTTGGATGAAGCCATGAGCGAGCATATCAAGCGGGCATTGCGTTTGACCAATGGAAAAATCTCAGGTCAAAACGGCACAGCTCAAATTCTTGGAATCAATCCCAACACATTAAGAAGTAGAATGCGAAAACTGGGGATACCTTTACATGACAAACCATAGGGTAAATGGACATATACATGAGCCGCTCATTTTATAAAGACATTTCAGATCCGGATCATTTTGTTATCACTCTGGAGCTGGTACCCGGAAGCGAATACCGCGGGCTGGCCCTGGATGCGGTAACCCAAATTGCAAAGGATGCCATGGCTGATGGACGGGTTTCGGCCGTGACCATCACCGATAATCCCGGTGGGAACCCATCGCTGAGTCCTGATGTGATCGGAAAGGAAATTGTGGATCACGGTATGGATGTGATCGTGCATTTTACCTGCCGGGATTCCAACCGCGGCGGCATAGAAAGCCGCGCGCTTCAACTGGCGAGAATGGGGATGAGAAATATCCTGGCCCTTACAGGGGATTATTCCGGAAAAGGTTTCGGGGGGCAGGGTACACCGGTTTTCGACATCGACTCATGCAGCCTCATCTGTTTTTTTAAAATGCTGGAACATCGCACCCGGCTGGAAAAAGGAGAGTCGGAGAGGTTTTTTCCGGGTTGTGCTGTTTCACCCTTCAAACAGGCCGAAGCGGAAACTTTTGCACAATATTTCAAGCTGTGCAAAAAAGTCGGTGCCGGGGCAGGATTTGCCATCACCCAGGTCGGTTATGACGCCCGAAAATTTGAGGAACTGATCCGGATACAAAAGGATTTCGGCACCACCATTCCAACACTTGGGTCCGTATTTGTGTTAAAACCAGCTCCTGCCCGAATCATGAACCGTGGAAAAATCCCCGGGGCGGTGGTGACCGGCAAACTGCTCGATCTGGTCCTGCGCGAATGGGAAGACAAACAACAGGGAAGAAAATCGGCCATTGAACGTGCTGCGCGTCTGGCAGCCGTTTTAAAAGGACTCGGATACCGGGGAATTCATGTGGGCGGGGTACACAAAAGCTTTTCCACCCTGGCTGAAATCCTCGATCGTCTGGAAAAAATCGAGCACCAATGGCAAGAGTTTATTCCGGAGTTCGACTTTCCTCAGGAAAACGGGTTTTATGTCTATAAAAAAGATTCCAAAACCGGTCTTTCCGTTAATTCCGAAAGAAACCTGCCGACAAGCCGGGCACATGGATGGGAAAAAGTTCATTTCCATTTCATGCGCAAGGTACATGACATTTTTTTCAACTTCGAATCTTCCCTGGAACCTTTGTTTCAAAAATTCAGTTCCATGATCGACAATACACAATTGGGCCGTTTATTGATGCACCTTACCGAAGATCCGGTAAAAAAGATTCTGCTTTCCTGTAAAAAATGCGGCGACTGCGGCATTCAGCATCTGGCGTTTTTATGTCCTGAAAGTCAGTGTCCGAAACATATCCGCAACGGGGCCTGCGGGGGAAGCTCCCGCGGGATGTGCGAAGTTTACCCCGACCGGCCCTGTGTGTATGTCAGGGCTTACAACCGACTGGCCGTAATCGGAAAAACAAAGGATATGTCACGGGAGTTTGTCCCCCCGCGAATGTGGGAACTCAACCGGAGTTCCGCCTGGCTGAACTTTCATCTGAAAAGGGATCATCAGACGGTCTCATGTGTTATTGCCCGATATTGCGCTCCCCAAGGCAGTTGTCCGTTTATGAGCGATAAATAAATGAGTGAAACCTGTTTGTGTGAAATCCGATTTTTTCTGTAGGTGCGAATTCATTCGCACTTAAAATCCGGCACGGATTTACAGAAAATTCCTTAGAGGCCCCCAGCAACTTTTTTCCTGGGGGAACGGGCATAGACTGTATAATGGACAACGGGGTTCACATTGTGCGAATGAATTCGCACCTACAATTGAACACAAGTCTTTTCACACAAACAGGATACACTCTAAATAAATTTACAACTGCTCTTTAATTGTGTTTTAAGTTTCAGGTTTTAAGTTTTAAGTAGGGTATCTGCCAAAATCATTAAGCACCCAAATGAGGGGAGCCCTGAAAGGGCGTTTCCCTGGCTGATATGTAACGCCCTTTCAGGCCTGAAAACCATATTACTTCTTAGTGCCTTGGCCGAGGGTAATGGATAAGATCCGGAATAAATTATTTCACCAGGTTACCTTTCCCAATCCCAACCCTGAATGATACCCCCGATGTCAAGTGTGAATAAAGATCATGATTTAAGAAGGGATTGCGACAAAAATCGGATTCCGAATCACGCCTGTTGAATGATCAGGCCTCTTTCAATGGCGTAAGCCGTAAGTGAGGCTACATTATGAAGGTCCAATTTTTTCATGATATTGGCACGATGCTTTTCTACTGTTTTGACACTAATGTTTAAAAAATCGGCGATCTCCTTATTGAGATATCCTTCCGCTATGAGTTTCAATATTTCGCGTTCCCTTTGCGTAACCGTGTCCCATGTTGATTTTTCCTTTAGTTTTTTTTGTCCCTGAATGTAGCCTTCCAGTACTTTGCTTGTAATTCCGGGACTCACATACCTTTTTCCATCAATTACACTTTTTATCGCAACCTCAAGCTCCTGGCGGCTTGCATTCTTGATACAATACCCGTCGGCTCCGGCGTTGAAAGCCTCCAGGACATAATGGTCAACTTCGTGAATTGTAAGCACCAGAATTTTAATGTCGGGAAATTGAGATTTAACCTCTTTCATGATCGAAATGCCGTCCATCTTGGGCATGGAAAGATCCAGCAAAATGATGTCCGGGCGGATGTTCCTCACCTTACGGATCGCCTCCAAACCGTCATCGGCCTCACCAACGATTTCAATATTTTCGAATGCGGAAATCATTGTTTTCAACCCCTCCCTGAGGAGCTGGTGGTCTTCGACGATTAGCATCTTTTTTTTGGAAGACATTTTGTATAACCCTTTCGGTCTTTTAAAGTTTTGATATATTCGACAATACGAATAAAAAAGACTTTCTCATAAATCGAATCAGGCAAAAAATATTTTAATCATCATGGCTTATAAACCATAGCAAAAAATAAGGAATTGTCAATTTTATAATGAGAGCGATTCGTTGAACATCGAATCTTTGGACAAGGGTAAGGTCTCTTATGAAGAAAATTACCGTATTCAGTGTATTGTTAGGTACACTTTTCACCTGCTAATCTCAATTAAAAAGATGGTAATTTTAAAGATTTAATTCTAAACCCTTAAAATGCAAGGAGGTTTATATGCCGAATGCAGGAGAAGTTTATAAATGCGACGTCTGTGGAAACATAGTTTACGTGTTAGAGGGAGGAGGCGCAGAACTCGTCTGTTGCGACGAGGACATGAAAAAGCTTACCGGTGATGTGGCAAAAAGTGCAATGAAAAAAATGCCGAAACCCGGTTCTCCGTAATCATTTTTTGTGTAAAAGCCATGATCACTTCAAGGTGAAGGCTTGTTAAGCTTAAGGGACCGAAAATTAAAAATAGCGCCAAAACAAAAAGATAGTCTGTTCTTTGCGGCGCTATTTTTTTTAAAATATCCTTAGAGGCCCCCAGCAACTTTTTCTCTGGGGGAACGGGCATAGACTGTATAATGGACAACGGGATTCACATTGTGCGAATGAATTCGCCCTACAACTGAGCACAAGTCTTTTCACACAAACAGGTTACACTCAAGTCAATTTCTATTTTTCGTTACTATCAATTTGAACAACCGGATCTTTTTCCGAGATCTGAAAAGTCAAATACCATCTTCTCAACCTTAAGATCCATCTCATAGGGTATTTTTTTACGGCAGGTCGTTTATTTTATATACTATAATAAAAAGATTCATTCACCAAATAGAATTGATACAAGCAAAGAGATTTTTGATTTAGCACAATCCCGGAGTGGTCCCGAAAGGTATCCAGATAATTGATTGGTTTTAAAGCGAGATCGGGAGTTTAAAATTGTTGCCGTTGGAGAAATTTAACGGATTTCTTAGCGGTAATCGAAAATTGTAACGATAAGTTATAAAAATTGTATAAAAATCAGCGGGCTATGGAAGAGTAAAAAGGGATGAAAAATAAAGGTGACGTCACTCGGGAGCTTATGCGTGTTCCGATTCTGTTGTCCAACGGATGTGATGTTGAGCTAGTCGGTCATGTATTGGAAAAGGAGATGATAGAGTTTGTTGTCTGCCCATCCCTTAGTGAGTTGCTGGAGCAGATTGTGGAGACATGCGGCCTGTTTATTCTTGGTGATGAGGTCCTTAGCGAAATCGGTATTGACCGACTTATGAAAACTCTCGATGAACAACCTGAATGGTCCGATCTTCCGGCCATCATTTTTCTGGGGAGATATCCCAGATGGAAAGCATTGAATCTTATTGCGGCACGTAGATCAATGAACCTGATTCAACGTCCTGTAAAAAAATCGATGTTTAACATTATGGTGCGCACTGCATTGGAACTCAGACACCGTCAATATCAAATCAGGGACCTGCTGCTGGAGCTTAGACAAAAAAACGAGAAACTGGGGCGACGAACCATTCTGTTGCAGCAGCTAGCCTTGGAGCTAACCAGGTCGGAAGAAAGGGAACGCAGCCGGATTGCAAGGATCTTGCACGATGATTTGCAACAGATACTTGTTTCCGCAAAGATTCAGACAGGGATGGTGAAGGATTCTTTGAACGGAGAAACAGGAGGGAGCGTTCACACGCTATCTGAAACGATATCCAGGGGGATTGACATCTCCCGGTCCTTAAGCCATGAATTAAATCCTTCATTTCTTTACGGAAGCGATTTAGGCGCGGTATTAAAAAAAATTGCCGCCAAAATGGCGGAAAATTACGGTTTGAGTATTACAACGGCAATAGAAATAGAAACCGGCAACGTCACCGAGTGCATCAAAATTTTTGTCTGTAGAACCGTTCAGGAATTGCTTTTAAACTGTGTAAAGCACTCCGGGTCGGACCGGGTGAGTCTGGAAATAACCGGCCGGGATAATTTCCTGATCATTAACGCCACAGACTATGGCGTTGGGTTTGATACGGAAAAACTGAAAATCCGGGGTGGAAGGGAAGGTGGATTTGGCCTGTTCAGTATTCAAGAGCGTGTAGAAGCTCTGGGCGGGTCTTTTCACGTTGAAAGTTCACCATCTAACGGCAGCCGCTTTGTGCTTAATGTCCCGGACAAAACAGAAGATTCAGAAAATGAAAAAGGAGTCGGCTATTCGGATATGCTCAATATAGCCTTTGTTGACAATGATCTGGAAAAAAAAGGTGATAAAAAGTCTGTTGTCAAGGTTATGATCGCGGATGATCATTCGGTTATGAGACAGGGGCTGGCTTCTTTGCTGCAAAATCAGCCTGATATCCTGGTGATTGGAGAAGCGGCGGACGGTGAACAGGCGGTCGAGCTCGCCCTGAAATTGCGCCCGGACGTTGTTCTTATGGACGTCAGCATGCCGGTGTTGAACGGGATGGAAGCTACCCGAAGATTAAATATCGAGGCGCCGGAGATTGCGGTAATCGCCCTTTCCATGCATATTTCCGATGAAGTCAGGATGAAAATGATGGAAGCGGGAGCTCGGGACTATCTATTAAAGGACAGGCCGGCGTCGGAATTGCTCTCTGCTATAAGGAGATTCGCGCATTCCTGATAAATCAGAAATTCGATTTTTCCGCCGCGATAATTTCGGGTTGAGATCATTGGGATACCCGAATCCCGAATTCGGGTATCCTGCCGGTGCCGGGAAACGGCTATTTTCCGTGCTTGTATTCCGGATGTCCTCTTTTCATTTCCATTTTAAAATAATTATGGACTTTATCACCAATTTCCGAGTTATCCCAATCGGTAATCTCTTTCATGGAAAAAGAGGGAGCGCCTTTGACTTTTTCAAAATCCATGTGAAGCACAAGCATGTCTTTTTCATTCCGGCTTTCCAGGGCATTAAAAGGTATTGCAACATATTCATCTTGCCGGCCTTCGAGGGCCAGGATTCCATAATGAACAAAGCCTTTACCGAAGATAACCAGATCGTGCAAAATTCCCAGGTTGTTTCCATCCTGGCTGATCACGGATTTCCCGAGTATCTGTCCTGCTCGTTTGGTTTCCATAGAGCCTCCCATTTTGTCTCCGGCGTAGGCAAAAGAAGCGAGAAAAATTGCTGAAGCCATTACAAGAGTAAATTTAAATCCTGCCATTTTCATAATATCCTCCTTTAAGTTTTAAATTGTGCTGTATTTTTTTCCTTAAACCCTAACTCAGGCGATTGTATTTCGAAAAATATTTTCACTTTTTATCTTTCCCGTGGTGCGGTTATCTCTTTTTGCCGGTAAAGCAGGCGTTGTTGAAAATTGGATACTTATATACAATAATTACCTCCGGAACGATTGTAAAATAAAAACTCATTGAATGCCTCTTACCGAGCTTGCAATTGAAAATTATGATAGGCTTTGTCATAAAATAATGGTATTAGCTGAGAACAATTCTTACACGATTAAAAACTATGACTTGTATTAAAAAAGTCCTGTATCAAGTGCTCATTGAAATCTTCTGTTTTTAGGTAGTGCTTGAACGAAAACTCCCCTCCCACTGGGAGGGGCTGGGGGAGGGAAAGATAAGTTACTGATATTCTTAACCCCCACCCTGACCCTCCCCCGATGGGAGAGGGAAATACGGACTTTTCGTTCAAGCACTAGGTATGAATTACGGATAAAATCGCATAATGATTTGAGTGTAACCTGTATGTGTGAAAAGACTTGTGCTCAATTGTAGGTGCGAATTCATTCGCACAATGTGAATCCCGTTGTCCATTATACAGTCTATGCCCGTTCCCCCAGGGAAAAAAGTTGCTGGGGGCCTCTAAGGAATTTTCTGTAAATCCGTGCCGGATTTTAAGTGCGAATGAATTCGCACCTACAGAAAAATCGGATTTCACACAAACAGGTTACACTCTAATGATTTACCATAATTTTCAAAAAATCCTGGACCAAATTCTATGGTTGACAAGATGAATAGTAAGTCCAATCAAGACACGGGCGAACCCGGGCCGGATGATCAGCAGGTTAACCAACTGGAAACAGTTGGTGGTGCCGAGGCTGGCGCGACCAAAAATATTCAGCAGCAAGTCGAGGAACATGAGGCCAAAGAACCGAAGAAGTTCGGCACATTTGGTGGTGTGTTTACACCCACACTGTTGACTATTCTCGGTGTGATCATGTTTCTTCGCGAAGGTTGGGTGGTGGGCAATGCAGGACTGGGTGGCGCCATCCTGATTATCGTCCTGTCATTTGCCATCACCGGAGCGACAGGTTTGTCCATGTCGACATTCGTGACAAATATCCGAATCGGACCGGGCGGCGCCTTTTCCATGATTTCCCAATCACTGGGTCTTGAAGCAGGTGGTGCTATCGCCGTGCCTTTATACATCTCTCAGGCCCTGGCCGTGGTGATGTATATCTTTGGGTTCCGCGCCGGGTACCTGTGGGCGGTTGAAGCGTGGGGAATTCCTGCACTGCCATCAATAGCTATTGACCTTATTATTTTCTCGCTTATGTTGGGAATCACCCTGATAAGCACCAATCTGGCCTTCAAAGTACAGTACCTGATTCTGGTAATTATCCTTGGATCCCTCGCCTCAATAGCCATCGCTGCTGTTCAGGGGCCGATGGACAATCCGATCGTCTGGTGGGGAGATTTTCGCGGCAGTCCTGAGGACGGGTTTTCAGGAGTTTCTTTTTGGGTAGTCTTTGCGGTGTTCTTTCCTGCATCTACGGGTATCATGGCAGGTGTGAATATGTCAGGCGATTTAAAAAATCCCCGCAAGTCGATACCCATCGGTACACTGACCGCCATTGGGCTGAGTCTCTTGATTTACGTGGCCCTGGCATATTGGCTGATGAAGGCGGCGACCATCGATGAACTCACGCAAAACTACACGATCATGATCGATCTTGCTTTCTGGGGACCAGCAGTCCTGATTGGTTTGCTGGCAGCAACTTTTTCGTCGGCTCTGGCATCTTTTGTGGGTTCAACAAGGATATTGGAGGCACTGGGTAGTCACAGCATTATCCCGGCTTCGGGATGGTTCTCGAAACGAACGAAAAAAGGAGAACCGCGCAATGCAACATTTTTCACCGCTGCAATTGTCATTGCGGCAATTATGCTACGCGAACTTAACGCTATTGCACCCCTGGTCACAATGATATTTCTTCTGACATACACCACAATAAATCTTGTGGTGGCAACCGAGCAAAGCCTTCGACTGATTAGTTTTCGTCCCCTGCTCCGTGTGCCGAAGGTGGTACCGCTTGTCGGACTAGCAGGCTGCTTGTTTGCCATGTTTATTATCAATTCCACATTCAGCCTGGTGGCGGTTGGTGTTGTGGTCACGCTTTATTATGTGTTGATGAAACGGCGGTTGACGGCTCCTACCGGTGACGTGCGCAGTGGCTTGTTTACGGCCCTTGCTGAATGGGCCATCAAACAGGTGAAAGTTTCTCAGGGAACTGTCGAGCGGGCATGGAAGCCCAATATTCTGATACCCGTGGAAGACCCATACCGGTTGCAAGGGGCGTTTGATTTCGTCAAGCACCTGGTATACCCCATGGGATCAATCAAGTTGCTCGGCATCGCGCCTGCTGAAAGATTCGATAATCTTCAGGAACGATTGGTCAACGCCCAGCACGCCTTCATGAAAGAAGGTGTATTCAGCTCCTTTACCGTTATGGAAGGTAACCTGTTTCCGGATGATGTGCGCATTGGTATGCAGGCCTTGTCGGGTTCATTTTTCCGCCCCAATATATTGTTCCTGGAACTGCCCAAAGATAAACAAACCCATGAATCCCTGAAGCGTTTGTTCAGGGAAGCAGAACGTCAGCGAATGGGTGTAGCGCTTCTTGTGCGGCATGAAACTGCAGGCCTTGGAAGGCGCAAGCGCGTCAACCTGTGGATTCCGGACCAGGGCCCGGAGTGGAAGATGGAAATGGAGTTTGCAGACCTGGACCTGGCTATTTTACTGGCATACCGGATGATGGACCGCTGGGATGCGAAACTGAACGTCATTGCGGCGGTTGAAAAGGAATCAGACAAAGAAAAAGCGAAAAAGTTTCTTGAACGTCTGGTCGATCTGGCCAGACTTCCGGCCAATACAGCAGCGCACATTGTGGACGGGGATTTTGGGCGGTATTCGAGCGCTGCACCGGAAGCTGATCTGAATATTTTTCCTCTGATGGGAGATTTGAATGCGGATTTTTTATGGAGTCTTCGGGATGCAACCGGTTCGTCTTGTCTATTTACACAGGACAGTGGCGATGAAAGTGCATTAGCATAAATCAATCTATTAAGTGCTTGAACAAAAACGCCCCTCCCGGTGGGAGGGGCTGGGGGTAGGGCTTATTTTCAACGATTCCGGATTATCCAACCAAACCTAAAATACCGTAAGAAATCAAATAAATCGCCACAATGTAATTGAGCATTCTGGGCATTAGAAGAATCAAAATGCCGGCGATCAATGCAAGTATAGGCTGGAGAGCAAAATGTATCATCATAAATCCACCTTCCTTTTATTGACCGTTATTGCAAGAGACAGCTTTAAATCCTCTTGAAACCGGTCCTGAAATAGGTCTGAAATTATTTGATCTTTAAAAGATTATTAACCTTTTCAACACCTCTAACCGAGCTTGTAATATTTCCCGCGCGATCCTTCAATTGCTGACTGTCCACACCACCGGTCAAAGTGACTTCACCCTGGAAAGTATCCACTGATATGGCAAATCCGCTCAACAATTTATCATTGAATAGTTCGGCTTTTACCTTGGTTGTTATGGTTGAATCGTCGACAACGCCGCCGGCGCTTCTTCCAGCCGGGGTCTGGCATGCGGCAAGACCCATTATTAATAAAATTGCCATTACCAATCCAATTCGTCGCGTTTTTTTAAGGTTCAGCATATTAGGATCTCCTTTTTTATTTTTCTACTTCTCTATGTAAGATTTGATTGAACCGATTTGACATTTACAACCTCTCATCGATAACACCCTTTGTGTTTTTTGCAATTGGAATAGCCGGATCTTTTTCTATTTTAATGGTCAATATACTATTTAAAAAAAGATATTGGTATTAGTTGAGAACAGTATTTGTACGACCAAAAACAATGATATGGATTAAAAAATTCCTGTAGCAAAGGCTTATTGAGATCATCTATCCTAAGGCACGCCAGGGGCTGAATGAGAATTAACGACTAATCGAAGTAATCTGAGGGAATGACTAGAAAAGCTTCCTTGAATGGTGATTGAACGAAAATTCCCTTCCAGTGGGCTGACCTTTATACACACTTGACACCGTATATTTACAAGAATATCGGGGTTAGAGTGTTTTGATTCAGGCAATATTATGCGCAAACTTGACCGCCCCATGCCATACCCATTTTACCGGTTCCTTTAGGGGGAACAGTCGTATAACTGATGGCTTCAGCCAACTGGGGTTTGGACAGTATTCATACGCCCAGCGTAGGAACGAGAAATCGTACCGATATACGCCCAAAATCTGTTTATGCATACAAAGTTACGCGCTGAAGGCGCAAGACATATCAGCCCAGGGCAACGCCCTGGGGCAGCAAGCCCTAAAATGAGGGGAGCCCTGAAAGGGCGTGACATAAAATGTCATTCGGCACGATGCCTATGGTCGTGTGTTACGCCCTTTCAGGGCTTCAGGGCCTTATTTATCCATTTCCCAGGGCGTTGCCCTGGGCTGATATGTAACGACCTTTCAGGCCTAAAAACCATATTACTTCTTAGGGCCTTGCCTGAGGGTAATGGATAAGACCCGGAATAAATTATTTCACCATGTTACCTTTCCCAATCCCAACCCTGAATGGATACCCTCGGTGTCAAGTGTGTTTTATGACCAGCCCACTGGGAGGGGATGAGCAATTACGGAAAATGGAAGGCGGTTCACAACACAAAAATTTATCATCATGCCGATGCCTTAGCAACAGACTGGTTTTTTATATCCTCAAGATTGCGAACTATCTCTGCGCCAATAAGAAAAATACATGCCGCATAAAATACCCATAATAGAAATATCACCACTGCGGTGAGAGATCCGTATACCATCCCGAATTGTGAAATTTTTAGTATCGCATAGTAAGAAAAGATATGCTTACCGATTTCAAAAAAGAAGGTGGTGACCAAACCACCAATTAAAGCATGCCGCAACATTATTTTTTTTTGCGGTACGATCATATAAAATACTGATGTGATCACGAAAAAAAGAACAACTGGAAGGACAAACCCCATGAGCACAAGATTTATGTTTCCGAAGCTCAGCCCGGGAAAAAATTTCTCCATGGGTGCCATAAAGGAAAGGGCCAGTTTGATACCAAAAAACAGAAAAATTGAAACAATGAGTGAAACGGCATAAAATAGTGCAAATAACAATGATTTAAAAAGTGGGCGCCTTCCGGGTGATTCAAAGATGATGTTCACTGCCCGTTCGAAAGAAAAATAAAGCTGATAGGAAAAATAAGCATAAAGTCCCAGGGTAAATATGTCTATTTTCCGATAGGTTATGATTTTTTGAAGCTCTTCCATGATCCCTGAAGTAACCGTCGGGAAAAAATCCGCAAGCCTTATGGCCAAAAACTCATAGAATTGCTGATTTTCGCCTAGTAAGTAACCAAGAACTGCAACCAGGAGCAGGAAGAAAGGGGCAATGGACATCATGAAAAAGCAGGTGATCGAGCCTGCAAGTATAGGCCCGTCATGATTGTAAAAACCAACAATACTCTTCCAAAGTATATTCACATACTCCATAATCAGATATTCCTCCATGGGTAAAAAAGATTGCTAATTACAAGCATAAATACAAATAATTGTCAATTTTAAAATATCCTGGAATGCGGTTCCGGGTGAAGGAAAGAGCTAAAGAATCCGAGAAAGGTCATGATCGTTCAATAAATGAAAACAAGCCGGTTCTTCCCGAATTTTTTAAAAAGTATGGATAAACATTTACAGATTCCGGTTTTTGCCGGATTCAAATGCCGCAAATCATTCCTGGCCCTCCTTTTCCAGAGAGGAAACGTTTGTGATTGATTTTCGGTCTTTTTCAAGTTCAACCCGAAGGCAGGGAAGACTTTCCGGGTGGTTGCGCTGAAGATATTCTATGAGCTTTTCGCGGACATGGCATCGCAAATCCCAGGCCGTCGGAGAACTTGTCGCACTGACCAGGGCGCGCAGCTCAAGGGTGCGCTCACGGGCGTCGGTGACTTGTAACACGCAGACTCTCCTGTCCCACAAGGGGGTGGATTCCAGAATTTTACTAAGCTCCTCACGGATTTTTTCCACCGGCACCGAATAATCGGCGTACAGATACACCGACCCCAGTATCTCGGATGTCGTCCGGGTCCAGTTCTGAAAAGGCTTGTCAATAAAGTAGGTTATGGGTACCACCAATCGACGCTGGTCCCATATTTTCACCACCACATAAGTGAGGGTGATCTCTTCGATCCATCCCCATTCATTTTCAACGATAACCACATCATCGATTCGAATCGGTTGAGCCAGGGCAATCTGAATGCCTGCAAAAATTGTTGTCAGGCTCTTTTGGGCCGAAAACCCCAGAATAATGCTGAGAATACCGGCTGAAGCCAGCAGGCTGATTCCCACCTGGCGAACTTTTTCAAAAGTCAGCAGAATAATGGCAATGCCGAGAGTAATAATCAGTACCTTAAGGATACGCTCGATGACCCCCAGTTGAGTATAGAGCCGGCGGGCCTCGAGATTGTCTTTTTCATCAATTTGGTAGCGGCTGAGAATAAAATTTTTTACAACCGTAACCATATTGAAAATCAGTAAAGCCACCGAGCAGATAATCCAGATATGGAGCACGTGGCGGACAATGGCCGACACAAAAACTGAAAGTTCTAAAAACGGCAAAATAAACATCAGCATCAGGGCCGTCAAAAACGCCCGAAACGCCGCCCGCCACTTATCAGACCTCAAAGAGTTTTTCATATCTGTGGAAAGGCGCCGGTTTCGCCATCGGGACAACAAGAAAGACAAAATCTTTTCAAGTATCATCCCCGCTGCAACGGCTGCAAAAACCATCGAGGCTTTAACCAGAAGACCTTTAAAACTATCTGCATAAATCCCAGCAATTTCAATAATACGATTGAGTTCCATTTCTCCTTTCCGGATCTTTTAAAATTATTCCAAAATTATTCAGGCTCAACCTCCTCCACTCCTTCCGCAGATTCCCTGGAGAGATTCTCGACCAAAGGGGTCTATATATAATCGGGATGAATGGAGTTAACCCTGATATTATCCGCTGCGTAAAGGAGGGCGTCGGTCTTGCTCATCAAGCGCACAGCTCCCTTGAAAAGTTCACAGGCAGTAAAAACATTAGGACCGCAGCAAAAACCGCAATACCGGTGTCCGAAATATTTGGAATGTAGGTTTCAAGCAAAGGCCTGGTCACCCAGAGAATTGCCGTCATTCCAAAAACGATGGCCACCATGACTTCCGCCCTGCTCATGCTGCCGGCTTTTTCAAGTTCCATTTTGATCATATCTGCTCCACCCGGAATTTCTTTTGTTTTCACCGGAAAAACGACCTTGGTCAGGACCAGAAATACCACAGGTAATGATACGGCCACTATTGGAATACCGACCATCATCCACTGGGCAAAACCGATTTCGACATCGTAGTTGTCTAACATATACGCTGCCATCAGGGCATTTGGCGGAGTGCCGATGAGCGTTCCAATCCCTCCAATATTACAGGCATAAGCGAGGCACAATAATATTGCCAGAGAAAAATTATCCTCTAAGTCTCCTGTTTTTATAGCCGTATCGCTTTCAACCAATGATATTATGGATAACGCTATCGGCAGCATCATCATGGCCGTAGCCGTATTGCTCACCCACATACTCAGAAAGGCTGCCGCGACCATAAATCCGATGATAATCGAAGTCGGATGGACACCCACAAATTTTACCACATTGAGCGCAATGCAAAAGATAAATCAACGGGTTGGCAAAGGGACGGGTCGCCTCCGCTACCGTTCCAACCTCCAGTATCGGAAATAAAATAATGGGAAGTAATGCGGTCGCGGGAATGGGAATTGCCTCCGTCACCCACCAGATAGCCATAAACACTACAACCCCAGCCACCGCCCATGCTTCAGACGCAAGTCCGCCAGGCGCAGGGATCAGTAAAATTATCAGAAAAACAACCGGCCCCAGAAACAGACCCGCGCGTTGCCTCATGCCGTATCCATCACCCGATTGTTCCGACATCAGTGCTCTCCCGGAAACCCACGACCGTTAGCCGTTATAATGTTCCCTTAACAGGCCGTGGTCCGGCAACAAGCCAGATTATCAGCCCCAGAACAGGGAGGATGATAATCAGAACGATCCAGAATACCTTTCCACCCGTGGATGCCGAACTGCCCACAGTCTTTACAATAGCCCAGACGTCTGCGACCAAAATGATAAGCCCCAAAAGGCCTCCGATTTCTATCCCCATGTTACTCTCCCTTCAGTGTTTTATTTGTTGGTGCCAAAGGTTTTAATTTGAATGATATCATGATACTCAAGGCTCCGGGACTTTATCCCTGTATTTTTTTTTCAGCCATCCAAGCACGATATAACCCACCACGAAAAAAAACAAGGTGATATAAAAGAGGGTCAGATCCATTTCTGCTGCTGATTTTCCCAGTACGATGAACGGGATTCCCATAGCACCCTGAACGATGCAATTCATCACAACGCAATACCGGAATGGCACCCCAGCCAGCGGCATCATATAATTTTTGCCGGCATAAGGGATTCCCGGCATGGCCAAAAACAGAAAACTATACATGGCATTGCCTTTTTCAGGTAATTCCGGTATACGGTATCCCATTTTGTCGCTTAAAAACCGTTCGAGCGGGTTTCTTACACGCCTGGCCAGATAGTATCCGATGAAAGTATGGATGGGTAGTACGAGCAGCCAGATCAAAATGAAATAAAATATTCCGAATTTTATTCCCCCCATAATCAGAAATATGCTGATAGGAAAACCGACCAAGGGCAGGATCACCAGCAATGCAATGAATACCCCCGTCGACATACCTTTGTCGATAAGTGAAATCGCTGTCTGGAAATATTCATATTTGATCGCCAGATAAATCCCCATGGCAAACAGGGCCGCAATTACAATGAGAAAGACGACAAATAGAATTTTGTTGCGTTTTTTATCCACCTGAACAGCTCA
>JAABTQ010000045.1 GCA_011389745.1 Desulfobacteraceae bacterium | reverse complement strand
TTTGTTTTCAACGGGTACAAAGCAAAATGACTTTTCAGAAAATATAACTCCCGAACGTTGAAGCCTGTGGTTGAACGACCTTTACCTTTACCTTATTTAGTCACCACTATGATTTTTTCATTTTGCATCCCAATAATGACAGAAAATAGGCTCCCGCAGCCAGTATTATGATAGTCGATATTCCTTGACTGACGGCAACCTGGGCTGCGGCTATGGATGTCAGAACCGAGGCGCACCCATTTGCGGCCCATGCGTATGCCCGGTCCAGGGGTGTATTTAACAGCAGACGAATCCCGATGGAAAAAGGAATTCCCATCAAAAGTCCTACCGGGACAAGAATCAAAAACGCCATGACATAGCGGATGACATCGGGAAGCCCCAGCAGTTTTTCAATCAAATGCTCAAAACCAATATAAAGGCCGATAAAAAAGCAGGCAAGACAGATAAGGGACAAGTGTAAATGAAATTGGTTCATTTTCTGGGATAAATACCCGCCGGCACCTGAAAACAGCAAAATTCCTGAAAGTACTAATGTGAAAGCAATGGTCGGATTTTCGAACAAGAAAGTATATTGTTTGATAAAGTAAAGCTCTGCAAACATAAAACCTGCGCCGATTCCAAGAAAAAAAACGAGATGAGAAAATTTTGGCCTAGATCCTTTTTTTGAGACGATAATAATCGGGATGGCCAGTAAAAAAAATGCCACAAGAACGGCTTCGATAAATACCACCATCACCACGATTTCCCCGGAAAGGAGCACTCCGTAAAGCCGGCTTCCTGTGCTTTCATATAAATCCATAAGACGCGGCCATTTGAGGAAACGGTTTGGAAAAGGACGGTTGTCCCACTGGGGAGCAATATCCAGAAGTGACTCTGCAAAATACCGGCTTTCCGTTTCGGTAAGGTAAGCATTCTTCAACTTTTCAAGTTCATCAAAATAATAAGGGTTGTCAAACACATTATACCGGTTGACCAGGCTCATGTCGGGTTTTGGGAGATAAACCATGTCAAAGTTCATCTGTTGAGCAAAATGTGTCAGCGGCTCACTGTCTTTAATGGGATCGGCTGAAATGACGAAAGTGAAGGTGTCCCAGTTTCTTAGCATGGCCATGTGTAATTCCGGTTGCTTTTTACCGATTTGTTGAAGTGCTTCATATGCTGAGGCCCAGAGCCGAACGGTGTTGGATGGCGGAAGAAGGAGTTTTCCGGATAGTATAATGGCTCCATTTTCCTCTAAATGATTCAGATAGGTGACAAAGGCATCGACCGTCACAAGGTGTTCCTGGTTCAAGGCTGCCGTACCGGGAATCGAGGGGCCATGGTTTTCAATATGGATGACCGGGTATTTTTCCCGGGAGCGTGAGAAAAATGCACGGGGAGTGGTGTTTATTACGTTCACTGGATAGTGTCCCGACACAATTTTAGCCAGTTCAGGATTCTGCTCCAAAACGGTAATCTTTCCGGCTTCCGATGCCATGGCGTATGGAATGCCTGAGCCTCCCACACCCTGGATAACCAATACATGAGAAGGCCGGGGCGATAAAGCATAACCGGCATAAGAAAGAGAGTATCTCGCAAACACCATATCTTCCACAGTTGCAATTTCATAAAGTGTATAGGGTGAATCAGCATCCTGAAAAATTGCCGACTGTTTCGGAAGGCTTTCGTGAAATTTTAAACTCAGGCCCGGGGCAAACCGTATATAAGGACTTTCTACAGCCTCGATCCTGCCTCGTATTCCCGATACCGTTCGGACAATATGGGTGTCGGGAAATTTTAATATCCGGCTCAGGGCTTTATAAGGGGATGGCTTTACTTGGACATACTGACCGTCTTTTGCTCCAACAAGAAAAATGCCGATAACCACGATTGCCGCTCCAGAACTCCACAACAGGTAATGCTTTGTTTTCCGGGATTCTGACTTTTCCTTTGAAGGCATCAGAAGAAAAAGAAGTGGAATAAGCGCACATATAACCACCAGGGAGCCTTCCTCTAAAAAAGGAAGCAACGGTAGCGGTAAAATTGCGCCACAGGCAGACCCGGACATGGTGGAAAAATAAACCAGGCCCGCATTTTTGGAATAGGCGGCAAAAGTGATGGAAATCACCATCCCTGCCAAAAAAAAAGGTAAAGCCAAAACCAGGTAAGCGCATAAAAGATATATGGCCTGAACCGACTCTACGGGCAGCCGGAAATAATCCAGAGGGATATTGTTCAGTATCATATATGCCGAAATAACTGTCAGGCTGTAAACCAAAAGCAGAAACCGCAGGGCCTGGGTGCCCGATAAACGTATTTCCCAACCTTGCCGGCGAGTATCCAAAATGGAAAGAAAAGTGCCGCTGGCCGCGAAACCAAACAGGGCAATACTGATGACCATAAAGGAGAGATGATTCCACTGGCCGATGGAAAACACCCTGGTCAGAAGAACCTGAAACGCCAGGGCAGAAAGGGATATGAGAAATACGGCGAAGTAAGTCATTGGGTAATCCGAATTTATAGGTTTCAGGTGTCAGTGTTCAGTGTTCAGGGAATAAGGTGTTAGCTTTTAGGTTTCAGGTTTCAGTGTTCAGTCAATATCCGTTTCCCCATCGGCTGTCATTCTGAGGAGGCCGGCAATACAGTTTATCATTCGGCACAAAACCTTTGGCCGACGAAGAATCTATTGCTTGTGAACACTGAAACCTTTTTCCTGCTAACTTGCAACCAAAGATTCTTCGTTCGCTTCGCTCCCTCAGAATGACAATTTCCCTAATACCTAATACCTAATACCTAACACCTAATACCTAAATACCTAACACCTATTTTCCCAACGCCTCTCCGGTCATGGGCACAAACAGCACACCTACGATTTGTCTGACACTGTAGTCTTCCCCCTGCTTGGTGACAAGTGTCAGATGCTGATAGCTAAAAGGATTGCCCAATGGCAAAATCAGTTTTCCTCCGTCTTTAAGCTGGGCCAAAAGCGGGGGCGGAATATGGTCCACAGAAGCGGTGATCATGATGGCATCGAATGGTGCGGCTTCTTCCCAACCGAAATACCCATCACCATGTCTTGTTTTGACGTCATCATACCCGGTTTTCTTAAGAGCATTCTTGGACTGGTGGTAAAGTTTATCTTTAATCTCGATGGAGTAAACCTCATTAACCATTTCTGCGAGCACTGCCGCCTGATAGCCGGAACCGGTACCGATTTCCAGAACATGATGGTTGTCGGACAGTCCGAGGCTTTCGGTCATCAGTGCCACAATATAGGGCTGTGATATGGTCTGACCTTCACCAATGGCCAGGGGATAGTCCTGATACGCCTGGCTTCTTAATGATTCCGGGACAAACATATGCCGGGGGATTTTGCCCATGGCCTCGAGAACTTTTTGATCAACAATTCCGCGATCTTTAATCTGCTTTGCCACCATTTTTTTTCTCAGTCCCTGATATTCATCGGTATCCTCTCCGCATTCCACCATCGAAATGCCGGGAACAATGAAAATGAAAATGATAACCAGAGAGATAAGTTTCAAAATACTCTTCTTAATGGTTGTTGTCTGTGTAAAAACTAATTTCATTTCTCTTCTCCCTGTTTGCTAGTCGACGTTAAAACAGGCTTTCCGAAGCCTAATATTTTTTATAGCTTACTTTGAAGGCAAAATCCATTAATAACATTGCTTTCAGGATTTGGTTAATTTATAATCAAAAATTTGATAAGCTATACATTTCAAAAAACCTGTAACCATAAGGACTGAACATGGCTATCGAGATGTATTGGGCTGATAATTATGTCAAAAAGAAAAAAAGCGCATATGAAGCCATCGGAATGATTCGACCCGGTCAGAGGGTTTTTACCGGTGCTTCCTGTGGTGAGCCTCAGGCCTTATTGAGGGTATTGGCCGATGAATTTCACAAGTTTCCTGATCTTGAGGTGGTGCGCCTTCTGTCTTTGGAAAGTAGTCCCCTGACGCTCATCGCCAATAAGAGCACGGACCGGAGTATGAACATTCGTTCTTTTTATGCGGGATCAGCTAAACCCGGGGGGCTTGCCAGAAACATCAAATACATCACACCGATCAATCTGTCTGCCGTACCCCGCCTTTTCAAAAGCCGTTTGCTGCCCATCAATGTCGCGTTGATACAGGTTTCGCCGCCTGACGATTTTGGTTGGATGAGCCTCGGTGTTGCTGTGGATGTTACCCTTGCGGCAGCTTATGCGGCTGATCTAGTGATTGCACAGGTCAATAAAAACATGCCCAGGGTTCTTGGAAGAAGTTTTATTCATGTCAACGATGTGGATGTCGTTGTTGAACGTGATGAAGATCTTCTCACCGTGGATAACCCACCCGAGCTGGAAGCAGCCAATATTATGGCCGGATATATTGCGAGGCTTATTGATGACGGTTCAACCATTCAAATCGGTCTTGGAACAACCTCACAGGCTGTGATGCTGGCGCTGTCGGACAAGAACGATCTGGGGATTCACACCCAGTATCTGACCGATGATATTATGAAACTGATTTCAAAGGGGATTATCACCAACCGTCGCAAGGGCTTTAACGATGGCAAAGTTGTTGCCAGCAGTGCTCTGGGATCCAAATATCTTTATGAATTCATGGATGACAATCCTGCCATTGAGTTTTACCCTTCAGATTATGTCAATGATCCCGGAATTATCTCTCAACACAATCGGATGGTTTCCATGAATGTCGGGATGGCCATTGATCTGACCGGACAGGTGGCTGCGGATGCTCTTCCTTTTAATTATTTCAGCGGGATTACGGGCATGCTCGATTTTATTCGCGGATCAGCTTTCTCACGAGGAGGTAAGTCTTTTATTCTGATGACTTCCACAACGGCAAACGGCAAAAAGAGCAGAATTGTGCCGATGCTGACCGACACGGCTGTGGTGGTGCCCAGAAGTGATATCAACTATGTGGCGACCGAGTACGGTGTGGTCAACCTTTTTGGGAAAAACATACAGGAAAGAGCCGTTGCCCTGATCAGTATTGCGCATCCGGATTTCAGGGAAGAACTTTTTGAAAATGCCAAAAAAATGAAACTGCTAGGCCCGGAGCGTACGGTAAAAGACACTCTTCAGGCGGTTTATCCTTTGAAAATCGAACAAACAATTGAAATCAGCGGACAGGATATCACCATCAGGCCGGCAAAAGCTGTTGACGAACGCAGAATCCAGGAACACTTTTACTCCCTGGACAAAGAAGACATCATTTCAAGATTTTTTCATGAAAAGGACCGGTTTGTCACGGATGAAATGGAGAGTGTATCTCAGGTGGATTATATAAAAAACCTAACCCTGATTGCCACTGTGGGAGAATATGGTTTCAGTGAAGTGGTGGGTATCGGTGAATATCAGCTTGAAGAAGCGACCAACATTGCCGAGGTCGCTTTTTCAGTGAGTAAATCCTTTCAGGGGATGAGCCTGGGAAAACATCTGATTAAAAAATTGGCTGAGGCCGCCAGAGAAAACGGAATCGCAGGATTGATGGCTTATACCTCACCCAAAAACGAAAGCATGATCAGGCTTTTTAAAGCCTTGCCTTACAAAGTCCAAACGACTCTTCAGGAAGGAACCGTTGTCCTGAGCTGCCGGTTTGATGATCCGGACGGGTAGACTTCGAAAATATTTCAAAAGGAGCATACTTCATGAGTGAATATACAGTCTCGTTTCTTCCTTACGCAAAAAAAATTAAAGTAAAATCGGGTGAAACCCTTTTGAGAGCAGCCCTTGAGGCAGGGGCTCATATTAATGCTTCATGCGGAGGCGGTGGTCTTTGCGGCAAATGTCGTGTCATTTTGGAACAGGGAAGCGTGGAGGGTGGAATTACGGAAAAACTCAGTCCCGGGGAACGGGAAAAGGGTTACCGGTTGGCTTGCCAGTCAAAAGTAATCGAAGATCTTGTTGTGCGTATTCCGGTGGAATCAGAGATCGATTCAACTTTCCTGGACATGGCGGCAACGGCAAGAAAAACAGCTCGTATAACCGAAATGAACCTGGACGAATTAAAGGAACAAGGCCTTTTTATACCGCCGGTGGAAAAAAAATATCTGGAACTGCCTCCCCCTGATAAGGATGACCATCTTCCGGATGTGACCCGCCTGGTAAGCTTCTTGAAATTACAACATAACGAACACCGCATGGCAGTGAGTCTTCCGGTGATCCGAAAAATACCCGATGTCATCAGAAAAGAAAATTTCAAGGTGACCGCAACCCTGGCAAGACCTGTCCAGAGCGGCAGAAAGACACGAATTATTAATGTTCAGCCTGGCGATACCACCGACCGTAATTACGGCATAGCTGTTGATGTAGGTACAACAACCGTTTATGCTCAGTTACTGGATTTGAACACAGGCAAAGCATTGGAGCAGTTCGGAGAGTTCAACGGCCAGATCAGTTATGGTGAAGATGTGATCAGCCGCATCATGGTTGCGGAAAAACCGGAAGGCCTGGAAAAACTTCACCAGGTCATTATTAAAAATATTAATTCGCTTATCAGAAAATTGATTCGAAAGTCAGGCATTGATATTGATGAAGTGTCCACTATCACACTGGCAGGAAATACTACCATGACCCAGCTTCTGTTAAAAATAAATCCTGCTTATATCAGGCGTTCCCCGTATGTGCCCGCGGCTACCCTATATCCCCCTATTGACGCGGTTTCCCTGGGCATTGAACTGGGGGACCATGTGACGGCTCTTGTATACCCTGCAATATCCAGCTATGTGGGAGGGGACATTGTGGCAGGTGTTATGGGCTCGGGACTTTATCGTTCTGAGGAGTTAACCTTGTTTTTAGATATTGGGACAAATGCGGAAATTGTGGTGGGTAATAAAGATTGGTTTGCATGTGCGGCCTGCTCAGCAGGACCTGCATTCGAAGGCGGCGGCATCCGTTTTGGCATGCGTGCCTCAAAAGGCGCTATTGAAGATTTTTCAATTGATCCGTCTACCTGGGAACCCATGAATGTTACCATTGGAAACACGCTTCCAAAAGGCATCAGCGGTTCCGGTCTCATATCGATTGTTGCAACGCTTTTTGAAATGGGGGTGATCAACAGCAAAGGAAAATTCAATCGGGATCTGAATACGCCGAGAATCCGTGAAATCGATGGCATATTTGAATATGTGCTGGCCTGGAAAGACATGACTGCCATAGATCGGGATGTGGTGATTTCAGAAATTGATATTGACAATCTTATCAGGGCCAAAGGTGCAATTTTCAGCGGATTTATGACGCTTCTTGCTGAAGTCGGTCTGGGGGTAAACCAATTAGATCGTATCATTTTATCTGGAGGATTCGGCAGCTATGTGGATCTGGAAAAAGCCATTACCATAGGGTTGCTTCCTGAAATAGACGCGGAAAAAGTCATTTATGTCGGAAACGGATCACTGATGGGGGCAAAAATGAGCTGCCTGACAAACCGTATCAGAAAGGATGTGGTGGAGGTGACCCGGAAAATGACCAATTTCGAACTTTCTGAAACAAATTCTTACATGGATCAATATGTGGCTGCGCTTTTTCTTCCCCATACCGATATCAACCAATTTCCAAAACTGAAACAGCGGTTAAAAAGTCGGAGCTTAATTCAGTAACTGAACGATATTTATATCAAATTTCGACGACTCACCTATTGACAAATTCATGATTCCTATATAAAAAGAACATTTCGGAATTGTAGGAATTCAAGTCATCAATTTACAGCGACTAGCTGGTTTGTGGAGACATCCTTAGATCATGCCTTCGGGTGCTGACAACAATGGTTATGCCTTATATAAAAATTCTGCTCAGGAATCATCTACCGTTGTAGATAAAAATATCATCATTATAAAAACAAATAAAATGAAAGGAGGGGGTGCTGAATTTAATGGATAAGGGTGCAGCATTGTGCCTTTTTTTATTTATGCGGAGGATTTTATTTATTTAACCTGAAAACAATGACCTTGTTTTCAAAAGGAGGAAACATTGGGCTTTCAATTTTACAAGGAATCATATGCCGGCGGCGTAAAACCGATTACCTTGGGATCAGGGGCTAAGGCAGTAACCGTCGGGGGCGAAACAAGCTATCCTTTTTATCAGTTTGAAGGTGAGATGCCCAACAAGCCGAGAGTGGCTATGGAAGTTTGGGATTCTACACCGGAAGACTGGCCGGCAGCGGCTATGGAACCGTTTAAAGATGTGATTTCCGATCCTGCTGCCTGGGCAAAAAAATGTGTTGAAACATATGGGGCGGACATCATTGTGCTTCAGTTAAAAAGCATCGACCCCAATGGCAAGAATGCATCCAAGGAAGAGACCGCTGAAGTGGTCAAAAAAGTCCAGGCTGCAGTGGATGTGCCGTTGATTTTGTGGGGTTGTGCCAATCCGAAAAAAGATGAAGAAGTTCTGAAATATGTGGCCGAGGCCTGTCAGGACAAGCAATTGATCATGGGTCCTGTGGAAGACAAAAACCACAAAGGAATCGGCGCTGCTGCCATGGGGTATGGACATTTTATTATTTCTTCATCCCCGATCGATGTCAACCTTGCCAAACAAGTCAACATTCTTCTGGAAAACCTGGGAATGCCCCTGAACCGAGTCCTTGTCGATCCCACCACCGGTGGTTTGGGATACGGTATGGAATATTCCTTTTCGGTTATGGAACGTCTCAGAATGGCCGGCTTGACCCAGGGCGACGACAAATTGCAGCTTCCGCTGGTCAATAACCTCGGAAACGAAGTCTGGAAATGTAAAGAAGCCAAGCAGACTCTGGAAGATGCCCCGACTCTGGGTGATCCTGAAAAGCGCGGTATCCTGATGGAGGCTGTGGGTGCGGTTACTTATCTGATGGCGGGTTCCAACATTTTAATCATGCGTCATCCTGAATCCGTTCGACTGGTGAAATCCTTTATCGATCTTCTGGCGGATGGTGGATCTGCTAAAGATGTTGCTCCGGTTAAAAAAATGCTGGCCGAATCTAAGATTGATTATGCGGGTTTAGCTCCGGAACCGGATTTGGCCATTGAGGAAGAAAAGAAAGCTGCAGCAGCTCCCGCAGCAAAGAAAGAAGCTCCTAAAGCAGCAGCAGCTCCTGCGGCAGCCAAACCTGCGGCAGCACCGGCACCCAAGGCCGAAGCCAAACCTGCACCTGCAGCACCGGCTGCGGAAGCAAAGGCTGAGGTTGTTGATTTGGAAGCCAAGAAGAAAGCAGAAGCTGAAACCAAAGCTAAAGCCGAAGCTGAAGTAAAGGCCAAAGCCGAAGCCGAAGTAAAAGCCAAGGCCGATGCCGAAGCCAAAGCCAAAGCTGATGCCGAAGCCAAGAAAAAAGCCGAAGCAGATGCCAAAGCCAAGGCCGAAGCACAAGAGCTTGAAAAAAGAGAAGCTGATGAGGAAGCGATTCGTGCAAAACGCGCCAAAGAGCGTGAGGCTCGCACGGCCGGCACGGATGTAGCGGCAAAAAGCGCTGTTTCAAAGACTCCGGCTGCCGAGCAGATTCCAACCATCGATAAAATGCTCAAATCACTGGATCGTGTTCATAAACGCTAACAAGTCTAATGACTCGAAAATATTTTCAAAAATATATTATAGTTAACAAAATATTGAGGAGGAACCTCTAAATGGCAATTGAGAAAAAAGCCAAAGTAGAAGTAGAAGGTAAAAAAGCTAAAGTGGCTGATCCCATTGCAGCTTCTATCGACATCGCTACTCAGGAAATGATACTACGTGCTCAGAAACTGGGCATTGACACTGTTTTTGACAGGGCTGAGGCCATGAAACCCTGTAATATCGGAAACCAGGGTACATGTTGTAAGAACTGTGCCATGGGTCCGTGTCGTTTGCCCCTTCCCAAGGCCGGAATCGAGGGTGAGGATACCAGAAAAGGCCTCTGCGGCGCTACGGCCAACACCATTGCCGCCCGTAACTTTGCCCGGATGGTGGCTGCCGGCGCGGCTGCTCATTCCGACCATGGCCGTTGTGTGGCGGAAGTGTTTATGTCTGCCGCCAGAAAAGAGACTGAAGCTTATCAGATCAAGGATACCGAGAAACTTCTGGCTGTTGCCCCCCATCTTGGTGTTGAGACAACAGTGGAAAAAGATGGTCAGGTGCTGGACAGAAACATTGATGAGATCGCATTGGAAGTTGCTGAAAAAGCTTTGAATGAGTGGGGCAAGCCTGAAGGTGAGCTTCTTTACCTGAAACGGGCTCCTGAGCCGCTATACGAAAAGTGGAAGAAAAACGGTGTGCTTCCCAGAAACATCGACCGTGAAATCGTTGACATTATGCACCGCACCCACATGGGCGTGGATCAGGATTATAAAAATATTGTCAAACAATGTACCCGTGCATCGCTTGCAGACGGATGGGGCGGCTCCATGCTGGCCACCGATCTTCAGGATATTCTTTTCGGAACACCTTATCCCTTGCAGTCCGAAGCCAACCTGGGCGTGTTGAAAAAAGATCAGGTCAATATTGTTATCCATGGCCATGAGCCCGTGCTTTCCGAAATGATCGTGGCAACGGCACAAAAGCCGGAAATGATTGAGTATGCCAAATCAAAGGGTGCAAAAGGCATTCAATTATCCGGTATTTGCTGTACCGCCAATGAAATTCTTCAGCGTCACGGCGTGCCCCTGTGTGGAACATTCCTGCAGCAGGAACTTGCCATTATCACCGGTGCGGTCGAAGCAATGGTCGTTGATGTCCAGTGTATTTTCCAGAACCTGGCCAACGTTGCCAAATGTTTCCATACCAAAGTCATCACGACCCATCCCATCTCCAGGATGGAACAAAGCAATGTCGAGCACATCGAATTTGACGAGCATCATGCCATCGAAGATGCCGAACGGATTGTCAGGATCGCTATCGACAATTTCCAGAATCGTGGGGCCGATGTGATTATCCCAACCCAGAAGAACGTGCAGATTGCCGGTTTCGGTGTCGAGTCCGTGCAGTATCACCTGGGCGGAACGTTCAGAGGCACTTATTACACATTGAATGACAACATCATTAACGGTCGTCTCCGGGGTATCGCCGGGGTGGTTGGATGCAACAACGCCAGAACCCGCCACAACGAAGGCCATATCCAGATAGTTAAGGAACTGATCAAAAATGATGTTATTGTTCTGACCACCGGATGTAACGGTATTGCATGCGCCATGGAAGGCTTGCTGACTCCTGACACCGCTGCGGTATTCTGTGGCCCCGGACTTGCGGAAGTTTGTGAGACAGTGGGTATTCCACCGGTTCTGCACCTGGGTTCCTGCGTGGATAACAGCAGAATTCTGCTGGCGGCAACCGAAGTCGCCAAGGCAGGCGGGCTCGGAAAAGACATCAGTGACCTTCCGGCAGCCGGAAGCGCTCCTGAATGGATGAGTGAAAAGGCCATCAGCATTGGTCAGTATTTTGTATCATCCGGTGTTTACACCGTGTTCGGCGCCACATTCCCAACATCCGGAGCCCCGGTTTTCCAGAAATATCTGTTCGAAGATCTGGAAAAGGTATATGGCGGAAAATGGGATTTTGAACCCGACCCGATCAAGCATGCACACAAGATGATCGCTCACATCGATGCCAAACGTAAAGCTCTCGGTATTGATAAAGCCAGGGAAAGAGTCCTCATGGACATGGCTGACCGTCAGAAACTCGAAGCCTGATTTTCAGACAGGATTTGAGTCATAATATAAAGACCCAATAAATCCTCAACGAAGGAGGAAATTATGTCAAGATTAGTTGCATTTGCCGCCATTCAGGGTGGTTATAACATCGTCTCCAAAGTCGAAGGAAAATACAAACAAGCTTTGGATACCTACAATGCCGATACAAAAGTCGGATTTCCCAATACGGCGTATTATCTGCCCGTGATCTATTCCCTTCTGGGAATTAAAGTGGAAACCCTTGAAGATATGAAAAAACCACTTGAATTTGCCCGTAAGCTGCTTCCGCCGCATGTCAAGGGAAAACACCATCTGCCCTACCTCGGGCCTCTTCTGGATGCCGGTATGGCGGCACTGTTCGCATTTGAAATCGAAGAAGCCCTTCGTTACCTCAACGATCCCGATTTTTACCTGCACAGTGAAGATGTTGATCTGGATGCCGGAAAAATCTGGCTGGGTGCTGCAGATGACACCGTTTTCAGAAAAAGAGGCGTCGAGTTTGTGGATGGTTCCGCACCGGGTTTTGCCGCTATTGTTGGTTCGGCTCCCACTCCGGAAATTGCCAAGGATATCGTGGAAGAATACCAGAGACGTTCTCTGTATATTTTCTGCGCAGCCAACCAGAATGGTACTACCGTCATTGAGCAGTTGATTCAGGCAGGCGTTCAGGTCGGATGGAATACACGTATTGTTCCGTTTGGCCCCGATATTTCATCGGCAATTTTTGCTCTTGGTTTTGCCAACCGTGCCGCCATGGCTTTCGGTGGCATCAAACCGGGTGATTACAAGAGCATGCTGACATACAACAAGAACAGAATTTTCGCCTTTGTCAACGCGCTGGGTGATGTGAATGCCGAGTGGGCTGCCGCTGCAGCCGGATGCGTCAACTGGGGATTCCCGACACTGGCCGACACGGATATTCCGGAAATTCTTCCCACCGGTATTTGTACCTACGAGCATGTTGTGGCCAACGTGGGTCATGACGAGATGGTACAAAGGTCAGTTGAAGTTCGTGGACTTAAAACAGCGGTATCGACCATCGATATTCCCTGCTCTTTTGGACCGGCATACGAGGGTGAGCGTGTCCGTGGTGCGGATCTTTATTTCCAGATGGGCGGCGGAAAAACCCAGGCTACCGAGCTTGTCAAGATGGCCGAAATGAACGAGATTGAAGACGGAAAGGTCATAATCGTTGGTCCTGATGTCAAAGACATCAAAGAGGGCGGTGTGCTTCCGCTGGGCATTTATGTCCAGATCGCCGGTCGTGAATTCCAGACCGATTTCGAGCCGATTCTCGAACGTCAGTGTCACCACCTGATTAACTACATCCAGGGTATCATGCATATGGGACAGCGTGATATCGCATGGATTCGCGTGAGCAAGGCTGCGGTTGAAAAAGGTTTTACCCTGAAAGACATTGGCGTGGTGCTCCATGCCAAATTCCACCAGGATTTTAACAAAATTCTGGATAAGGTTCAGGTCACCCTTTATACCAACAAGGAAGATGTGGACAAACTCACTGAGCGTGCCCGCGCCGAGTACAAGTTGAGAGACGAGCGTGTGGAAAAGATGACCGACGAAGATGTCGAGACATATTACTCCTGCACCCTTTGTCAGTCATTTGCACCCAGCCATGTTTGCAGCGTCAGCCCCGAGAGAACAGGACTTTGCGGCGCTTATAACTGGATGGACTGCAAGGCGTCCTTTGAAATCAATCCCACCGGTCCCAACCAGCCCATCGAAAAAGGCGAATGTCTTGATCCGTTGCTGGGCCAGTGGAAAGGTGTCAATGATTTCATATACAAAGCCTCACGTGGTGCTGTTACCCATTATAACTTCTATTCCATGTGCAAAGATCCCATGACCACATGCGGTTGCTGCGAATGTATAGCCGCTATGTTGCCGTCATGCAATGGTATTATGAGCGTTAACCGTGACTACAAAGGAGAAACCCCGTGCGGTATGAAATTCACCACATTGGCCGGTGTTATGGGCGGTGGTGCTTCTTCCCCCGGTTTCGTGGGCCACTCCAAGTTCAACATCACCCAGCGCAAGTTCATCAAGGGTGATGGCGGAATCCTTCGTGTGGTGTGGTTGCCCAAAGCCCTCAAAGAGGAACTCAAGGAACGTCTGAACAAACGCGGTGAGGAAGAAGGCTATCCGAATTTTGTGGATATGATCGCTGATGAAACCATAGGTATCACCGAGGAAGAAATTATGCCTTTCCTCAAGGAAAAAGGTCATCCGGCACTTGATATGGAATCGATTATCAGCTAGTCGTACATTTTGTTTGTATCCCGGTCCGGCAAGGATTTGAAAAAAGCTTTGTCGGACCGTTAAAAGCCGTGCTGAACAAATCTGTTCAGTGATGGTAAAAAATATCTTAAATGGCTCAATACCGTTGGTTTCGATCCGGAAATTAATTTTTCATTATGGGTTGGTTGATCAACGGCTATCATTAATAAGGAGATCAATATGGCATTAACCGGTATTCAAATATTTAAACTCCTGCCAAAAACCAACTGTAAGGAGTGTGGTGTTCCCACCTGTCTTGCATTTGCCATGAATCTGGCATCAGGTAAGGCTGAACTGGATCAATGCCCCTATGTATCGGAAGAGGCCAGGGAGCAGCTTGCAGAAGCTTCCGCCCCTCCCATTCGTCCGGTGGCTATCGGCAAAGGGGTTCGTGCATTTACAGTCGGCGGAGAAACCGTACTTTACCGTCACGAGAAAACTTTTTTCAACCCGACAGCAATCGGTATTCTATGCCCTTCAGATACACCTGATGCTGATGTTGCAGCAAAACTGAAAGGATTGAATGCTCTTCAGTATGAGCGAGTCGGGTTTAATTTAAGACCGCAGGTGGTGGCATTAAAAGATGTTAATGGTGACAAGAACGCATTTGCTGCCAAAGCAAAAACCATTGCCGAGACCACTGAATTTAATCTGGTACTGATGACCGAGGATGTGGATGTTATGAAAGCCGGCGTTGAGGCCTGCGGATTCAAACGTCCCCTTCTTTATGCCGCAACGGCCGCTAACGCCGATGACATGGGCGCCCTGGCCAAGGAAGCCGGCCTCCCGCTAGCCGTTAAAGCCGATTCTATTGATGCACTGGTGTCTTTGACTGATAAATTGACAGGCATGGGATTAAAGGATCTGGTAATTGATCCGGGCTCAAGGGAAATCAAGCAGGCATTTGAAGATCAGATCGCTATCCGACGTGCGGCTCTTAAAAATGCCAACCGTAGTGTTGGTTTTCCCACAATTACATTTCCTTGTGAGATGGCTTCAAACACGGATATGGAAGCCCTTATTGCGGGTATGTTTATTGCCAAGTATGCCGGAATTGTAATTCTGTCGGATCTTAATGGCGAGACTATATTCCCACTGCTGCTTGAACGGCTTAATGTCTACACCGACCCACAGCGCCCCATGACCGTCATCGAGGGTATTTATCCCATTGGTGATCCGGCTGCCGACTCTCCGGTGTTGGTGACAACAAACTTTGCTCTCACTTATTTTATTGTTTCAGGTGAAATCGAAGGAAGTCGTGTACCAAGTTGGCTGTTGGTTAAGGATTCGGAAGGCTTGTCCGTTATGACCGCATGGGCGGCCGGAAAATTTGCCGGTGATGACGTGGGTATTTTTGTCAAAAAGAGCGGTATTGCCGATAAGGTTACTAAAAAGGAACTTGTCATTCCAGGTTATGCTGCTGCTATTGCCGGTGATATGGAAGAAGAACTGCCTGATTGGAAAATCATCGTAGGCCCGAGAGAAGCTGCACATATTCCCCCATTTATCAAGAACCTGGGATAATTATGAAAAGGCGGGATGGGATACTTGCCTGTCCTGCCTTTTTACTATTCATTTTCCATTTGATTTTTCTAGTATAAATTGATTTATACCAGAAAATGAAGTTTATGGTCATGGCAAAGGGGGGGGTAAAATTCCCCAGTAACGACAAGTTGCTGAAACAGGAAACAAGGGAGGACCTATGAAACTGATTGGTGAAAGTTTAAATGTTATTAACAAAAAGATCGGTAGAGCATACAAGGAACGTGATCCAAAGCCGATCCAGGAAGAAGCTCTTTTTCAGAGAAAACAGGGTATGGATTACATCGACATTAACCTTGGGCCGGCCAAAAAAGAAGGTCATGAACTAATGCCCTGGGTGGTAAAAACTGTACAGGAAGTTGTGGATGATGTTCCTTTGGCATTGGATACCTCTAATATCGATGCTATTGCAGCGGCCCTTAAAGTATTGAAACCCGTATCAGTACCACACTTGATCAACTCGATCATGTGTCGTCCGGAACGTTATGAAAAGATGATTCCTATTGCTGCAGATTCCGGTGCGGATTTTATTGCACTGCTTTGGGGCCCGGAAGGCCTTCCAAGAGATGAAAATGAACGTGCCGCCCTGGCTGTCGAACTGATTTATACAGCCAATGAGGCTGGAATTCCCAATGAAAAGATTTGGGTAGACGGTATTGTCACCCCGGTCAATATCCAGCAGGCCCAGCTGATCTGCCTGATGGATTTCATGCAAATGCTTCCGGATATTGCACCCGGATCTAAGAGCACCTGTGGCTTGTCCAATATTTCCAATGGACCCCCGGACCATCTCCGACCAATCCTGAACCAGACATACATGATCATGCTCGAAAGGGTCGGCATGTATTCTGTGATTTCTGATCCTCTGGATGAAAAATTGACTGAAATCGCCAAAGGTAAACGGCCGGATATCGTTGAATTAGTCCATAAGACACAGGATGGGGAAGCGCCTTCCTTAGATAGCCTTTCCAAGGAAATGAAGGATTATGTTAAGACCGTGAATGTTATTCTCGGACGCACACTTTACTCAGACTCATGGCTTGAAGTTTAACTGATTGTACTGCCTGTAAGAGAGTATTTACGAATGCTCTTTTTATAAATAGTGAGAGAGTAAACCAGAAAATAAAAAAGCCTCTCCCGATAAGGGCGAGGCTTTTTTCGTCTGATAATCTGTTTCTCGAGGTTCAACTTTAGGAAAGTAATATAATTTTTTTTACGCGGAAATGCAAAAGGGGGTATATTATTCATGGCTCGCATAGATGATTATGTACAGGCAAGAAAAATCGCCGTTGAATCCCTGGCAAAAACGGATTTTATTCAACTTCAACAACGTGCCGGATTCACTAAAAACAGCGGCGCCACCACCATGATTGTTCCTTTTTTAAATCGTGTCTTCAGAATCGAGTTGCCTTCCTTTGAATTCAAGGATAGCGAAGATGAATCTAAAGAGGTGCCTATTCAGGAGCAGGTTCTGATTCTTCATTATCTCAAGGCTGAAGCTTTTCCCACTCCAACCGGCCGATGGGTTTCTTACCGGGAAATACCGGGGGCAACGTTTTATTATAGTGCTTTTTTGAGCAGAGCCGTTGATCCTTTGAAACAGGTCTTTGGTAAAAACATCCAGGGTTTAAAAAAGGCTGCTGAAAAACTTCGGGGAAAGCAATCAGATACCGGTGATGCCGCATACGAATTTTATCCATTTCCTAAGATTCCTTTGATGCTGACCATTTGGGAAGGTGATGATGATTTTCCGCCCGAGGCCAATATTGTTTTTGACGAAACAATCGGTGCGATATTATCCCCCGAAGATATAGCATGGATGTCAGGGATGCTCGTTTATCGCCTCATGGCATTGTCACGATAGTGTAAATGGTCTTGTATAGCGTAAGTGTTTTTGGTAATAAGTGTTCAATGAACCCTGAACCCTAAATTAGTGACCGTACCCAAACAATGATCGGACCCAAAATGACCACGGCAAACCCAATCCAGGCAATTGTCAGAGAAGGCAGCCTCAAAATAGATTCCGCTGCTCTTGAAGCAAATATCAGAGACCACAGCGTTGAAGTCACCATTGACTCCAGATATTCCACTTTGCAGGAAGTCATGTCCGGCTATTACGGTCTTTTACACGGACTGAACAATTTTTTGGAGGAACTGTCACATCCCTATAGAAATTGGGCGTTTATTGTCAATGATGCCCGTCGGTACTCACTGGATTATTTCCATTTACTGACCAGTCATCCTTTAGGGCCCGAAGCAGCCGATATTTATGTGGATATTTTTACTATCGCTATCGAACACTCAAAAAAACCGGAGGTCCGTGCGGATGCCATTGACAATTTTATGCTTTTTATCGAAAAAATATTAATAGATTCCGGTTCCGAACTTCCGCGATTTATATCAGTAGTCAATCGTGCATTTGAAAAAATCAATGATTATCCGGATGACTTTTTTTTCCTTTTCATCAAAAGTTTTTATCAGCTCAATCGCCTTGCGGAAAATATTATCAACAATGACGACCTTGCCGGTGTGGCACCGGATTACAGTGTGATTAATCAGGTACTTTTAAGGTATTATCAGCATACGTATTTGTACTGGCTATCCGAAGATGATCCTCAGGAATGGTTTGAAAAGGAAGCGGAGTGTAAATGCGATCCCAACATGTTAAATGCTCTCTTCACTGATATTTCCCATGCAAGACTCACTGAATTAACGACCAAAGTAGTCAGTATTTCACAATCCACATCCATCGGCACCAGAAGTGCTCTGACACAGATGCTTGAACTGCCGGGATACAAGCAGTTTGTTGACGCTTATCGTGATTTACCCCGGAAATTGCTTCCAGCAGGAAATAAAAACGGGTGTGGTAAGCAGTGGAAACTTTTATTTTTATTCCATATCATGAATACCGCAGGTCTTTCCGCAATTCATGAGGAAGCCTTAAAGGATATCAACCGGACATTGAGCCGGCTTATTGTCAATGAAAAGCATTGGAATCTGAGAAAACTTGTTAAAAAAACCTTTTCAATTCTCAAAAAACGTACCAGCAGATATCCTGAAACCGCGCTTAACTGTGTTCTCAATGTTGGAAGAGGCGTTTCCAAGACCGATGATCATGATCTGGTGAATTTTTTTATCGATGAGGTTATCGATATGGGATTTCAGACCCCCATGATCGGTGGCGTGGGAAATGACTGGCAGATCAAGGTGAATAAAGCCCATATTCAAAATATCAGAACCTGGATGTCACTTATTGAGATTTGCCCTAAATGGTCAACCCGGCTTATTTCAGCACTGGTTATCCATTTGTCCCTTTGTGGTGTATTTATAAAGGATACGGATTTATTTCCAAGAGACATCACGAAATTTTTAAACAGCGACATAGAACCGGTTTATAATCTGTGCAAACAATTGGCAAGATTGTTTCCCGCATATTTTAACGATATCGGAGCCGAGGGAAAACTCCGGGATATTTCCACACGTCTTGATGAACTCAGCCATCGCAAGGATATTCTGCTTCACTTTATCCGAAAACAAAGTCACGTGGAGAGCAGTAACAGGATTATCGCTCTGATGGAATCGACATTTGTATTCTGGGAGACCAATAAAAAAAAGCTGCTAAAACCGTTTCTTCCTCCCAGTATTTATCGTCTGGTGGAAACCAGCGGACCCTATGTGGATGATCTTCAAAAAATCTTCATCCATCTGAAAGACAATGGTGTTGTTATTCCCCATGATTTTTTAACTCAGGATGAACAGGGTTTGAAAAGGTTGTGTTGGGAAACACCCGGGGTTTCGGATGTGGATCGTGAAAGGGCGGACCTTGCCATCACCCTTTACAGGCTTCTTTACCAGAAATACTTCATAAGTTTTACGGAACTTGACGCATACCTTGCACAACTTAAAGCTGAAGCATTTCCTCACCTGGGAGAACTTAAACAGGCAATAGAGGAGACCGACTCTGAAAAAAGGCTTTATCAATTTCTCGAATATCTGCGTTTGCTTAAAGATCTCATTCTCTCACCCGATGTTTACGAAAGCCGGGAGGATATCTATAAAAAAAGACATTTCACCATAGATATTCCATCCATGTACGGAAGTTATCATGAAATGAAGTTCGATGCACTGGGCCTTACGTTTCGGCTTGAATCCATGGTCAATGTGCTGTTCGAAGAACTGATAGAAAATATCGATCTGAGCCTGATCACCAAGGCCACCTTCTACCAGATTTACGACAGGCTTAAACTTTTTGGCATGGCTCTTGATATTGACGGCATACTATCCGTCGAATTCAGGCGGCAGCTTGATTTTTTAGGAAGTTCCCTGGAGGTCAGGGGTTTTACTTTGACTCAGTATCTGGATGTTTTTAAAGGGATTATGCGTGCCGTACAAAATATTGTGAGTGACAACTTTACCAGTGTGCACGATCGGAATTTTGCCCGAATTTTTTGTCAGATACCCCCCAATCAAATTCTTCCAAAATTTCTTCCTCAAAAAGGCCTGGAAGACAAGGACAATCTGAAACTGCGGATATCGGAAATTTTTTTTCGGGAACGTATTTCAATATCCTTAGGGCTTCAGCAGCTCGATGTATTTTTAACCCGGATTTTAAATACGCTGTTCAAGCAATCCAATAAGCTGGACAGACACAATCTTCAGCTTCTGCTCCTTTATGACCCCATGAATGCCATTTTGGGAATCGATGATGCCAACAGCCATGTTTCAGGCATTATACATTTGGGAAACAAGGGGCTGAATATGGTACAGTTAAAGCAGATCGGTTTTCCGGTACCTCCTGCTTTTATCGTAACGACCGAGGTTTTCCGGATTCAAAAGATCCTCGACAGCTATCCTCCTGCCGAGGAAAATTTCCGGGAGAATGTCATTCGTCAGATTTCGACTGTTGAAAAACAATTAGGAAAAAGTTTTGG
>JAABTQ010000044.1 GCA_011389745.1 Desulfobacteraceae bacterium | reverse complement strand
GACTTTGATGAACCCGTTGTTTTGCTTTACAATACCATAGACGGTGGCAAGCCCCAGCCCGGTTCCCTGCCCTACTTCTTTTGTGGTGAAAAAGGGTTCAAAAATACTATCGAGCGTTCTTTTGTCCATGCCGCAGCCGTCATCGCTGATCGCCAGCAAAGCAAAATCCCCGGGTAAAAATCCGGCATGATCGGCACAATAGTCTTCGTCGAAAGTTACATTTTCCGTCTCGATAGTGACCTTGCCGACTCCGGCAATGGCATCCCGGGCATTAACACACAAGTTGGCCAGGATCTGATCGATCTGGGAAGGGTCTATTTTAACCGCCCACAACTGAGATTCCGGCAGCCATGCAATATCGATGTCTTCACCGATCAGTCGCCGGAGCATTTTAAGTATACTTTCCACGTTCTCGTTTAAATCCAGCAACCTGGGATCGATGATTTGCTTACGGGCAAAGGCAAGCAGTTGTCTGGTAATTTCGGTGGAACGTTTAGCAGCATTGAAAACTTCTTCAAGGTCAGCACGCACCGGATCATCCGGGTTAATCTTTTCCATAGCCAACTCGGTGTAACCCATGATCACCCCCAACATGTTATTATAATCGTGGGCAACTCCTCCGGCAAGTCTTCCAACAGACTCCATCTTCTGGGCTTGATTGAATTGTTCCTGAAGTTTTCCGTGCTCCTGCTCCGCAATCTTGCGATCGGTGATGTCCGTAAAAATCATAACATTCAATTGATCTGTGGATGCCATCCTGATCTCAACATGACGAACGCTATTGTCTTTACACACTACAGGATATTCCATTGGTTTAATTTCAGAACCAGCCTTTCTTCCTTTATCAACAGCATTTTGCCATTCCCGGCGAATGCGATTTCTTAATTTTTCGTCACGGCAGGTAAGTGACCAGCATTTCTCGACAGATGGCATATCTTCCAGGGTGTAACCAAAACAATCAACAAACTTTTTGCTTGCATAGATGGTTTTCTCTCGATGATCAGATATAAGAATGCCAACCGGTGCCAATTCCGCAAACAATCGAAATCGTGATTCGCTCTCCCGCAGCGCCTCCTGTGCTTGCCGCAACGCAATGGTTTCTTTTTCCAGTTGCAGCATTTTCTCCTCAAGTTTTCTCACGAGTCGTTCGTTGTAGAGCTTTAAGACTTCTTCTTCCTGAGCCGGTTGGGTTGAAACAATATCCGCAGAATTGATGCCTGCCATCACATCCTGAACAGCCTCCATGAACACATCAGGTTCGCACGGTTTGACAATGAAGCGATCGGCACCGATTTTGATGGCAAACTCTTTATCCTGAAGATTCGTGAATGTGGCAGAGTAAACTATAAACGGAATATATCGCAGTCGTTCATCGGCCTTGACTTTTCGACACAACTCAAAACCGTCCATAACCGGCATTAGAATGTCGCTGATGATCAGATCCATATCATCGGAGTTCAGTTGCTCCATGGCTTCAGCACCGTTACCGGCCAAGCGAATATCGTGGCCGGAGCCTTTAAGGACCGCTTCCAGCAAATATCGGTTTTCCACCTGGTCATCAACAATGAGGACATTCATTTTATTTCTCCTAATCTTACCTGTTTTTAGGAAGATATTGGATAATATCCGCCACGAAGGTTTCCGGATCGATGGGTTTTTCAAGATATCCGTGTGCACCGGCAGCCAGAACTTGTTCCCGATCGCCGACCATGGCGTATGAGGTCACCGCAATGATGGGTATATCCGCAAGTTCACCATGTTTTTTCAGTTCCTTTGCAACGGCATATCCATCCATCTCAGGAAGTTGAATATCGAGCAAAATGGCCGACGGTTTTTGGCTCAGTGCCATTTCAATACCCTTTGGTCCATTTTCGGCTCCAATAACAGTAAATCCGTTTTTTTCCAGCAAAAAACGCATCATGTAAAAGTTCTGTTCGTTATCTTCAATAATCAGTAATGTGTCTTTCATGGCAAGTCTCCAGTTGTTTCCGGAATGCAAACGGTAAAGATACTCCCCTCTCCCCATTGACTTTCAACGCTGATCGATCCGCCCATCATATCAAGGATTTTCTTGCTTATGGAAAGTCCAAGGCCGGTCCCCTCGTGTTTGCGACTAAGACCGGTATCAACCTGGGTAAATGGTTGAAACAGGTTCGGAAGGTCTTCCGGTCGCATACCGATACCCATATCGGCAAAGGACAAGATATAATGCCCATTTTTAAATCGGCACAAAATGTTAACATGTCCTTTTTCCGTAAATTTAACGGCATTATTGAGCAGGTTTAACATAACCTGTTCCAGGCGGCGCTGATCCGTGGTAATCGTTCCGGTATTATCTGAAATGTCAAGATTTAGCACGATGCCTTTTTTTTGGGCCAGCGGAGATATCACCTTGACTACGTTCTCAATGGACAACCTCAAATCAAAAGATGTCAATGAAAACTCCAGTTGGCCGGCCTCGATTTTAGAAATATCCAGCACATCATTTATCAACGCCAGAAGATGACGAGCGCTGTTTTGAACCATGGTCATCTGCTTGTTCTGTTCCGGGTTTAAGGGCCCGGCAAGCCCCTGGAGCATAATACCGGTAAAACCGATGATGGAGTTCATAGGTGTTCGCAATTCGTGAGACATGGTGGCCAGAAATGCGGATTTGATTCTGTCGGCCGCCAAAGCTTTTTCCATGGTAGCGGCAAGTTCCTCCGTTCGCTCGCTGATTCGCTGTTCCATTTCCTGATTGATTTGTTTCAGTTCCCGGGTTCGTGCATTTACCCGGTGCTTCAAAACAATACTACCCACCAGGCTCATGATTAAAACAACTCCTGAAATAAGCCCGATGACCGGTACCCATCCCGGCAGTTCGAACTGAATGTCTTCGGATGTCCATTTTTTCAGCGATGTATAATAGACTGATTGGGGGTCTTTTTTCAGATTTAGGAGTTGTCTGTCGATAGCATTCAGGAACATACCGGAAGCTTTCTTTGGCGCTGCGAAAAAAAGATCGGAAGGTTCAAAAACAACTGACGTATTTTCAAGCCCGAAATTTTTCGCTTGCATCATTCCATTAAAACGATTGGTGATCGCAGCATCAGCTTCACCATTGGCAACCATCTCAAACATGGTATTATAGTCCGGCACAGTAATCAGGGTGCTGTTTAACCCAAAACCTTTACCGAGCTGCACAAAAGCTTTCTGCTGAACAGAACGTTCCAGAACCAGAATTCGCTTTTCATCCAGATCCAATATCGTTTTTATCTTGCTTCCTTTGGGTGCGTACACCTGAAACCATGAGGACAAGGCAGGCACTTTGTGGAACGTGTATATCTTTTCATGATCCACTGTATATGCAATGTCCGGCATCAGATCAATTTGGCCTTTTGCCAGCCGGTCCAATCCCTCCACCCAGGTCCCGGATAAAAATCTCAGTTTCCAGCCTTCCATCTTTGCAATGTACTCGATAATATCAATAAAAATGCCCGCGGGTTTTCCGGATTCGGACGTAAAAACATTTGGTGGATTTTCATAAATACCGACAAGAACAGTCCGGTTATCAGTTTGAGCAAATGATGTATCGGGATCTGAAAAAGCTGAGAGGGTGAGACACGATATTAAAAGCAACACCATGAATCGTGATGTATTTCTTTGACTTGTCATTTTGTACACCTCAATGATTTTTCCGAATTCCATCGATTTAACTTAACCCCGATGAAATAGGTCGTCATTTCGATGCTTCCCTGTGACAACTCTACCACTGTTCGTATCCTACTATCAATGTCTTTTTTAGAAACGCTCCACCCGGCTGCGCCGCCCAAACCAATAAGTAACTGCTCCCCCCTTTTAAAAAGGGGGGCCGGGGGGGATTTGACAAGCTGATGCCATTTTAAAAATCCCCCTAAATCCCCCTTTTTCAAAGGGGGACTTGTGAAAAGTTACTTGTAAGATTACTCTCTCATGAATATACAACGGTTTACGGACAAATTTTGGGGGACGACTTTTGATTTGTACCCGTGACTGGTTAGCAGAGTACTTTAACATGTTAAAACAAATCAATTACCTCCCGGTGAGGACCTGGAAGTCGGCGCGCCCCAACACCGTGCCGTCTTCAGCCACAGTCTCCACGTGCCAGGACCCCACCAGGGTTGAACCTGTTAAAGTGATATAACTCCACGTTCTCATGCGGCGATATTCAATCCTGAGAGGGACCTCAACGTATTTTCGACCTTCATGGTAATAGACATGTTTGAGAGTGTAAGGGACTGAATCGGAGTAGACCTCCATCCACACATGGGGATTTTGATTTTTCTTTAATGCAAAAACAGTTTGCGGGGCAAGACAGTTCCGGTCTTTAACTCCTGAACAAACAAACTTTTGGGCAATCCGTGTGCCATAATGTGAAAGCAAACCAACAGATGACGATTGGGCTGGGACTGATTTGACTTCATCAGTCCCGGGAATTTCTGTGTCCAAGCTTGTAGTTGAATCCATGTCATCGCGGGATGCATCCTCGTCGGCGATCGTGTCATTTGTTGTCTCAATTTTTAGCGGCACCTCGCTTTTCCTTTCGGAATCTGTTGCCATATGCGTTTCAGAAGAAGATTCCCCTTTTTCACCTTCGGATTCAAAAACCAAACCCTCCGGATTTGGTGCATTTTCTTCGGAATCAGCAATCACAATATCTGTGGATTGAAACTCACCCGGATTTTTAAGTTCAGCAGACGTTCCTTCTGATTCCGTTTGATCGGGTGCAGCAGACTCCTGCTCGTTTTCTGCAATTTTTACTTTATACGGGATGGTTGCCGATGCAGGATAATGGCTTCGTATTGTTTTTCCAACAAAGAAAACCGCCAGCACAAGAATCGCCATGAGAGGAATCACTACTTTAAAGTAATTGCGAGGTTCATTTTTTTTCAGATCGGCCATTTCCTGACGTATGGCCATGTTTATTCGCAGTTCCTTCAGTTTGTCCCGAAATTCCTGATCTTTAGTTTCGATATTATCTTTTTTCATGGATCTTCTCACAACGGGGTATGAATTTATTGCTGAAAGCCCCGGTATTGCTAAAATCGTACCGTCATATGGGAAACCGGCCAGGGCTTCCACCCGTACCGTTTGTTGGAGGACCTGCACAATTGCCTCGACAACAGTTGACTAAAATTGTGTGAATATTGCAGATCGCAGATTGTGTGTCAAGAGTCTTTTAGGCACAATATCTTGCGAGTTACATCTGACCTAACACCAAACCAAAGGGAATTGGTTTTTATACCAGGAGACCAAACCGCATTTTTAGACTCAAATATCAGGTAAATTCTTAAATTTGAAAAAATTATTGACACTTTATCCAAACTGGGCATATGTTTTGTTTAGATAACAACTTACTTGAATATTAAATGAACACCCTGAAGCACACAAAACTGGTTAAGCGCAATTGGTTGTCGAAAAAAGCATTTGAAATCGAACTGGTCCGCCCGTCTGATTTCGAATTTATTCCTGGCCAGAATATCCGGTTTGTTTACGGCGATATTGAAAGGTATTATTCGATCATCTCCTCGCCTGATGAGCCGACCATCGAATTATGCATTCGTTTTGTACAGGAAGGCGTTTTCTGTGCTGTCCTTGCCGATGCCGACCCGGGCTTCGAGTTTCAATTCACCGGACCCCACGGATATTTTACATACAAATCCTCGAAACGACCACCGGTTTTTATTGCCACCGGCACGGGGATTGCCCCTTTTGTCTCTATGGCCCGCTCCGGAATCACTCATTTTACGCTGCTTCACGGGGTAAGTTGCACCGAGGATCTTTATTACCAGTCCTTTTTCAGAAAAACATCCAGATTTATCCCCTGTATCTCGGAGTTTATCTCCAAAGATGGCGACATATCGGATATCTATTATGGCAGGGTCACGGACTTTATTGTAAATGAACTTCCTCGCATTGAATATGATTTCTACCTTTGCGGCCGGGGGGAAATGGTCCGTGATGTTACGCTTCTGGCGGATGAATTATTTCCTGGATCATTTGTTTACAATGAAGTATTTTTCTGACTCCGTTTTTTAAAAAAGGTTCCTGAGTCATTTTTGCCATGGTAGTCTCCTTTTTTAGTTGGTTGATTTTGTGACACAACAAATCTATTTGTCAATTCCAATCCGAGCCTTAACACCGCGCTCAAAATAATGCTTGTTGGCCTGGAATTCGATCACATTATCCGCCATCTCCATAACTTGTGCGAAAGCATAGCGGCCGGTTATAACCAGTTCAAGCGATTTCGGCTTGTCGGCAATTAAGTCGAGAAGCTCCTGAACTTCGAACAATCCTAACTTGACCGCGACATTGGCCTCATCGAGTATGACCAAATCATACTTTTCAGAGGCGATGACCTCTTTTACCCTCTCAAGTCCTTTTCGGGCTGCCTGAATATCATCAGGCTTCGGATTTTTGCCGGTAAACCGTCCAAGGCCGAATTGCTCCACCGTAATCAGATCGGAAAAACGTTTAAGGGCTTTAATCTCACTATATTCACCTTTTTTGATGAATTGTCCCATAAACACCTTCAATCCCGCACCAGCTGCACGGATAGACAAACCAATGACCGAGGTTGTTTTTCCTTTGCCATTGCCGGTGAAAATAGTGACATGTCCGATTTTCATTTTACCTGCTCCTTACTGATATCTGCTATTGCATATGATTTGACATCAAAACATTTTTCAATCAAACTCAGGGCGTTGCACTAGGCTGATATGTCTTGCGCCTTCAGCGCATAAGCCTGTGCAATAAAATAAGGGTTTCATATCGTTAGTATGGTCAAAATTAGAATTGCCGATTAAATATTATTTCAATATGCACATCAAGAAAAACATGTTAAATCATAAAACAATTTTTATTGACACAATCAGTGTGTTTGTAATATTAATCTTTGTTTTTGTATTTATCCTTGCTCTGGCCGAATTTGGACCAGGGCTTTATTATCCACAAGGAGGTTAAATGAGAAGGTACGAAACAATCGCTATTGTTGATCCTGATGTTTCATCGGAAGCAAGGGTTCCCTTGTTTGAAAGATGTCAGGAAATCATCAGCCAACAAAACGGCATGCTCGTGGAGTTGGATGAATGGGGAACCAGAAAACTGGCTTATGAAATCAATAGAAAGCTTCGGGGATATTATGTCCGCTTTCATTATTGCGGTAATGGCGGCCTGGTTCAGGAATTGGAGCGCTTTTTCAGAATCGACGACCGGATTTTGAAGTTTTTGACCGTTTTGCTTGACAAAGATGTTGATCCCGAGAAGGTCAAGGAAGAAATTGCCCAGGCAGAGGCAAAAAAAGTCGGAGCAAAAGAAGTTGCCGGGGATGCATCAGAGGGTTCAACGACCCGGGAAGTCTCTAAAAACCTTGAAACCAGGAACGATGAAAGCACGGAACCTGAAACCGAAGAGGAGGAATAATTAATGGCTCCAGCCCCAAAACGAAACTTTAGCCCCAAAAGGAAAAAACGTGTTTTTCATCGGCGAAAAGTTTGTCGATTCTGTGCCGACAGCAAATTGGAAATCACCTACAAGGATCCCGCAGCATTAAAATATTTTACCACTGAACGGGGCAAGATCATTCCCAGGCGCATTTCAGGTTCCTGCGCCAAACACCAGAGGCAACTGACCCTGTCAATCAAAAGAGCCAGGTCACTTGCACTTCTGCCGTTTGTAGGCGCATTTGATGTCGAATAAATTTCGAAAAAGCCTTGCAAAGCCTTAAGTTCAATAAACATCAAAGTTAAAGCTATTCGGGGAAAAGGAGTTAAAAGTGCATCAGACAGTTCCGCAAGATGCACCTAAGGAAATAGTTAAAGGGATTGGTATCACGAGTCTGGTTTTCGGCATTTGTGTTTTTATTCCGTTTCTTGGCTTTATAATCAGTCTTTTAATCCCGGTCCCGATCCTTTTTTACCGCTTGAAACTGGGCCGAAAAAATGGAATCCTGGTTGCTGCGGGTACTTTTCTTGTCATTAGTTTTTTTCTTGGAAGCGTTTCCTTTGATATTTTCTTTTTTGTCCAACTATTGGTTTTGGGCCTTGCATTAGGAGATATGTTTGAACGGGAATTTCCTGTTGAAAAAACCATCTTGTATGCTTGTTTGGCCCTTTGGGCTACCGCGGTATCAGCGTTGATTTTTGCAAGTTTGACATCCGGAACTCAAATTTCCGCACTCATCTCGAATTTCGTTGGAAAAAACCTGGAACTTTCTCTGGTTTTATACGAAAAAATGGGTGTACCCCAGGAGCATATCCAAATGATCCAGGATTCATCCGATCTGATTCAATATGCCCTGGTAAGAATCATTCCCGGAATGGCCACCACGATCGCTCTGTTTGTTGCCTGGTGTAATTTGCTGGTGGCCAGACCGCTTTTATCGGCTGCAAAAATCCAATTCCCCGATTTTGGGCGTTTGAATACCTGGAAAGCGCCGGAACAATTGGTTTGGGTGGCCATCGGATGCGGAATTTTGTTGTTGGTTCCGGAAAAGGGAATTAGAATTTTAGGACTTAACGGCTTTATGATAATGATGACCATCTATTTTTTTCAAGGAATCGCCATTGTCTCCTTTTTATTTGAAAAAAAAGACATTCCAATGCTTCTCAGGGTCATCTTGTATAGCTTTATAGGAATGCAGTTTTTTTTGATATTGATGGTCATATTCGCGGGCTTTTTTGATATGTGGCTCGACTTAAGAAAACTTGAGACACAGAAAAATCAGTAAAATAACTCTATACGGAGGCATATATATGAAAGTGATATTAAAGGAAACTATTGAACACCTGGGTATTATCGGCTCTGAGATCAACGTGGCAAAAGGTTACGCCAGAAATTATCTTTTGCCCCATAACAAAGCAGTGCATGCCACTGCCCAAAATCGAAAGTTGATGGAAAAGGCAAAAACAAAGTTTGATCTTCAAATAGCCAAAGAAAAAGAGTTTGCCGAAGAAATGGCCAAACGTTTGGACGGTGTTGTTTTGACCATACCGGCAAAGGTAAGTGAAGAAGACCGTTTATACGGGTCGGTGCAGGTGCGGGATATCGTTGATGGATTGAAGACAAAAGACATTGAAATCCAAAAAAGGATGATCCTTCTGTCCGAACCCATTAAGGAACTTGGCACCTATAAGATCCCCATTCGTGTATATAAGGATGTCGAAGCGGAAATTACGGTAACAATAGTTCCTCAATAAAACTGTTCAACTCCCTCCTTACTGAATTTCAATAATGTCTGGAGGGAGTTATCCACCAAAAAATATCAATATCCATTTTTATTTTCACTTTATCTTGTTGGCCGGTTTTGAACAGGCCGAAACTTAACGATCTTTTTAAAAGAAAGAATATTTTTATGGCCGAAGGAGGAAATCAAAAACCCAAAGACCCATCTTTGTACCATCTTCCCCCGCACAATATCGAGGCTGAAGAATCCATAATCAGCGCCGTTCTGGTTGATAATACTACTCTGCTGGATATATTGGAGATTCTTTCACCCCATGATTTTTACCACAGCGCACATCAGATAATTTTTACCGCCATCACAGAACTTTTTACCATGAGTCAGCCGATCGATCTGGTCACTTTATCCAATCGCTTAAGAGAAAAAGACAAACTGGAAAAAATCGGCGGAGCGACATATCTGGCCACCCTTGTTAACACCGTTCCCATGGCGGTTAATGCCAAATATTATGCCAAGATTATTCATGACAAGGCATGCCTTCGACGCCTGATTGAAAAGGCAAATCTGATTGTTCAAAGATGTTTTGAAGATCGCGGAAATGTTGATGAAATCATAGACTTTGCTGAAGGTGCCGTTTTTGAAATTTCCGAAAATAAAATAAAACCATCATTTTACCCTCTTTCAAAAATTATCGATAAAACTATCGATGCCATAGAAGACCGTCAGGGTAAAAAATCTCTGATTACAGGAGTCAAAACCGGGTTTAATAAACTGGACCAGCTCACTTCAGGATTTCAGAAGTCCGATCTGATTATTTTAGCAGCCCGTCCCAGTATGGGAAAAACGGCCTTGGCACTTAATCTTGCGAGAAATGCCGCCATTGATGCCAATGTTCCCACGGCTGTTTTCTCTCTTGAAATGTCAAAGGAGCAGCTTGCCATGAGAATGCTCTGTGCAGAAGCCCGTGTCGATTCTTCCAAATTGAGAAGCGGCTTTTTTACAGACCAGGACTGGAATCATCTCACGGATGCTGCCACATTACTATCAGGGGCACCGATTTTTATTGATGATTCCGCAGATATATCCGCTCTGGAAATACGCGCAAAAACCCGGCGCCTTAAAATGGACAACGACATCGGCCTGATTATAATCGACTATATTCAACTGATGAAAACCCGTCAATCCTCGGAAAGAAGAGACCTAGAAATATCGGAAATGTCCAGGTCTTTAAAAAACCTGGCCAAAGAACTGGAGGTGCCTATCCTGGCACTTTCACAGCTTAACCGTAAACTGGAAGAACGAAGCGACAAACGTCCCCAATTGGCTGACCTGAGAGAATCAGGTGCGTTGGAGCAGGATGCTGATGTAGTGGCTTTTATTTACCGTGATGAGGTTTACAATAAAGAAGAGACCAATCCGAATAAGGGGACTGCGGAACTTATTCTTGCCAAACAGCGTAACGGTCCCACAGGAAAAGTACATCTGTCTTTTCTCAACCAATACACCCGTTTTGAAAATCCGGCCTCCGAAGCTTTACTTCATTCATGATCGGTAGACACTTTAATGCTTGTGTCTTATTTTAGAAAATATGAAAAAGATATACGGAAATATCGGAGGGCTTAAATCAAACCAGATCAAAAGGTTGGAAAATATTTACCGAAGAAAAGCTCCTCCTGAAACTATTGCAACTTTTGAAATGACGCGGGAAATCAGCCTGCTTTCGCTGGAAATCAGGCGACAGATCGCTCTGTTGATCGACAGGTTGGGTAAAGTCCATTTTGTGATCATAGGTGATCAGCAAAAGATTGTCATTCCGGATTTAAGCGACTATCGGATTGCTCCCGGACGTCTAAGGGGTTTAAGATGTATCCATACTCATTTAAAAAATGAGCCGCTTTCATCCGATGATTTAACCGACCTTGCGCTTCTCAGTCTTGATATTATGGCGGTAGTTACAATTTCAGAAAAGGGGCAGCCTGAAAAAGTTCATGTAAGCCATATCCTTCCGGGAGCTTCTCAAAAACCCTACCAGATATTGGAACCTATAGACCCTCACCATCTTGATATAGGATGCTTAAGCCTGATCCAATCCCTGGAAGGGGAATTATCACGAAGAAGATTATCGCTTAAGTTGGATCAGACAAAAGAGAGAGCTTTGCTGATTAGTGTAACATCCGAGTCTAAATCCATTGCGGAAGACTCCCTGGCTGAGCTCAAGGAGCTTGTGAGAACCAGCGGTATTTATGTAGCCGGCACGGTTCTTCAGCAGCGAAAAAAGGTCGATCCCCGCTTTCTGATGGGACAAGGTAAACTTCAGGAAATCATTATCCTGGCCCTTCAAAAATTTGCATCGGTATTGATTTTCGACCAGGAGTTGAATCCTTCCCAGATACGATCCATTACCGACGCTACCGAACTCAAAGTTATCGACAGAACCCAGCTGATTTTGGATATTTTTGCCCAACGCGCTCAAACCCGTGAGGGAAAACTTCAGGTCGAGCTTGCCCAACTGAAATATCTTCTTCCAAGGCTGGTGACAAAAAACACCGCTATGTCCCGACTGACAGGTGGTATCGGTGGACGGGGACCGGGTGAAACCAAATTGGAAATTAACCGGCGACGTGTGAGAGACCGAATTACACAACTGGAAAAATCCTTATCTACAGTACGAAAGCAAAGACGGCAGCAACGCTCACTCCGGGACAAAAAAGGGCTTCCAATCATTTCCATCATCGGTTACACCAATGCGGGAAAATCTACCTTGTTAAACACCCTCACCAACAGCCAGGTGCTTGCGGAAAGTAAACTTTTTGCCACATTAGACCCTTCCAGCAGGAGACTTCGATTCCCAAGAGATATCGAAGTCATTATCACCGACACGGTCGGATTTATCAAAAACCTTCCAGAAGATCTCAAGGTGGCCTTCAGGGCAACCCTGGAAGAACTGGAAAGCGCAGACCTTCTTCTTCATGTCATCGATATCAGCAACCCACGTTTCGAGGACCAGATCGAATCGGTGGAAAAAATTCTTGAAGATCTTGATTTAAAAAATATTCCAATGATTCGAATTTTAAACAAAACAGACCTTACTGATAAATCCCTGGTAAGCCAACTTGAGCGAACCTTTGACGGAATTGGCGTGTCGGCAATAGATACGTCATCTCTTTTACCGTTGATTGAAAAAATGGCTCAATGGTCTGAAACAGTTGCCGGTGTGATGGAAAATTCAACGCAATCGAACATTAGAGGTTGACAGCAAACCGACATTTTGGGTACAAATTATAGCTTATGGACATTGAGAATGCTAAACATATTGGAATGGCCTCTGCATACGAAGGGGCAAAAATACTTCGAAAATACTTCGGGAAATTAACCGGTGTTAAGAAAAAAGGTGCAATCGACCTGGTAACCGAAGCTGACCTCGAATCTGAAAAGGCTATCATCAGGACAATCCATAGCGCCTTTCCGGAACACTCCATTTTGGCGGAAGAAAGTGGTCTTAACCAAGGAAATGCCGAAAAGCAATGGATTATCGACCCCTTGGATGGTACCACCAATTTCGCTCATAACCTGGGCATTTTTGCTGTTTCCATCGCCTTCTCATATATGGATGAAATGACTCTTGCCTTTGTTTTGAACCCTGTTTCCGGAGAGCTGTTTACGGCTGAAAAAGGAAAAGGAGCAAAACTCAATGGGTTTCCGATTTCGGTTTCAAAAACCCAAAAGGTTTCCGAATCCCTATTGGTTACAGGATTCCCTTACAACCACCCTGAAATAATCGATGCCATCATGTTCCGGTTCAGCCGGTTTACAAAAGCTGCCCAGGGAATTCGAAGATTGGGTTCGGCGGCCCTGGATTTATGCTATGTGGCATGTGGAAGATTTGATGGATTCTGGGAGCAAAACCTTCACCCCTGGGATACCGCAGCCGGCTCACTAATTGCTCAAGAGGCAGGCGCCCGCGTGACGGATTTTTCGGAAAATCCTTACGATATCAGCCAAAAAGAAATTTTGGCCACAAACAACAAAATCCACCAGGAAATGACTGGTTTATTGGTATATAAGGAAACACAATGAAAAAAGATGTTTTGGATAAGCTTTTATTTGAAGATCGTTTAGGATGTTTCGGTTGTTTTGAAATCACGGACAACGTATGTCTGAAGCTTTGTGCATTGAGCCTCAGATGCGCCATAGAAAGAGATCAGTGCGATCGTTTGGAAATTCTCGAGGAATTGGTTTCATCCGAAAGCGTTTTATTTCGAACCCAATGAGGTAAAATTCTTCAATCAGTCAGATCCGGACGTATCGATCTGTTCGGGTCTGCCTGAACGTTTTTCATAGGGTTCCGGCGGGCTTTCGACATAATTACCATTTTCACCGGATATTAAAGAATTAAGCATTTTGTTCATTAATTCCTGAGCCGCCAAAGGCAGCATGTCTTCAACCATCCCCCTTGCATAAACCGTAACTTCGATATCATGACCATTCATTTTTCTGTTTTTATCCTGGTACACGAAATCCCTGAGAGCCACCCTGATGTTTGATCTAAAGCGCTGCCTTTCTTCGATCCAGTTTTCCTCGATCCTCAAAACCACCACCTGGCCGGCAATGGTAACGTTTTCAACAGGTCCAAGATGATGATGCGGAAGTGCAAAAAATTTTTTCAACTTAGTGGTCAACACTTTGGATATTTCCGCATTCAGCCGGGTATTTCCGAAAATATTAACCGTCACAGAATTGGTAAGATGATCAATTTTGTTTGATCCTTGGACTTCTTCCTCAATTTCGGAATCATTTTTATCCTGGGTTTGTTCTTCCGAATCTATGACTATTCTTTGGTCATCATTTTTTGTATCCTCCTCATTTTCAAAGGCTTTATCTCCAATTACAGGCGCATTAATATCGATTTGGGGCTGTTGGGAAATTGACCCGGATTTTTCCACAAGGGTTTGCTCAGATGTAAGCGGTCTGTCTTTCCAAATAATAATGCCAATGGATGCTGCAAGGATAATTAAAAAAAGAAACAGCGATATTAACATTTTTTTGGGGCGATATACCCCCTGGGCAGGTTTATTTTTGTTAAGTGTTGTATCTGCGAACAAAATTTCTATGGTTTGAGCAATACTGGATACCGGGTAAAGCTTTAAACCTTTTGAAATCAAGTGGTTGTGCAAATCCGCCGACACTTCATTTTTATTTTCTTCAGGATAAAAAACCCATCCGCCGGGAGGTAATACCACGCCGGCAGCTTTCAATTTGGCTTCGATTCCACGAACTTTTTTAATGGGGCCGCCATTATGACTGCTTTCAACAATTCCGGTTGCTGCAACCGGACCGGGGTCATTGTTTAAAAGACGCTTGGCAAGTGCCACGGCAAAAGCCAATCCCCCACTTTCTCCGGCCACCGGAAAATCAGCATTAAAGTCGAACCCGGCCACAACCGGATCAATTTCTGATCGATCACTGATAACTTCATATACAGCCCCGGCAGCTCGTCTTGCGGAATAAGTTACCGTTCCCTCGGCCTCAGTGACCACATAAGCGTCGATTGGACGGATATTTTCTTTGGGAGCTGAAAAAAGCGACAGGTCTACTGAGACGACATTACCACTTTCAAATAGCATCCAGGTTCTGGTAAATCCGTTTTGGCATGAATCTTCGGGAATCTTCATTTGTCTATCCGGTTAAGTTTGGCCGATTGATTAAAGCAATGTATTCAACTATGTTATCATAGTCTTCAGGCTCTTTAGAAATAGTGGCGTTTTTAGTCGACAACAACCGTCCAGTGTTTGAGATTTATGTTGGGCAGTTTTTCAATTCGCCGTGCAAGCCTCCCCTGGCAAAGCGCACCCTCTAAAAGTATCCGGCCCAGGTGATCTCTGACTGTTGCTTTGTGGCCATCTAGTTCCGAAGCTGTTTTTGACTCCAGCTCAAGAGTAATCATACCGTTTTCCGGATTGCCCATTTGAGGAAGTATTCCCAAAGAAAATCTTCCGCAGGCACTCTTTAACCTCACGGCCTCCACAGGTTTGTCGGTAGCGGCGGCCTCCAGCATCCCCCAGGCCACAAAACGTTGCTCATTATAACCGACTGCCTCTTCGATATCTGAAATAGATTTCCGAAATTTGGCCCATTGATTCAAACATAATGGGCACAAAGATAAATGAGCTGAATCCTTGGGATCAGCATCATTAATTCCACCTGAAATGGCCATTTGGTAAAGAACTTTTTCGGACAAATGAACTTTGTCTTCACCTCGCTCCCGGTTCGGCTTCAGGTAAACCGATTGCCATGTTTGAAGACATATTTCCAATGCCTTATCCTCATTCATTTCAGACACCTCATTTTTGAATTTCACCCAAAGATTCAAGGGTCCAACCTTTTTTTTCAAGACATATTTTCATCAGCTCCTGAGCCTTTTCCTGTCTGTTGGCAACCGTCTGATTCGAACAGTTCAATACATCCGCCAACTCTCTGAGGTTCAACTGCTCAACCACACGTCCCAGCAGCACGATGCGGTATTCATCAGAAGGCAGATTTTCCAGGCATTCCTGAACAATCGCAGCCAATTCATTGACTAAAACCATTTTTTCAGGGTTCGGACTATTATCCGCAATGACCTCCCCCCAATATTCGCGATTGCCGACGGTTTCCTTTTCAACATTTTCCATGGCAGGGACCACATGGAAAGCATGTTTTGTAATATTGCTGAGTTCTTCGGCTGTCCATCCCAGTTTGTCGGCAAGGATTTTGTCATTGGCTTGTTGTCCTGTCCGAAAAAGAGATTCCCTGGCTTTTTTGAGCAATTTGATTTTCTGAGCCAATTCCTGGGAAGTGCGAATGATAGGCTGGTACCTGATCTGATCCAACATGGCCCCGCGAATACGGCTGGATGCAAATACCGCAAAAGGGATGCCACGATCAGGATCAAACCTGTTTTTCGCTTCCAGAAGACCTATAATTCCCAGGTTAAAAAGCTCATCAAATTCAATTTGGCCTGCCTGCCCCGCCGGACAGTAGCGCCTGTAGACATTACTTGCAATTTTACCTACCAGGGCTTTTTCCCTGGAGGTAATCATAACAGAAACATCGCTTGAACCCTTCACAAAAAGTTTCCTTCCTGTTGCTTTTGTATCGAAGACATTTAATATTTTTCTAAAAAACTGATTATAAACGAAACAGATATTTGTAATTTTGAAGATCCTTCTATTCGAATTACATCATGTTCTAATCAGGTACATCTACACCAATAAGAAGCAGTCATAAGGACTCCATAATTCCCATAAAACAAAAAATCAGGTAGTTGGCATAAAATATGCATTTGCTTAAAAGTGCAATCAAAATGTAATTTGGCAATAGCAAAAACTTTTTCACAATTTTGATCTCATAAATAAATAACTTCAAAAATGGTGTTGGCAACCCAATTTATATCAGTAAGCGGTTTGTTGGAGGTTAATCAAAACGTAAAAAATATTGAAGAGGAACCAGCCAGTGTCAGAAAACTTATTTCAAAAAAGAAATCCGGTATTCGAGATTATGAACATCATTTTGTTTTGGATAAAAAACCAAACGGAAAAAATCATGGGAATTGGCTTATCCTCTTTTGCCCAGTGGTGCATTATCCTGGTAATGCTTTATTTTACCCTGTCAGGCTGAATCCTTGGCAAAAAAACCGCTATTACAACCTATTAACTTCTTGTTTTACAATCACAATCGATACTTCCATTGCTTTTGGGGGTTTTGAAGATATCTTTTTCGCTTGTTCACGCAGGCGATACAATTACATCCCCTCTCAAGCGCATGTTTTCCTTTCATTGCGGCCAGGCTTATGGACGCATTAATCATTTCAAAAATGATTTGGCGATCTTTTTCCTGTCTCACTATTTTTTTTTCTTCAGGCTTCATAAGAAAAAAACATTCCCTGGCTCTTTTTTTTCAAAAACATCTTTAAAAATGTTCATAACTTTTTTCTTCAAACCAAACCATTCGGCAAATCGAACGATCTTTTCCTTGTCTATGGAGTCGAATTGGTCAGGTAGTTGCTTCAGGGCAGCCTTTTGAAACTTATTGACTTTATTCATTACTGAAATGACAAATCAGTCTTTCTTTTATCAGAAGCTTCCGAAATATTCAATCTTTTGTAATGGAGTTGACTTGATCCGATCTTTTGGGATATAGGCAGGTTGATTTCAAAAGAGAAATTCGGGGCCATAATGCTTATTGAATGCCATGACTTAAACTATCAATATCCTTCCTCCAGTACACAAGTTTTTCAAGGACTGTCCTGCCGAATTTCAGGGCCGGGATTTCATGCCCTGTTCGGGCCATCAGGCGTGGGCAAAACAACGTTGGCAAAAATGATTGCCGGCCTGGTCAAAGGGTTTTCCGGTGAAATTAATGTGAAAACAAAAGCTGGGATTCTTTACACTTACAACCTGGAAAGGCTTCCCGGCTGGTCGGTTGTGGGGGAACATCTAAAGGAAATCTCACCACCGGACAAGACAAAGTATCTCCAAAATTTGACCGAATCATTCGGGATTGAGGAATGCCTTAAAACAAGGTTTTCCAGGCTTTCACTGGGACAGCAAAACCGCACAAATTTGACCCGTTATTTGCTTCAGGATTTTGATCTTTTAATCATGGACGAAAGCCTTGCCAATGTGGATGAAACCACAAGAGAAACAATCATTCTTAAAATCAAAAGTATGTTTTCCCAAAAAGCCTTTTTGTATATTTCTCATAATGTGGTCGAGGTGGCAAAGTTTTGCAAGGAAATACTGGTATTGCGTGATGTGAGAAAATCGCCCCAGATAACCGCCATCAAAGGGCAGGACCATACCGGAGAACAACCGCCCGACCGCCGGGCACTTGAACAGACCATGTTGGAGATCGTTCATGCTTCATAGGCGAATCTACCAGTTTCTGATTGTCTATGCCACGGGTATCTGTATTTTGTTTCTTATAAAATTCGCTTTAAACCTTTCAGATTATGTCATTCCCAGCCCTAAAGAAGTCTGGATAACTGCCGGACAGGTATTCATACGATACCTGGTGAATGTTATGGATACACTGGCGGTTGCTGTCATCGGGCACATTCTCTCCATTTTCATGGCTACCCTAGTGGGCATTATCGGCAGACTGACCAGCGGTGTCGGTTCTCTGATTAAAATCGCAGCTTTCAATATCCAGGCATATCCGATTGTAGCGGTTGCACCGATAATATTTATTCTTTTGGGAGACGGATTGGCGTCGAGGCTTTTAATTGCCTCCATGATCTGTTATTTTCCTTTGCTTTTATCGGTTTTAGGGGTTTTGACAGAACCTGTATCTGACATTGAACATTTTTATCGCATGACCGGACGATTGACCTGGCAACTGGAGGTAAAAATCCGGGTCTTTGAAAATATCACCAAACTGACCACGGTGGTTTCGGGAAGTGCGACACTGGCCATGGTGGGCACTATTGTCGCCGAGTTTATTGCCGCAGACGCAGGTATAGGGTATACGATACGTATCGCTTTATACCAGAGCGACCTGGCAAAAATTCTCGTTGCGCTTTTTCTCATCGGCATCTGGACATCCTTATACCTGGTTTGCCTGGAATGGATTGGGCATCTCATTCAAAAGAAGTGGCAACGATAAAGGAAAAACAGCTTATGTTGAGTATTCATAAAAAGACGATCCCGGCAGTAATGGCTTTGTATTTGATCATTTTTGCCGGCGCTTGCGGATACAGGGAAAAGCCGCCACTGGATAACATTATCTACCGCCTTAAATGGCTTTTTAATATCAGTTCGGCCGGTGATATCTGGGCCGATGTTCATGGCCATTTTCTGAAACAAGGACTTACAGTGACTGTCAAGCCGGGAGGACCGGAACGCGATGCCATCAAGGAGCTTGAGCTGGGACATGCCCATTTCGGAGTGGCATCCGCAGACCAGGTGATAAGAGCAGTCTCCAAAGGCGCCCCCATTGTGGTGCTGGCCCAGCTTTTTCAGAGCAATCCTCTTCAGTGGATCTACAGGCCGGATAAAACACAAATCGAGTCACCAAAGGATTTAAAAGGAAAAATAATCGGGGTTACTTTCGGTGGAAACGATGAAACCATCATGAGAGCACTCCTTGCCAAACATGATATTGATGAAACCGAGGTTGGGCTTTTCAGTGTCCGTTATGATTATACGCCTTTCTACCAGGGCGATGTCGATCTGTGGCCGATCTACAGAAACGCACAGGCTGTCATTATCGGAAACAGGTTACGGAATGCCGGCGAGCAAATTGCGTTTTTCAATCCTCATGAGGCTGGAATTACCTTTGTGGCCAATTCGGTGGTCACGACCCAAAAAATCCTGTCGGAACACCCTGAAACAGTTAAAAAATTCATGGATGCCCTGCTGGCCGCCTGGAGAGAAACCATGGATCCCGCCAACAAAGAAAAGGTTGTTGAAACGGTGCATCAATTTGATTGGGATACACCCAAAGAAATCATCCGGGAACAACTGGAAATAACCCGCGACTTGACAGTACCTTTTGGTGATTTTGCCAGGGGGGGCGAATTTTTTGGAAAAATCGATCCGATCGCATGGAAAGAGACTGAAAAAATCATGCTGGATCAGAAACTGATACCTCAGCCGGTCAACATTGAAAATTATCTGACACCCGTTTATTGAAATTTAATTTTCCACCATTCCAGAGGAGGAGGTTATGAAAAGTAAGCAATTGACTATCCCGGTGGGAAGGGATGAAAAAGTTTCCGGGATTATCTGCACTCCCGATAGCAAACCGACGGATAACGCAGTCGGTGTAATCATTGCCCATGGCGCAGGAAACGACATGCACGAGCCGATGATCGTAAAGGTTTGCGAAATACTTGCCGATGCGGGCCACGTGACCCTTCGGTTCAACTTTCTCTATCGCGAAAAGGGACAAAAAGCCCCTGACCACCAGGCAAAACTGGAAAACACATGGGAATGCGTACACCGCTTTTTTGACGAATCTTTACCCTATACTTATAGGGCGCTAATCGTTGGAGGAAAATCCATGGGCGGACGAGTGGCCTCCCAGATGGCAGCCGCCGGGAAACTGCCGGCCCATGGGCTTATCCTTTTGGGATATCCCTTGCACGCACCGGGAAAGAAAGATACGCTTCGGGACTCACACCTTTATGAAATGAACATTCCCATGCTCTTTTTTGCAGGTACCCGAGATACACTGTGTGATTTATCCCTGCTCAATGGCGTGCTGGTCAGGCTTAAAACTTCGTGGGATCTCATGGTTATTGAGGGGGGAGATCATTCCTTCCACTTGCCCAAGTCTACAAATATTATCCAGGAAGATGTTTATAACAATGT
>JAABTQ010000043.1 GCA_011389745.1 Desulfobacteraceae bacterium | reverse complement strand
TTCTAATCTGCGAAACGACAAATCCGGCAAAGTGAATAAACGGCTTTTGTTAAAGGTGCAAAGCGGAATTTTACATAATCCTGAGATGGTCACACGGGCACCGGCATCCGGGGATTTACCCTTTTGACATGCAGTGTCGCTTTTGTGAAGGGATAAAATGTCGCATACCCCGCTGGAAGATAGAATCAATACCAGCGCAACTGAAACCGTTATCTGAAAAACTTTTTTGCACATACCGGATTTATTCGTTTAATGTTATTATCTCGACAGTCCAAAGTTCTCCGTCATGCCGGACTTGATCCGGCATCTGGAAAAAAACAGCTTCTTGAACCACCTGGATTCCGGCCTCCGCCGGAATGTCGATACAAAAAGATCGATAATGATTGATTCCAGGCACTTATGAAAACTTAAGACTGTCAAGTTATTATAAAGGTAGATATTTATAAGATTTATATTTAAAAATCAACCTTTTTCAAGGATTTCATAACGATACGCACCTGTGGATGACCAGGGGATTTCTCATGGTGTAGGGCTGAATAGGCTTGAATTTTCGAATCATTCAGTCGTTCAATAGAATGGATATGTCTACCAGGCCTTTTACATGCTCCACAGGTTTATGCAGGCATGGTTTCGGAAGGTAAAATCAGGCTGCGTCCTTCCTGAATAATTCTTCCCGACTCACGAAGAGTTTTCATGGCCCGTGTAATACTCACCCGGTGGGCACCTGCCAGGAAACTTAATTCCTCATGGGTAAGCGGAAATTGAATTTCAAAACCTTTCTGACTTTTTACGCCATGCTCCCGTGCCACCTGAACCAGCACCCGATACAGTCGGTCTTCCAGATTGGTGATGGACATGCTGCCAACCCGGCTGGTCAGCCAGGTAATTCGCCTGCTGAGATTTTTTATTACCTGCAGACCGATTTGTGGATGGCCGAGTACCAGTTTTTCAAATCCACGCCGGATGAACCCGCAAATCAGGGTGTCTTCCATGCACCATGCGGTCAGGGGATAATCGATTTCTTCATTCAGCATGTTTTCGCCTAAAAAATCGCCGGCTTTTCGAATATCCAGGGTAATTTCCATGCCATCTTCGGTGATTTTTTTAAGCATCACTCGTCCGGCCTTGATCAGAAACATCTCATCGGCAGGGTCTCCCTGCATGAAAACATATTGACCCCGGGCGAACTTTTTGCGCATGGCGGCTTCAGCCAGGGCCTGAATGGTTTCTCCCGGCATATTCTCAAACAGCCAGAAATGTCCGATGCAAACGGGCGAAAGTTTAACATCTCTGCCGGCCAGTTGTTCACAAAGGCATCCATCTGCCATACATACTCCCTTTTTAAGACGGTTATGAAAAATGAGCTATCATCACAATCATACCGGTTTGAAAGATGATAAACGAGGTCTTAAACCGATATCGAGTGGCCCCGCCAATCCTGCCATTTGCCTTTTTTCGGATATTGCTCTGGTCTGACATCACACGGAGCCACCCGATCTTTACCTATTTCTTCTCTTTTTTTTCATCTTCTGCCAGTTTGACCTTTTTGCCGCAAAGGTCACATTTGCCTTCCTCTGTAATGCAGGGTTGTTTGGGGGCGTCACCGCCACAGATTCCACACTTTGGCATGCTCATTCACCTCCTTTCTTGCCGGATGGGGCCAGTTTGATGATATATGCATAACTTGGGGATAAAAACTTTTCTGTAGCAGAGACTACAAAGCTGAAATTTTTACGGCAATCATTGATTCAATGCCATAGGGCAAAAAAAGCAGGCGAAATACCCCGTACCCTGAACACCTCATTTGAAAATCGATTCAAAAGGATCCGGGACAGGCTCATCCTCGCAACCTTCGGCATCCGGAGAAAATATGGAACAGCCATCCGGCGATGGCGGGATATCATCGAAGTTATCGCCTAAAGCGATCCGTGAAATGATAAGAGGGACCTGGGTGGCTCCTTTTTTGGCCAAATGGAGTTGGTTGCGCCACAGGTTGAAAGCAAGATATCCGTTCCGGCCAGGATTTTCCTGCGGGGAAAGCATCTGCCAGTGAAAGGCAAAAGCCTGCGCAGCCGGCATGCCTTGTCTCAGGTTTCTCACCAGCAGGCTGATCCTATGCTGATCATCTTTGTTTTTGGCCAAAGGGTAAAAAGCAACATGGGTTACCAAATCAGATTGCTGGAGAAAATTTTCCACCACCTGCCGGCAGGCAGGGCAGGTGGGTGAAAAAAAGACCTGGATGTCCGCATTGCTTTTTCCCAGAACCGGCCACGGCGGAATGCTGTCCTTGGCCAGATGTAAAATATTGGCTGAAAACAGGAGCAACCAGACCATACATAATATTCGGAAGCCGGGTTTGACATGACCGGCCAGGATCCAGGCAAAACTTCCCAGCAATGCGGCTACGATCAGACAACTTGTACACGGCCACAGCAGAAACTGAATGATTAGAAAAACAAAATTACCGACCAGGACAATGCCTGTTAAAATTGCAAGCAGGCCGTAAGCTCCAGGCCAAAGGGACATCAGTCCCAGAATCAGAAAAACCGCTGCTCCGATCCAGTAAAAAGATATGCCGGCAACCGTATATCCCTGGTAAACTTCGCAGCCCTGGGTCAAACAGAGGGTGTCCGTGATGCCTAAAGCCGACAACAGACAAAAAAGAAACCCGGCCAGGGCAATGGTTGTCAACACCGGTATAAAGCGATATTTCATGGCATCGCACTGTCCATTTTACCGGCATTAAATCCCCTGATCAATTGGCCGTTGACAAAAAAAACCGGAGTTGCATTTATCCCCAGATCCTGGGCTATCTCTTTTTCTTTTTGAACAATCGCCAGGTATTTTTCTTCCAGATGTTTTAAGGCAATCGCAGCATCCTGCCCCCATTTTTCTTTGAGTTCCGGGAATGCATCCATGAACTGGGCAAGGATATCCTCTGGGTTTGAAACAGGATTCAGATGGGTGTAAGCAAAATCAACCACTTCAAAAAGTTTGAATTGGCGATGGTGGGCATCGGCCATCACCATACTGGCCACCTCAGCAGCACGGTTCAAAGGAAAATGAGATAACCTGAAAGTTTTCAGTTTGTCCTGGCTAGTTTTGATATAATCCCAACCTTTACGGCAATAGGGACAAAAAGGATCGGAAACAGCAATAATCGAATGGTCGCCTTTACCGTTGAAAACCTCCTTGCCGAAGTCCGGTGGAATATCTTCAATGCGTACAAGTTGATTCATTGCATCCTGCACAAGACTGTTTCCGGATGTTAATTCCTGTATATCCACGATCTGAAGGGTACCGCTTCCATCTACCATGAGGGTAATGGTTTCCTCTCCGGCACCCGGAGGTGGAGCGAGGAGTTTTACTTTAACCGCGAAAAATGTCATCTCCAGGATACTAAAGGGAACTTTACGATCGATGATGACCAGGTCCGGGCTGAACTGACTGAATTTTGCATCTTGAGCCCCGCGGGTAACGCGGATACGAGTTGCGACATTCGATTTTAATGTCTTTTCATCAAGTTCAACACCAGAAGCCGTCACTTGCTGTGAGGACGGATCTTTGGTTTGGGCCATTGCGTTTGCCATAAAGGGATTGAGCATGAATCCCGGTACAGTGACCATAAATAAAGCCAAGACAAGAAAAAAAGTCCGGGTTTGAAAAAACTTGGCAACAAAAATTCTGACAATCCAATCAAAAAACATGATGTTTTTCCTTTCAGTGATAAACTATTCCGGGTGAAAAAAGGCATCTTAGCGTAAATGAAAATACCATAATCCGGATTATGTCAAAAGTTAAGCAAAAACAGGATAAAATTGCTTGTATTCGAATCAGGAGAAAAACTTAGCAGAGAAAAGCGCAGTTCATGATAAAACAAGGTGGATCGTTTGCTGGAAAAAGGCTCGGGTAATTATTTTTGTATTGTGAGAAAGTTAAAGAGAAATTGTGTGTTTTCCTTATCATACCCCGCCCGATGTCATCATCAGCAAAAGAAAAACTGCCAGAAGTATCTTTAATAACTTGTTGATCATGTCAGCGACCAGCTGGTTTATTGCCATGTCCTAAAATTATACCATGGTTTTTTCCATGACTTTTTCCCGGATGAGTCGATCACGTGCTTTTTGGGCCATTTTTTCACCCATCTCCCGGACATTTTGCCGGCCGTTCCATCGAAGCACCATCATGGGAACCAGAGCGAGAACAAGGAATATGACCAATATTTTCCAACGAATGCTCATAAAATACCAACGGTAAGAAACAAAAATCCCAGCAACACAATCTGGTGTGTCAATTCGTCCAACAAACACCTCACTTTTTCCACCCAAGATCAGCAGAAAACTTTTGCATCCGGTTTTCAAAACCGACCGAAATTCGGCTGCTCGTTCCATAGACCCTTACGATGCAGCCATGAGTATTCTGGGCCACTTCCATGAAAACCTTATCATGTGTCATGAAAAAAGAAACATAGCATCCCAAAATCAGCAGAATAAAACCGGCATACACCAGGAGGATTCCCGGATCGTAGGTGACCTGAAGTCCTGTGTAATAGAGTTGGTCATAACTTCCCACTGCAATGGTATACTCACCGTTGCGCGTTTTGTCAAAAGATGGAAACCTTATCGGCAAAACCAGTTCCGTCGGTTTTTCACCAGGACGATCTACAACCCCTAATACCGTTGGCCCTGCATCCACATTTTGGATTTGATAATTATTCGCTATTTCCCTGAGGTAAATACGCAAATCGGAACCGGGAATTTCCACACGCCGGCCGACGGATATTTTACGTCGAGTCATTTCTCCGGTTTCCCGGTGGGTAAAATTCAGGGTTAACTCACGAGGCGGAATGTTTCCGTAGCTGGATTGAAAAAAGTTGATCCCCTTGTACCGAAGCGGATCATTGACAATAATATCCTTGCTCGTGACAGTCTTTCCGTCTTCCACAATGTGCAAACGTGACTTGTATTCTTTGGGCGTGCCGGAGTTATAAAAACTTACCTCGAAATCTTCACAAACCAGCTCAAATCCCAGCGGCATGGACATATTGCTGTTACGCAATTGAATTCGATCAGCACTTTCTCCCTCAGCAATATTGACGTATCCGTCAAATCCGAACAACGAACCGAGTAAGGCCCCAACCAGCAAAATTAAGATGCTCAAATGCACGGCTGTTACACCTAAACGGGTCCAGCGTCCTTTTTCCGCAACGATGAGGAAACCGTTAGCATTCGATTCGCTTCGATAACGATAGTAACGTTTGCTGATATATCTTTCATACACTGATTTGAGTTTGTCCGGATCACGGGCATCCTTAAATTCTGCTGAATACCCTTTCCCAGGCCGGACTGACGGTATGTTTATTTTGTCGGAAAAACTATTTTCCATATTCCCGGGAACCGTTTTACCGTGCAGGCAATGATATTGACAGCCAGCAACCCGATAAGAAGGCGGAAAAACCAGGAATGGTACATATCCAAAAGATCGAATGCATACAACAAACGATATACAATTTCACCATATCTCATGATATAATCGGCCGGACTTGCTCCCTGAGGTATCAGGGTACCGATGACCGAAGTTGCCGCCAGAATCAATAACAGTATGACCGTCAGCCGGATGGATATCAGAAGCCGCCAAATAGATGAGAGAAAGGAATCAGTATCATTTCCTTTGGTCATTGGCCGTTTTTTCTCCATTGTCTTCATGACCTTCCTTGTAATGTCTCACCAGCTCATCGACCGATCGATCATTGCTGAACACGGCCAGCGGGTTAATCGCCAGAAGATCCTCCCACGCTTCAACGGCGCCCTGTTCATCCTTGAGATCATACAACAGAACAATTCCCTTGTTCAGCCTCGAAGTCTCATGTTTCGGGTCAGCAGTCATTGCCCTGCTGAATACCTCCACTGCTTTGTGGGGCTGTTTGCTCCTGCGGTACATGACTCCCAGGTCATTCAGCACATTGGCATTGTTCGGTTCAAGGGCCAATGAACTTTCATAGGCATGAATTGCCTTTTGATATTGTTCACCGTCAAAATAGGCATTACCCAGGTCAATCCAGGCGTTCACATTTTTCGGATTTTGAGATACTTCTGTTTCAAGCGATTGGATCATCTGTGGTGGAATTCCTGTTGAAGTCGTTTGTTTCGCACCGCCCAGGGGGCTTGTTTTGATAATTCCAAAAACCGTACCCCCAATAAAGCCGATAATGAGCATAGCCGCACCAAACAAAATGGCGGTATTTCTGGTGACAACAATCCGGTTTTCATCAGAGGCGTTTTCCATTTTTGTCTTAAGTTTACTACTCATACAATTGCAAATTCCTTTCTGCATTGGCACTCATAGTTAGCATGGGCTTATCCAACTAGAAAAAAACAAGTCCCGGGTTTTTACCGGGACTTGTTTTTTTTCTATCTGAGTTTATCGGTTTTACCAGCGGCCTCGAACCTTTCCTCCATTTCCATAGCCGCCTCCCATCCCAGGTCCGGAACCAGCCAGCTGAGCCTGCTGCTCAGGTGTGAGTATATTGCGGAAATCTAGCCGATACTGAGTAGCCTGTTCCTGAATCTGCCATTCAAAATCGGCGATTTCTTTTTGCTTGGCCATTATCTCCTCCTTGTCCGGATCGGCAGTATTCCACATCAAACGCAATTCCGAACGTAAGGCAAACATCTGATTTTGAAGCGGGGAAACCGCCTTAAGATAATTTTCATGCAAAGCCTGCAATTCTTGGGACTGCTCAGGGGTTAGATTCAGATTGGCCATCCCCCCTGTTCCATGACCCGGTCCCATATGATGGCCCCATTCACCAGGACCTGCAAAAGCCGCAGTTGTGGCAATCAAAGAACAAACCATAACCAGAACAAACACCTTAATCTTATTCATACGAACTCACCTCCTTTCTCATTGAATCTGAACTATTAGTAGAGCAGGTTCCATGCCAAAAGGTGAGAAAGGCGTGATAAAATGCATTTTTGGTTAAGATATCAACAGGTTAAAATATTATAAGTCATCGTTGCCAATGGGATAATTGTTTTCCCTCCATCGGCAAATAATGTCGAACCGGGGAAGGAACTGTCTCTGAATACCCTATAATTTCAAATGGGTATTATGTGGAACCTAACGCCTCCATAGTTCGACAAAAATGTCGAAAACCCTGTTCATTTTTCACCAGAGAAAAGCATGACTTTGGCAAATCAGCAGCACTCCCCTCCCGGACAACAACCGCCGGAATTTGCATCCGCTCCGGGCATGGAAGCCGGAATTGTGCTCGATTTTTCATCCCGGGGCTGGTTATCTACATCAGATATCAGGACGGGATTCAAACCCAGAACGGAAAACAGCTCTGACGCCTCAGGATAGCGCCCGGAAAATTCAAGATCATCATTGAGATAAATAAAAGGCAGTTTCTCATGCCCCAACTCTCCCAAATGTGCTTTGACCTGTGCATTTTCCACAAACGCCTGGGGTTGCTGAGCCAGATTGAATCTTTCCACGGTAACTCCCATGGAAGCAATCTGTTTCAAGGCTCCGGAAAAGGCCACCAGCCGTGAATCTACATTCGGTCCACAAACACCGGTGGAGCAGCACATGGCAGGTTCATAAATTTTTAACACCATATCTTGATGAGACGATGTCTGCCCCTCTGTTTGTCCGTATCCCGGCATTTGATCCAACAGTTCATCGGCAAACTTTCGCATGGCAACCATCCCGCCCTTTTGAACCATCTTGCCGACGGCAACAGCCTCCGCAATCTCATCCTTGCCGATACCCAACTCCATTGCTTTGTCAACATGAAACTGAAGACACGGCCGGCAATGGGCAGCCACTGACGCACCGACTGCGATCAGCTCCTTGATTTTATCATCCATTTTACAGATCTCCTTACCCTGGACTCAGGCTTGGTGAAAAAGTTACACTGAGCCCTCATTTCATACTTTATTTTTCGCCACATAACGAAATATTTATAACAAATTTAAACCATTTGATTTCACATGTCAATTTCATTTATTTTTTACCCAGGTAAATTCATTATGCTTTTTTTTTGTGCTTGTATTCATGGTCGGAAAACAGCCACCAGTTTTTTCACCAGCCTGGAATCAAATTTCATGGTTTCTTCAATTAATAATGGTTCTGTATCATGGTTACAAACCATCCGGGGCCTCACCCGTCAATATCGACCTGGTGATTTCCAGGGAATATCCTTTAGTTTACCGGGTAAAATAGCCTGTGGGAAAAGCCTTTGTCCAATTCTTAATTTGCATGGATGCATATGCTTCATATTGAAAAATTCTATTGAAAGATAAAGAATAATTCAAATTATCGATTTTACAGATAGAAAACGTAAATGTATAAATTGCAGTTTCAAGTTAATTTGAAAAAAAAAGACAGAATGAAGAAAAAAGCGCAGTTTGGTTTCAATTTGTCCAAACGGCGCTGCATAATCTAATTAAGCAATAAAAATTGGACAATGGAGTCTACTAAAAAACCACAAAAAAAAACAAGGAGACTGAAATGAAAAAAATTATCGTATTTGCGTGTATTGCAATTGCGTCGTTTGTCGCTGCCGGCTGTGCAGGGCACGGAACCTCGCCGAAGGGGCTGGAGATGCCGATTGAAAACGCGACGGTGAAGCTTGTAGAGGATATGATTGCAAGCGATTTCAAATACCATCTCATCAGAACCGATGAATTGAAAAAATGGTATGACGAGGGAAACCAGTTTACCATCATCAGTACACTGCCCATTGTAGAGGACGAGCAGTATGGCATATTGCCGGGTGCACTCAACGCAGGTCTGCCCATGACCGAGGCCGAACTCACCGCGGCTCACAGGGATAATCTGGTCAAGGTGGCCGGGACTGACAAGGAAAAGACGATTGTTGTCTACTGCGGCTTTGTTGCATGCAGGAGGAGTACGCTTGGGGCTAAAATTCTTGTCGATAACGGCTTTGAGAACGTTTATAAATACCCGGGCGGCATTGTTGCATGGGAAGAAAAGGGCTACCCCATTACAAAAAAATAAGGCATGTGGAATAAACTGATATTCGGGCCGGCCGAAAAAAGGTCCGGCCTGTTTTTCAACGGAGGGATGATACATGAAGAGTGTTTCTGATTCAGTTCGGAAGAGGGTATTTCTGGGGGCGGCTATTGCTTTGGGAATGTTGTTGTCGATCCTTTTACCCTTCATGGCGAATGCAAGTGATTGCACCGGCACAGTGGAGGGGGAGGCATTGGAAAGCCTGCGCGTACCGGAAAACGCCATCTGCACCCTGAAGGATACACAAATAAAGGGCGACATCATGGTGGCGCCGAAAGCCACGCTCTACGCTTTCAATGTTCAGTCCGGCGGCACGATCAGGGTGTCAACATATGCTACCCTGAACGCCTTCAATGTCCGCGTCAACGGCGATATCGAGGCTGAAGATGCCACCCAGGTGAGTGTCTTTTCAGGGTCATTCGTGGGCGGCAGTGTCCGGGTCTCACGTTCAGGGGGAGCAGAAATAGACGGAGCAGAGATCGGCGGGAACCTTCTTATCGATAAAACCGGACGTTCCCTGAAGGTCGCAAAGACCTCTGTTGGCGGCGCCCTGAGTGTGCTTCAAAACACCGGACGCTCGACCCTCATCAATAACACCATCAAGGGCAACCTGGTGTGCGAGAAAAATGTCTTCAGTCCCGAAGGCGGGGGTAATGTGGTCGATGGCGACATGGAAGGCCAGTGCAAAGACTTCCACAAGCCGCCCCCGCCGGAAGAAGACTGCTGCGAGATAAAGTAAAACAGACTGAATACATCATGATGGATTTTCTATGAAATGAGGAATCGCGCGATGACAGACGATCGAATTTTAGCCCCACCCGCCGGGGTGGAACCTGCTGATTCTCTACGCCGTTTGTATGCGCCCGCTGTTCCGGCCTTGATAGCGGCGCTGTTGTTGAGCGTTGAATTCGGATTGCAAAAAGCCGGTCACGGTGGGCTCTGCCCTACGACGGGGTGTGCATTGGTTGCTTCATTCGTCAAGTATGGTGAAATCATCTTCATTGGCCTGGGGGTGATTTTTTTCTGGCTTTTGACGGCATTGCTGTTTCTGGAGAAGTACCTGAAAAAAACCCGGCTCCGGATGCTTGTCACAATCATCCTGGCCGCCGGTCTGGCTTTTGACGGCGGAATTCTCGGGTTTCAGAGGTTCGGCATTCAGGCGGCCTGTATTCTGTGCTACAGCGTGGGCGTTACGCTGTTTCTGACGCTTTTTGCCTTGGGCTGGAGCCGGCGTTCCCTGGCAACCGTGGTCCTGGGCGTGGCCGTTTGGAGTGCGGGTTTCGCATCTCAGGCGTTGTTTGTCTTTCCGGAAAAAACCCCTGACCTCCAGCAGACTGTGCTGACCACGTTTCGGCCTGCTCAGCCGCATGGCGTGCAAATTTTCTATTTTTTCAGCCTACACTGCCCCGAATGTTCCGGGGTGATAGCCAGCCTGGCCGCTCATCCGCCCAAGGCGGGAGAATGGCATCTGATTCCTCTGGATACGGAACCGGACGACCAACGCAAGCTGTCCGCACTTCTGAACCATCCACTTATGAAAATCAATCCTTTTAGTGCGATTATGGTATTGAAGAACCAAAATTCGCCGGATATGGATATCCTTCCTGAAACGTCCGAGGCTTCGCGCAAAGGTTTAGCTTTTATGCGCAACAGCGGTTATCTTAAAATACCGTTGATGCTGGTAGAGGAAACACCAACCAGACGGGTGGTCCTGCAGGGACGCGACCCCATTCTGGATTATTTGCTGGAAAAAAGATTGATCGATTCCCGCCTTGAATAGATAGGAACTTGCTTCTCTCTTCTCTGCTGTGGTGTACAAATAGCGTAAATTTTCCGCCCCGTTCAATTCCTGGGGAACCCATGGGGAAATGACCGTTCTTTGAGCATGGCGATCAAGGATTTCATTCAGATAAGTAAGGTCGTCCATGCCCTTGGCGCAAAGAGCCAGGTCCCGGATTCGAATAGGATTGAAGGCATTACAATACCTCCCAACCGTCTCCGTCCGGCAGTTTTGGGAAAAGCAAAGCCCCGTGACCGTTCTGAAGAGGAACTTGCAGGATATCGGAAAGCTTTGGATTGGATTAGTTGGACCAATATTTGTTTATGGTCTCGGAGGAAATCATCTTCCGGGAAAACCAAATAAATGCCGTAAATTTTCCGCCCCGTTCAATTCCTGGGGAACCCATGGGGAAATGACGGTTCTTTGAGCATGGTGATCAAGGATTTCATTCAAATAAGTAAGCTCATCCATGCCCTTGGCGCAAAGAGCCGGGTCCCGGGTTCCGGAAAAAGAAAAACACCGGTTGACGATCCATCCGTAAGGCTCGATGCCGGCCCGCCGCAAATCCTCCTGCAAGGCTGAAGCCTCATGGGTCGGTGTGGCTTCGGGCAAGGCCACAATGAGCACCTTGGTAAATTTCGGGTCCCGTACCCGCGGCAAAAGCGTTTTGACAGCTTCAGGAAGCTCATCGACCGATTTGGCTACCTCCCGATGATACGACTGTGTCGCATCCAGCAACAACAGGGTATGCCCTGTGGGGGCAGTGTCCAGAACCACAAATCCCGTCTCACCTTTGGCAACGGTTTGGGCAAAGGCCTGGAATACCGCAATCTCTTCAATACAAGGCGAACGCATCTCCTCTTCCAGCAACGCCATGTCATCTTCAGAAAGTTTGCTCCGATTTTTTTCCAGCACACCAGCCACATAGCGTTCGGTTTCTGCTTTGGGATCAATCCGCTCAACAGTAAGATTCGGCAGATCCTTTTCAATGGTTTGAGCCACATGGGCGGCTGGATCGGTGGTTGACAACACTACTTTATGCCCCCGATGAGCCAGTTCGGCGGCAATCGCAGCAGCCATGGTCGTTTTACCGACACCCCCTTTACCCATGGTCATAATGACCCCATTGCCTTCTTCCTCCAGTTCCCCCAGAAACCCGGGCCAGCCGGAGATTTTACCCGAGAGGACATCCGACCCGGACTCCGGACAAACAACCCTTTCCGGAGCCAAGCCATCGGGTGGGTCCCGATAAACGCTTTGAAGGGCCGCCACACCCATCACTCCGGAAGGAAAAAACGGCACCCGGGTTGACGGAATACATCTCAGCGCTTCAGGCATGGCAGCTATGGCTCTGGCTGACTTTTCCGCAAAAGCTTCCGCAATCGGATCTTCAGAAACAGGGGTAAACACCCCATTGATAATCAGGTGTTGATTGTTAAGGCCCAACTCATTCAATTCATTGCCGGCACGATGTGCTTCCTGAAACGACATGGCTTCGGCCCGTGAAACCAGAATAAGCAATGTTCTGGCCGGATCTTTCAGGGCGGCAACCACCTGCTCGAAAAGAATTTTCTGTTCCTTCAGCCCGGCAATTGGGCCGAGACACGAACTTCCGGTCTGGTTGGATGCGATAAAATCGTTCCAGGCCGAAGGCAGGTTCAGCAGACGCAGCGTATGTCCGGTGGGAGCGGTATCCAATATGATATGATCATAATCCTGCATGGCAGTGTCATTGCCAAGCAGCTTGGAAAATTCGTTGAATCCGGCGATTTCCACGGTGCATGCCCCGGAGAGCTGCTCTTCCATCTGGGTGACAGCCGCCTCGGGCAGTACCCCCCGATATGGTCCCACCACACCCTCCCGGTATTCACGGGCCGCATCGATGGGATCAATGTTCAGGGCAAGCAGATTGGGAACGTTCTTAACGGGTGTGGGGCAGGAAGACAAAGGTGTCTCCAGGACTTCATCAAGGTTTGAGGCTGGGTCCGTGCTGATGAGTAAGACCCGTTTGCCTTGCTCCGCAAGACCCAGAGCGGTGGCGCAGGCCATGGATGTTTTACCCACCCCGCCTTTACCTGTGAAAAACAAATACCGTGACACTTTTTTAAAAAAAGATTTCATCGTTAGCATTTTCTCCTTCAATACAACCGGGTCTATTCTCACCTATGCCGCGAGCGGAAATCAAAAAGATTTTGAGATATTGAGCGAATTGTATATTCTGTTTTTCTATATTTTTGTATCTAGCCAAATAACGAATTAAAGATAGGTCAAAATCTTTATTTCGTCAACTATTTTGCGAAGTAATCAACCGAATATGTTAAAAACCGATCACAAAAAAACTCAGAGACCGGCACATTTTATATTCCAAAACGCTCACTCCGGCCGGGGCCGTAACAGGCCTCGAATACCGGCACTCAATGTCGCTGGAGCGCTTTTTCGACCTTTTTGGCAAGAACAGTTTTGACAAAATCCAGGGCTTGCTGAGCATCTTCATCCAGCGCAACCTGGAGTATACAGCGTACCTCTTCGGTTTCCAATTGAAGTTGAACGGGTTTTAGATTCATGGCTATCCTCCCAAAGTTCCAGGTTTCGTAATATATTTTAACAAACTCAAGTGTTTGCTTTTCGAAATAAACCTTTTATTTTCGCCGGCCGGGTAAGAAGGACCCTAAGCATTACATAAACCGATATGGCCAGAAAAATCATGTCCCGGGCCACAATCCATAAACCGGCCGGTCCCTCTGTTGTTTCTGTGGAAAAGCACCCGCAATAGATATCCAGCCCCCGAATTTGATTGAATAAGAGAGCCGCAAGAAAGACCATCAGAAGTCCGCTGCTCAGGACCGTCGCCCCCGGCAGCCAGAAACGGGCCACCAAACACACCCCCAGCAACAGTTCCAGCCAGGGTAGTACCAGTGCTGCCAGGTTGACGGCAGCATCAGGCAGGATTTGATAATTGTAGACCGCCTGGGCAAAAGCCTGGGGATGTAAAATTTTATCGTAGCCGGCATAAAGAAATACCACTCCCAGCAAGATCCGCATCGAATGGAACAGTATTGTCTGAAACCGGGAAACATTTTCCCTGTCATGGTTTCCATTATCGGGTTTTGCGCTGTTGCTTTTTCCGAAAGTTTGTCCATTGTCTCCATTGCATGCCAGTGCACACAATAGGGCATTCCGGCCGCAGTCTCTGGTTTCAAATTCCAGGACCGGATGATCGATTCGAAAACGGTGCAGCAATTCATGCTTGATGCGCTCGGCAAGCTTACAAGTTCTGCTGACCGGCTGGTCAGGCACTACGACATGGCAGGAAAAAGCGGTGCTGGCGGAAGAAACCTTCCAAGCGTGCAAGTAATGCGCACCGAGGACACCTGGTAAATCAGTCAGAAAGTTTTGAACCCTTTCAAGATCGATGTGATCGGGCGTGGCATTCATCAACACGGCAGTAGACTCCTTGAACAGACCCCATCCGTTTTTCAGGATAAAAACAACGATCAGAACCGATAAAAGTGGATCAAGCCAGTACCAGGGATAAAACATCAGCAAAAAGCCGTTGATGAGAACCACCACGGATGTTAACAAATCACCCACCATATGCAGAAAGGCTCCCCGTATATTCAGGCTGTTAGCTGCGTCACGGTGGAGCAGCCAGGCGGACAGCCCGTTGCCGATAACGCCGACCCCGGCCAGAATAACTACGATAAAGCCATCGACGGCCTGGGGATGCAAAAAACGTTCAATCGCATGGTAAAGAATAAACCCGGAGGCTCCGGTCAACAGAAGCACATTGATCAGGGCGGCCATAATTTCCGCCCGCCGGTACCCGAACGTATTGAATACGGTGGCGCCCTTCCGACCAATCCGAAAGGCAATGTAGGAAATCAGCACGGCCGTGAAATCACTGAAATTGTGGACGGCATCCGAGATCAAGGCCACACTGTTGGCCATGATACCGCCGATGATCTGGGCAACCGGGATGACCAGGTTCAGACCCAAGGTGGCCAGCAACCTGGAACCACTGGTATCCTGGAAAGTAGGGCCATGGTGATGACCGCCGCAATCATTCATCTTAATTTTTTCCAAATTCTCATGACATGCGCACCCACCTTCCAGTTGAGCTGGTTTTTCCAGGGGTTTTTCCGTGTTCATGGTGTCTGTTCCTCCGTCTGTATCGGAAGACCGGCCTGGAGCCATACGGTCCAGCCGTTGACCAGCACGCGCACATCATCAAAGCCCATTTCTTTTAGAAAAACGGCCAGCTCATGGCTCAGATCACAGGTTTCCCCATCGCAATAGGTGATAATTGTCCTGGAAGGTTCCAGCTGGTCGGCAATTTCCATGAAATAGTGATCCACTTCCTGCCAGGGGATGCATAAAGCTCCCCGGATATGCCCTTCGGCATACTGGTACTGGGGCCGTGCGTCCAGAAAAATGGCTGCATCCTTTTCAAATAACCGCCTGGCCTCCTCCAGACCGATCACCATACTTTGGCCTGCGGAATCGGAAAAGCGTGCTTCCTCCGACCAGTCTCCAACAATCGCAATACCGTCCTTCCTCATATGGTTGACCAGTAAAGCAATCAAAATTGCCATGGCGATCAACAAAGGAAACTGCCACAAAGTTTTTTTGAGTCTTTCCTGAAACATTTTGGGTCCTCTGTTACTTGATCCAGGCCAATACTTCCTCCTTTTTGGGAATCTTGCCCACTGATTTTACCTGGCCGTCAATAACCACGGCCGGGGTTCCAAAAACGCCGTAACCTGCGATTTTCATGGTGTCTGTAATCTTTTCAATGTCGGCCGATACACCTGATTCAGCAACCGCCTCTTTGATCACTTTTTCCGTCTGTCGGCATTTGGGGCAGCCAGGGCCGAGTACTTTGATTTCCATGGTTTAAACTCCTTTTTTAATATTATATCGCTATATGGAAATATATGGAACTGATTTTGTTTTGTCAATGATAACTTTATATAAATTTTAGGTTCAAAAATCAAATACTTAAGGTCTTGGCCAGCAAAAACTCCTGAAAAATTACAGCTCCGGGAAAAGCCGTTTGGGCACCCACCACAGATAAGCAACCATACCGAACAACTCGACCAAAGATTGAAAAACAACTGCAACCACAGCCAGGTCAAATGACGGTGGAAGTGCAAGCGCGATCGGCAGCACAACAAACGAGTTACGGGTGCCTAAACTGAATGCCAGTACACGGCCCTGGGAGACCGGAAGGTTGAAAAAATTCGCAAGGACTCGGGCTATGAATGCTGCAATGATGAGAAAAGCCAGGTACACCAACAACAAATGACTCAGCAGCCAAATCGAGCCCATGACAATATGCACCTGGGTTGCGGCGATGGAAAAAACAACAACTGCCAGCAAAGGCACCGGTAACCACGCAAGCCGATTCAGCAGATTGCCCCGGTATTTGCCTTTTTGAATCCATTTTTGTGTCAAAAATGCGATTAACAAGGGCAACAGAATCAGCCCAATGAAGGCATTCAACATTTCTCCACGGGCCAATGCAACGGTGAAACCTTCACCGAGAAATACCCACAGATACAGAGGCAACAAAAGGATCTGAAGCAACAGGCTCACAGGAGAAAAGGCTATGGCGCGTTTTGTATCCCCCCCGCCAAGATGGGTGAAAGTGATGAACCAATCCGTGCAAGGCACCAGCAACACCAACATGACACCCAGACGCACCTGATCTTCATCCGGGAGTATCGCCACCAGGCCCCTGACCACAACCGGCAATACCACAAAATTGCCGACCACTGCAGCCAATAAAAAGCGGGAATCCGTAAATGCCTCACGTAAATTTGCAAGCGGTACCTGGGTAAAGGTAGCATATAGCAAAGTTCCCAGGATCGGCCAGAGCAAGGTCTCCAAAAAACCGATGTTGTCTGAGAAAACTGTACCGACAATCAGGCCGCAGCTGATTGCAGCCAGGTAGATATAAGCTTGATATTTTTCGAGCGATAGCCGGGTCAACATAGGATTACCTAATAATAAGCTGAAACAAAATAAGTGACCACTAAAAATGAAGCTGGAAAACAGCAGTCTATATTTCTTCGGGTTTCCCCTGTTTACCCGCCCAGATGCGATTTCATTCCGGCATTTTTCTGCTCTTCAATTCGTTTGATGAATTCCTTCAACAGCCGGAGGGCTTCTTTGCCGTCTCGGTCTAGCACCGCTGCTTTCATCTGCATGAACTCATTTTCGGTCAGGTTTAACACCATATTTTTCTCCTTTGATCAAAATGTTGTTTTCACCTCGGCATTTTTATTCGTAAATACGAAATAGAGGCACGGCATCAGAAAAAGAGCCACTACGATTTCCATCAGCAACCCACCGATGGCGGCAATGGCCATGGGTTGCAGCATGTCACCTCCGGCTTCAAGTGCCAAGGCCAGGGGGATAAGCCCAAACAAAGTAGAGGTTGAAACCATAACGATGGGTCGCAGACGCATCTCAGCCGCCGTGAGGATTGCTTCCCGCACCGGCAGGTTCCCTGTATTCTGCAAACCGCGCGCATAGGTAAACAACAGCACACCGGCATTAACTGCAGCCGCCAGGACCACGAGGATGCCGATGATGACCGTGGCACCCAATGGTTGGCCGGTAGCCAGCAGAAGCCCTACCGAACCGGTCAGACAAAACGGCATAATGCCTAAAATAAGAGCCGGAAGCTTGAGACTGTTGAATTGCACGGCCAAAACGATGAAAGAAAAAAACAGCGCAAATATCAGGATCAGCACCACATCCCGGGTCATATCGGCCATCATCTGGGCCTGACCACCATAAGTGATCTGGTAACCGGGAGGAATGCCTACCTGTGCCATGGAGGCCTGGAGTTCGGCCAAAGCCTCACCCACACTGACACCGGCGGCATCACCACGAACGATTATCATTTTGACCTGGTCTTCACGAACAATTTCCACTGGACCGGTGGCCGGACGAACCGTTGCCAGATCTCCAAGGCGGACAAAATTCCCTTCTTGCCCGGCAATGAGCAGATTCTCCAAATCACTGCGATGGCGTATGTTTGATTCGGACACCATCACCCGTATATCATAGTCATTATCTTTTTCGCGCAAGCTAGTGGGTACGCTTCCGGCCACGAGTGTTCGTAATGAGTCCGCCGCCTCGGAAACCGAGACTCCCATTTCTGCGGCCCTTACCCGATCCAATGCAACTTGAAGTTCCGGCTTGGACAAATCCATGGCAACATAGACATTGGTAAATTGATTCAGCTGCGTCAATATTGCATTGGTTTTAAATGTTCTTTGATTCGACAAAAATGTCGAACAGGACAAAACACTAGCATGGGCAATATCCTGTGTGAAGTTGTGACCATATTTGTATTATTTTCAAAAAGAAAAAACTATTTTCGTTACCGTCAATTGGGACTTATGGTACAACCTAATTTGAGCGATTTCAACTTTTAGCAACACGAATACAGGATAAAAATCATGGAAAAGCTTAGCGAAATTAAAATGCACAGTCAGACATGGCGGCAACCTCTGGCGGCCGGTTTGGTCTGTCTGGTTTTCGTGGTGCTTTTTTTTCTTTTGGCCATGGCCGGAAGCCAGGGTGTAACCCGGACACTTCAAGCATTTTTATTTACCAAAGGACAAAATATTATTGAAAATGTCGAAGGAGCAGCATCTGAAAAAATCAGATATCTTGAAGCCGTCACGACATTATCCTCTGCCCCTGCACTCGGTATCGGCGCACTGGAAAGTTTCTATGAAATCCACGAACTGCTGTCTGCCTCATTAATAGATATTGGCCGTGAAATCGATGTTCAGCCGGGCATTGAACAATCATCCAAGGAAGATCTGCAAAAAATTGCCGAAACCAGGCACCTTGCCGGTATAGTATTGCTCAACCGCCATGGTATAATCAAGACCTCGGGTTTACAAATTCCCAGGACGGTCTTATCGGCCCTCGAACCTTTATCAACAGGAAAAAGGGAGTTGATTATTGATTTTGACGGCTTATTCCAAAATCAAAAAGTCACCGGTTTGGTAGGATTAAGAAGTCAAAACTATGACAGATCGATCGGACTCTTGCTTGATAATGAAACACTCGGTTACTGGCAGTCAATAATTTCTCTTCAGGCGGCAATCAATGAAGTGGGTTGGCGTCAGGGGATACGTTATTTGACGGTGATGGATTCCACAGGCAATCAGGTAGCTGGTGCCGGTCAGATTCCGGACAATTTGCAGTCCATCATGAAACGGTTTGAAGCTGTTGCTCCTGAATGGAAAATTTTATCCCGTCCCGAGCGAATTTTTGAGGTGACAGCACCGATTCAATTGAACGGCTCTTTTTCAGGATTCGCCCTGGCAGGAATTGAGATGGATGGAATGGATCAGATCACCTCAGAACACAGTAAAACGATTTTTCTATCCATGGGGTTGTTGATTTGTCTCGGGGTAATGGCTATGGTCCTTCTTTATATCAGCCAGCAACGGCATCTTTCCTATATTCGAAAAGTACTGCAAGAACTCCATCGCGCTGAACACTTTGCCGCATTAGGAAGAATGGGGGCCGGGGTTGCACATGAAATTCGCAACCCGCTTAATGCCATCGGCATAGCCGCTCAAAGGATGCAGCGTAACAGAAACCGTTTTTCCGAACCTTCAGCCGGTCAACAGGACAGTCATTTTATCGATGTGATCCGGGATGAGGTCCGAAGACTCAATCTTATTGTGGAAGACTTTCTATCCTTTGCCAAAAACAGGCCAATGCCACGTCCGGTTCTTCTGGCAGATTTTTTGGAAGACATCATCAGGTTGATGTCCCAGGAGGCAAATTCAAAAAATATTACTATCGAAAGCAACTGTAATCCTGCGGATATTGAAATCGAGATGGATCCGGACAAAATGAAACAGGTCATGCTTAATATATTTAAAAACGCTATTGAATCAATCCGCACAAAAGGGAAAATAACGGTTTCAACGATGTTACTGCCTGAAAAAAAGATCGGTATCAGGGTTCAGGATACCGGAGCAGGTGTTTTTCCTGAAGTCTTGGAAACAATATTCGAACCCGGCTATACCACCAAAGACAAAAGCCTTGGACTAGGATTGGCGATCGCTCATGAAATTATCCGTGCTCATGGAGGTGAAATACAAGTCTCCGGTAAACCAGGTGCAGGTGCCGCATTCATGGTGGTGCTCCCATTTACACATCCACAGCAGAAAAAAACAGGTCATCAGTCATGAAGGATTTATCCATTCTTATAGTCGAAGACGAGGATCGCCAAAGGGAAATGCTTTGTGGTTTTTTGTCAGACGAAGGTTACCAGGTCAGGGTTGCGGGAGGTGGGGAAGAAGCATTGGCATTTATTAAAACGCGCTATTTCGACCTGGTGCTTCTGGATCAGAAAATGCCGGGCATGGATGGTCTAAGTGTATTGGCAGAGGTTAAACAGATCAATCCTGAACTGGATGTGATTTTGGTGACTGCCTACGGAACAGTCGAAGCTGCAGTCAATGCCATGAAAAGCGGGGCAAGCGACTACCTTGCCAAACCCATTGATCTGGATCAACTTTTGATCCTGATAAACCGGATTGCAGAACGACGGATGCTGCTTCGTGAAAATGAGGCATTGCGGCGGTTAATTCAATCACCACGCATTGCCCAGAAGGACATCGTGTTTGCCAGTGAGCAGATGTCCGAGCTGGTTAATCTGGCCGGGCGGGTCGCCCCCAGCAACGCAACGGTGCTGATCCGGGGAGAAAGCGGCACAGGCAAGGAGCTTCTGGCCAGGTTGGTGCACAATTTGAGTCTCCGTGCCAAAAATCCAATGATTGTCATTAACTGTGCCGCCTTGCCTGAACCTCTGCTGGAAAGTGAGCTTTTCGGCCATGAAAAAGGGGCCTTTACCGGTGCCGTCCAAAGACGACAAGGTCGCGTAGAATTGGCCGATGGCGGTACTCTGTTTCTTGACGAAATCGGGGAACTGGCACCATCGATCCAGGTCAAGCTGCTGCGTTTTCTTCAGGAGGGAGAATATCAACGGGTGGGGGACAACCGGGTATTGAAATCGGATGTCCGGGTGATTTGTGCCACCCACCGGGATCTGGAAAGTATGCAAAAGGAAGGCAAATTTCGTGAAGATCTGTTTTTTCGCATCAATGTCATACCCATGCAAATTCCGCCGTTGCGCGAACGGCGCAAGGATATTCCTCTGCTGGTGAACGCTTTTGTCACCCGTTTGGCCGCTGTTAATAATAAAACAATTGATGGGGTTACCCAGGAAGCCATGGACCGGTTGGTTAAATACAATTATCCTGGGAATGTGCGGGAACTGGAGAACATCATCGAACGCGCAGTGGTCATTTGCCGCGGATCGGTGATCTCCATGGCGGACTTGCCGTTTACAAGTCCCTTAGCACAAAAATCATCTGACAGAAACGGGACTTTGCATGAGGCACTGGAGTCACTTGAACGCGAGATGATCTCGAAAGCATTGGCCGAAACCGGCGGCAATCAAAGCCAAGCCGCACAGATTTTGGGCATTGGCGAACGCACACTACGCTATAGGTTGAAAAAACTGCATCTTAAATGAAAATGGATTATATGGAGCCCGGGTTTACTTTGTTGAATTAAACAGAGCATCCACTTCAGATCGG
>JAABTQ010000042.1 GCA_011389745.1 Desulfobacteraceae bacterium | reverse complement strand
ATGGAGCAATTGCGTGGCCACTGGAATACAAGGCGGCAAGGTATGGCTCTTTTCGGGAACATGTCCCCCTTCGTTAAATCCGGCATAGACCAGCAGAATGTCTTCCATACGCTTTCCACGCCATACCTCGGCTGCCATCTCACGAAAGGAGGGAACAAGCCAGTCATCGTCTTCCAGAGCTGCAACCGCTCCGATCTGGGATGCTTCCTGCCCTTTGATGGGTGCGAAAGTCCCCATTTTTCCCTGACGCTGCAGGTTAAGCATGCGTTCGTCAAAACGACGGGTAAGCAACATCATCCGGTGCATCCTGACCAAAAGGTCATCGGAAATGTCCGGTTCCAGATCCGAATCCAGGTCCCCATCCTGGTTCAGGATGGAAAGGTGTTCGATTTTATACTCCAGATCAATCTCTTTTTTCGGCATGCGTCTTCTCTTTCCCCTTTTTGCTGATTACGGGTTTTAGTAAGATCGTTTTATTGCGCCATATGCTTTTTGTATGAATCGTATTCTGTTTTCCTCCAAAATGGTGTAAACTGGAAACCATTTTCAAACATATTATAGTTAATAGCAGCATGAATGAAAATAAGGGAAAACTGGTATATAAAACTGCGCCGGACTGTATTTTACCCCGATGTTGCAAAACAATAAGTATGTTTCTTTATAGGGTAACCTGCTATATGACATCCGTGTAACCGATTACAAGGCCAGGGACCGGACCGGTGGGGCGGATATTGAATCGGACTCACCTAATCCTTATCATTTAAATATTGAAATCTTTAACGAAAGGAATAAATCTGATGGCATCAAGGAATGAATGTGAAGGCAAATACGGCGAGGAACTGAAGGCATGCCTTGCGAGAATTGAAGAGCTGGAGGCCAGATCCGGTGATCTGGCCGAATCCGAACGGACCGAATTGAATGCAATGCTTGATGAACTGCGTCAGAAGCGGGCGGATGTTTGGGACAACTACGAAAAGATGAGACGGTCCAAAGACGATGAATGGGAGAGCCATGAGGGCGAAATCAAACATGCTCTGCTATTCCTTCAGGATGCCCTGGACAAGTCCTATTCCCGGTGGCATAAATAACCGACCTCATCATTTTTTCCCGATGCATCATCCGCCGGGGTTTTTCCGCAGGCAGTGGCTCTGTCCGGCCTTGGAATGGATGACACTGCGCACTGAAAGGATGAAAATGATCAGAACACATCGCAGCCTGAACCCAGCCTTTGTCGGCAGGACATTTATCCATTTACCACCACACCGCCATTCGGATGAAGGGTTTGTCCGCTGATATAGGAGGAATCACCCGAAGCCAGTAGTAAAAAACAAGCGGCAACTTCGTAAGGTTGTCCCACTCGCTTCATTGGTGTGTTCAATCCGTGTTTGGATGTTTTTTCTTCGTTGAAGCTTGCCGGGATTAAGGGAGTCCAGATAGGTCCCGGGGCTACCGCGTTGACGCGAATTCCTTTATCCAACAGGTTCAATGACAGGGAGCGGGTAAATGCCGTGATCGCACCCTTGGTGCTTGCGTAATCAATTAACTGCGGGTGTCCTAAATATGCTACAATAGAAGTGCTGTTTACAATGGACGATCCGGCCTTGAGATGCGGAAGAGCCGCTTTTGTCAGATAAAACATCGAAAATATGTTGGTGCGGAAAGTTCTTTCCATCTGCTCATCACTGATCTCTAGCAGGCTCGTGCACAAATGCTGCTCAGCGGCATTGTTGATCAGAATATCCAGCTTGCCCATTTCCTTGAGAGTTTTTTCAACAGCGTGGCGGCAAAATGCCGGATCGCCCACGTCTCCGGCTATTGTAATGCATTTTCGTCCGATTTCTTCTATCCTTTTACATGCGCCTTGGGCATCCTTGTGTTCATCAAGATATACAATTGAAACATCGCAACCTTCCTTGGCGAAAAGAATGGCGGTTGCCCTTCCGATTCCGCTGTCCCCGCCGGTGATCAGTGCCACTTTTCCTTTAAGCTTATCACTGGGACGATATTCCGGGTTTTCGTCTTGTGGTACAGGATCCATTTCGTCCCGCTCTCCGGGTTGTTTATTTTGTTTCTGCTTTGGCAGACCTTCTTTTTCCGTGCTCATTGTTAAATCTCCCTGATCAAGGGTGTTTGCCGCGAGGCAGGATCTAAAGCAAGCCGGCCCCTCCTGATCTGCTTTTCTATGGGCATGCCTTTTTCTTTAAATGGGTTGAAGCTCATTGCTACCCTCCTGTTGTTTGAAAATTTAGTTTTTAACGTATGCTGGTGCTGATACGAGGATATAATAAAGAAATGGATCCTCTGATATAGGGTCTTATACCTAATGCCCATAAGAAAAAGCTGTAAAACAGGAAGGTTGCCACTGTAACCGGAATTACTCTCTTGTATTGAATATTCATCCCCTGGTTTATGTGAGATCCGGAAACTTATGGTTTAGCCCAGTATGAGGAGGATACAAAAGTTTGTAACATGCAATCAAAAAAAAATTTCACCAAATTAATTTCCCGGAGCACCTATGTATTGCAATCATATTTGGGGGGCGGGATGAAAATCATGCATTCCGGATAGCATTGATAAGTTCCTGGCGGGTCATGGTACTGCGGCCTGATATCTGAAGCTGTTTTGCATTGTTGTATAACTCGGTTTTATTCAGGTCATCAAGAGAATCACCTGCTTCTTTCTCCGATTGTGCCGGTTCCTTGGAGTCTTCCTTTTCAATATTTCGTTTCAGAACCTGCATCAGGTCGATGACATTGCCGGTGTGGCCGGATTCCTTTTCTCGTTCCGGAGATGAAATCAGGTCTTGACCTGCCGCACGCTTTTGCTCCGCCAATTCATTCAGCCGCTCAGTATAGATATCTTTCAATTCGTTCAATTCTATTTCATCGGCGGATGCGTTCCGGATTTCCTTGACCATGGCCTTGAGCCTGTTTGAATCAATGGTTCTGTCGGCAGGGATTCCGGGAACTTCAGAAGATCGGATTTCATCGGCGAAACGAAGGGTTTCAGCCATGAGAAGACCGTTTTCTGCGAGGATAGCGACCAGATATTCCTTGTCCCGCATGACAAAAGTAGCAATGCCGGCTTTTCCAGCCTTTTCCATGGTTTCGGTCAGCAGACGGTAGGGTTTGGCGGAGTCACCCACAGGTGCCAGGAAATACGCCCGATCCAGAAACTCGGGATCGATTTGTTCTACAGGAACAAAACGACGTAAATCGATTTCCCGGCTTTTTTCCGGCTGGAGCGATTCGAGTTCCTTTTCGGTGATGGTAACGAACTTTCCTTTTTCAATTTCATAACCGCGGATAATCTCTTCGCGTTCAACCGGGCGATCTTCCGCCGGGCAATAATATCGACGGGCAAGGGGGGTTCCGTCCGGTGAGAGCATGCGTAGCCGGACCCGCTGAGAGGTTTGACCGGGAAGAAGAACAACCGGTATGCTGACCATCCCGAAGGTGAGGGTTCCGGACCAGATGGACCTGCGCCGGAGTTCTTTGTCTTCCTGTTCAGGCACTTTTTTTCTCCTTCCTTACCCGGTCAAGGCTCTGTTTGAGAGTGTCGGTCAGGGAGGCGAATTTCGCCCTCCGTTTTTTTGCCTTTTCAAATCTGTAGACATTTCCCAGGGCCTTCGTATTTATAAGATCCATGACCCGCCGGCGATATTCATTCCGGTAAGCAGTCGGATCAAAATCACCGGCCAGAGCATCGACCAACTGCTCAGCCATCTTCAGCTCCATGGGCTCGAAGTTCCGGCCCTTTTTCCGGGGAATTTCAGCTTCGTTGACCACTTCACCGCTATAGCGGAGCGTGATTAGCTTAAGTTGACCGTTTTTAGCATCAAGTGCGCCGATATAGCTCTTATTTCGCATGGTCCAACGGGCAATACCCTCTTTTTTTTCTTTTTCCAGAGCCCTGGCCAGAACAACGTAGTTTTCTTCGATTCCATCCGGCCCCAAAAAATAGGGACGGACATACCACTGATAATTGATCCGGCCCTGATCGACAAAACGGGTGATTTCAATCTCCCTTGAAGGTTCGGGATTAAGCGAATCGAGTTCTTCCGGTGATATCATTACAATCTCACCCGTATCGGTTTCCAGACCGCGGCGAATCTGTTCTCTGGGAACCGGTTTTCCGTTACGGGGATCGACCATCTGCTGTTTAACCGGAGTATGATCTGTTTCATGCAGCAACCTGAAATGGATATTGCGATCTTCCACGGCGGAATAAAACTTGACCGGGACTGAAACCTCTCCGAACCGGATCACCCCTTTCCAGAGCGCACGCATGGACATTGTCCATACCCTCCTTATTTCATAGTTACCACACGTTATTAGAGTCCGGGTACAGCATTTTTTCCGCTTCCGGGTCTTTGTTGAATACGGTGTTATTTATTAACGATAAGATCAAAGTATGATGGCCGCTATAAGGTTAATCCCTTACCTTTCGTCCTGTCATATGGTATTTGAAGCTTTGCTGCGATCTGCGAATTATTTTCCTATGGAAAATTATCAATTGAACCTGTTGGCGAGTGGGTTGTTCCTCGCTGGGGAAATACTCATCAAAGAAGGAAAAAATACAGGATAGCCGGAATATTAAAACAGAAGTGGTTTAAATATATATCATTATCATGACTTTAAAAAAATACCGAAAAAAAAGAAATTTTCAGAAAACACCCGAACCACAAGGGAAGGACGATGCTTCGTCCTCTGAGCGACTCTTTGTCATTCAGAAACATGCTGCCACCCACCTGCATTACGATCTGAGGCTCGAACTCGATGGAGTACTTAAAAGCTGGGCGCTACCCAAAGGGCCAAGCCTGAATCCCGGAGAAAGAAGGTTGGCGGTCCATGTGGAAGATCATCCTATTGAATATGGTTCTTTTGAGGGGATTATCCCTAAAGAAGAATACGGTGGCGGGACTGTCATGCTCTGGGACACGGGAATCTGGATACCGGCCGGGGACCCGCGGGAGGATTACCGGAAAGGGCGGTTGCATTTTGAAATCCACGGTGAGAAGCTCAAAGGAAGTTGGCGTTTATTCAAAATTGGCGGAAAAAATAGTTCGGACAACGGCAAAAACTGGCTATTGATAAAGTCTAAAGATCTTTATGCTGATAATGATCCCGAAAACCGTTTTCTTGTAGAAAAAAGCCGAAGCGTATCTACCGGAAGAACCATGGAGGAGATCGCATTAAATGCAGACGCGACTTCGGATCAAACAAAAGGGGGAATTCCTGCTACTTCGAGCCTGAAAAATGTGCGAAAAGCCAAAATGCCGACAGTAATACATCCCCAGCTACCTACCCTGGTAGATGCTCCTCCCGACAACGACCATTGGATCCATGAAATCAAATATGACGGCTATCGGATGATCGCATTTCTGAAAAATGGCGCGGTCCGTTTGATCAGCCGAAATGACAAAGACTGGACCGGCAGATTTCCGTCCATCGTGGATGCTTTGTCCCGATTTCCTGCAGAAAAAGCCGTAATCGATGGAGAAATAGTGATTCAACTTTCGGACGGGACCACAGATTTTCAATCACTGCAAAATGCCCTGAAGGGAGTAAGATCCTCAGGAACAATGATCTATTACTTATTCGATATTCTGCATTACAATGGTTATGACCTGACAAGCACACCCCTGGCTGAACGAAAAAATTACCTGAAACAGTGTCTCGCAAAGATGCCGCCTGGACCGTCGGCCCTTCGATTCAGCGACCATGTAGATGGCTCGGGTGATAAGGTTTACGATCATGCCTGCCGGTTGTGCCTGGAAGGGATCATCTCCAAAGACCGCCTTGGCGCCTATCTGCAAAATCGTTCGCGCTCTTGGGTAAAGGTTAAATGCCAACATCGCCAGGAATTTGTCATTGGCGGATATACTGAACCGTCCGGCTCCCGAACCGATTTCGGTGCCTTGCTTATAGGTGTTTACGACGATGAAGACAATCTCCGGTATTGCGGAAAAGTGGGAACAGGATTCAACAATAAACAGCTGGCTTCATTGAAAAAAATCATGTCCGGTATTGAACGGAAAACCCCGCCTTTTGTCAATCCGCCAAATCGGACCGAAGCGCGCAAGGTTCACTGGATTTCGCCCAGGCTGGTCGCAGAGGTGGCATTCTCCGGCTGGACCCGGGAACAGAGACTGAGGCACCCTGTATACAAGGAGCTTCGAGAGGACAAGGCGGCCGGGGATATCCGGCGTGAAACCATCCTGCCAAAGCAGGCGGCCGTGATGGAAAAACCGGAAAATCCGGATAATTACCATCCGAAAAATCATAAGCAGACCCCGACCCCCACAAGGATGGGAAAGATCGATACCAGCATGAAACAGATCCATCTGACAAATGCGGAGCGCATTTATTATCCCGAATTGGGCGTGACCAAAGCCGACCTTGCAGACTACTACCAGCAAATTTCTGGCTACATCCTGCCTCATGTGGTAGACCGCCCCCTGTCGCTTCTTCGCTGTCCCAGGGGGAGGGGCAAGGATTGCTTTTACCAGAAGCATTTTTCCGAATCACTTCCAGACTTTGTCCGGGGCGTGAAAATAAAGGAAAAAAAGAGTGTCGACACCTATATCGTGATCGAGAACATAGAAGGAATTATCAGCCTGGTCCAGTTGGGGGTGCTGGAATTTCATCCGTGGAATGCCCGGAAAGACCGGATCGAAAGACCGGATCAAATGATCATGGATTTAGATCCGGCTCCAGAGGTAGGCCTGAAAGAAGTTGTAGAGTGCACTATACTCTTACATGATTTTTTTATTGGTATGGGTTTGCGAAATTTTCTGAAGACATCCGGAGGAAAAGGGTTTCATGTGGTCGTTCCTCTGATCAGAAGATCCGGTTGGGACGAGTTGAAAACATTCGCCCAGGCGGTAGCCTTCCACCTGACCCGCTTGTATCCGGACCAATTTGTTGCAACAATGAGCAAAAAGAAACGAAAGGGCAAAATCTTTCTTGATTACTTTAGAAACAACAGGGGAGCCACCAGTATCGCCCCCTACTCAACCCGTGCCAAAGCCGGGGCCCCCATTTCAACCCCGCTTGCCTGGGAGGAATTGACTACGGAAACTTCTCCGGATAAGTTCCGAATTGACAATATCCTGAATAGAATCAATAAACTGAAAGATGATCCGTGGAAAGATTTTTCAAATACTTCCCAATCGATCACCAAATTGATGAAAAATAAAGTCGGATTATAATGCGACTGCTATACTCCTGCTGATTCCATGGCTTTGGATACCACGTCTCTGGCTTCTTCCTGGATCTGTTTCAGATGCTCCCGACCCTTGAAACTTTCGGCATAAATTTTGTAAATGTCTTCGGTACCCGATGGTCTGGCCGCAAACCATCCATTTTCAGTCACCACCTTTAGGCCCCCGATGGGTTCGTTGTTTCCCGGTGCTCTGGTTAAAATGGATTCGATAGGTTCTCCAGCCAGGGTTGAAGCCTGGATCATATCTGCCGAAAGCTCCTTAAGGGCTTTTTTCTGAGCAGGGTTAGCCGGGGCATCGATTCTTTCATAAACCGGACTGCCGAAGAGTTTTTCCAGGTCTTTGTAATGCTCTGCCGGGTCCTTTCCGGTCACGGCAAGTATTTCTGCCGCCAGAAGATTCATAATGATGCCGTCCTTGTCCGTAGTCCAGACCGTACTATCCTGCCTTAAAAATGAAGCTCCGGCGCTTTCCTCGCCTCCGAAACCGTATGATCCGTCCAGCAGACCTTCCACAAACCATTTGAATCCCACCGGGACTTCTTTCAGGCACCGTCCCAGATGCCTGGCCACCCTGTCAATCATGGAACTTGAAACCAGAGTCTTCCCGACACCCGCCCGGCCGCTCCAATCGGGACGGTTCTGAAAAAGGTACCAGATCGCGACGGACAGATAGTGGTTGGGGTTGATCAATCCTACTCCCCTGGTAACGATTCCGTGTCTGTCGTTGTCCGGGTCGTTGCCGAAGGCAATGTCAAACCTGTCCTTGAGTCCGATCAACCCTGCCATGGCGGAAGGGGAGGAACAGTCCATACGAATCTTTCCGTCCTTATCCAGGGTCATGAATGAAAAGGTCGGATCCACTTCTTTGTTGACCACTTCGATATTTAGTCCATAGGTATCGGCGATTCGATCCCAATAATACAGACCGGATCCGCCCATGGGATCGACTCCGATTTTAAGACCTGCCCCGGCGATTTCTTCCATTTTTAAAATATTTTTCAGTTCGTTCACGTAGGGCATGATGAAATCGTACTTTTCGGTAGTGCCGGCATGTATGGCCTTTTCAAATGAAACCCTGCGTATATCTTTCAGGCCCCGCAAAAGCATATCATTGGCCCTGTTCTGGATGTATTCCGTTATATCGTTCCCTGCGGGCCCGCCATCCGGAGGATTGTATTTAAACCCGCCATCCTGGGGAGGGTTGTGCGACGGAGTAATGACCACCCCGTCGGCCAGGTCTTTTCCGGATCGGTTGTGGGTCAGGATTGCATGAGAGATAACCGGAGTCGGGGTGTAGCCGAGCCCTTCCTGGATGACCACTTTTACCCCGTTAGCTGCAAAAACCTCCAAAGCACTCATAAAAGCAGCCTCTGAAAGTGCGTGGGTATCTTTTCCCATATAAAGGGGACCGCTGATTTTTTTTAAAACTCTGTACTCGCAAATGGCCTGACTTACCGCCAGAACGTGATTTTCATTAAAACTTCGGGTAAAGGAACTGCCCCTGTGGCCGGAGGTCCCAAAGGAAATTTTCTCATTTGGGACGTTTCCATCGGGTTTTGAAGTGTAATAAAAACACATCAATCGGGGAATATTGATTAACAGATCTCTGGGGACCGGCTTACCGGCCAGGGGATGTGTTGACATTTTATTTGCCTTTCTTTTGTTACCCAAATATACAAAAATTTTGCCTGTGATGGTAGAAAAATATTTATCGTTTATGAAAACAATTTTGGTCTGCATCCTAATGCACACCTTAAAAAAGATATATACTGTGTAGACCCCATTTTGTACCGCATCATTTTAAGGTTATATGTTTATTGTTTTATAATCGAATCCTTTTTGCTTTGCCACTGAATTCAAGAAATTAATTTGATTTTTTTGATCAGTTGAGTAGAAAGAAAAAGAAATATGCATAAAAAATAAAGTGAGGCCCATATGCAATCGCTGATTATTGTTTCCAACCGTTTGCCGGTTACCATTGATAAAACCATCAAAAAATCCTCGGGTGGAATGGTATCCGCCCTGGAGGGGCTTGGAGACAAATTCAATATCCGGTGGATTGGATGGGCAGGGGGTGTGGTGGAGGATCCCGAAAAAAAAGAAGAGATTACCACCGAACTAAAACAAAAGTTTAACTTTTCCCCGATATTTTTAAACGAGGGGGATATGGAAGACTACTACACCGGATTTTCTAACTCAAGCCTTTGGCCGCTGCTGCACTATATGCCCTCCAATGTTCGGTATGAGGAACCATGGTTCCGAAAATACCAGAAAGTCAACCGGATGTTTGCCGAAAAGGTTCTGGATCAGTCCGATCCGGATGACATCGTATGGATACACGACTATCATTTAATGCTTCTTCCGTCCATACTCCGCAAGGAACGGCCGGATATGACCATCGGTTTTTTTCTCCACACACCATTTCCCTCATACGAAATATTCCGTTGTCACCCAAAAAGAAAGGAACTTCTGGAAGGTCTTCTTGGGGCCGACCTTATCGGTTTTCATACTTTCGGCTACCTTCGGCATTTTCGAAGCACCGTCCTTCGAATTCTGGGCATCGAATCGGAATTTGATCACATTCCCGTTGAAAACAGCAGATGTTTCATCGATGTTTTTCCTATCGGGATTAATTCAAAAAAATTCCAGGAGTTCCTTGATACCAATGCTTTCACCAGACGCCTGAAAGCACTCCGAAAAGTTTATTCGGGGAAAAAAATCGTTCTGAGTGTTGAGAGACTGGACTATACCAAGGGTATCCCCAGGAGGTTGGAAGCAATCGATCTTTTTTTAGAGGAAACCGGGCGAAATGATGTGATATTTCTATTTATCAGCATTCCATCGCGGCAAAGCGTTCCCGAATACAGAGAACTCCGGCAGGAAGTGGAGATGAAGGTCAGTCAGATCAACGGAAAACACTCCACAATCGGACAAGTGCCGGTCCATTTTTTTTTCAGGTCCGTGAATTTTGAGGAGCTTTGCGCCCTATATGCCCTCGCTGATGCAGCCACGGTCACCCCGCTCATTGACGGTATGAATCTCGTAGCCAAGGAATATATTTTCTGCCAAAAAGAAAAATCCGGCGCCCTTATTTTGAGCGAGTTTGCCGGAGCGGCCCAGGAATTGTGTCAGGCTTACGTGGTCAACCCATATTATATTCGGCAAATATCTGATACTATAAAGCAAGCACTTGATGCCGATGAAGAAGAAAAGCGAAGGCGATTGCTCCCTATGAAAAAGCGGGTGAAAAAACACGACGCTCGCTTCTGGGCTGAATCCTTTCTCGCGTCTCTTACACCCCGGTGTCAAAAAGTCCCATGTCCGGTTCAGCTTCCCGGTTTATCCCCGGAGGCTATGACCCAAATCGGCCATGCCCAACGGCGTGCGCTGTTTCTGGATTACGATGGAACTCTGGCGGAGTTTAAAAGAATACCGGAAAATGCCGCGCCTTCCGGTGAGGTGGAAAAGATACTATTTTCCCTTTCCCGGCAAAACCAATTTGATGTCTATATTACCTCCGGGCGTAAACGTGAGGAAATGGACAGATGGTTTTCCAAATTCGGACTGAACCTTATTGCCGAACAAGGGTTTTGTTATAAAGAAAAAAACGCCGATGATTGGGTCTTTATAACCCATGAGGCGGATCTTTCCTGGAAAGATAACCTGAGGGATTTTCTGAAGCTTCACACCGGAATGACACCTGGAAGCTTTCTGGAAGAAAAAACCGCTTCCTTTGTCTGGCACTACCAGAACGCAGATCCCGATTTTGGAATCTGGAAAGCACATCAGCTTGTATCCGAACTTCAGGACATGCTTTCAAACCTGCCTGTGAAAATTCATCATGCCAAAAAAAACGTGGTAATCGCATCGGTTCATGCGAACAAAGGGGCTATGGTTTCGCATTTGATGGCTATGAAAAATTATGACATTGCATTGTGCATCGGTGATGATGATACCGATGAGTCCATGTTTCTTCTTTCCGATCCAAAGACCATCGGAATAAATGTCGGTGTCGGAAAGGAAACCGGGGCAGACTTTCAATACCCTTCCCCAAAAGCTCTCCTCTCCTTTCTTGAGAAACTGTTGGAACAAACACAAACCTGATGACTGGTGTTAAAGGCAAATCACGGAATTGTCGGTTCCGAATTCCTCACAAGGAAAGTATTTGTCGGCATGCCAATCGTTTTCCCACCGGACTTCATCAATAACATAACGAAACTGGTAATCCTTGCCGGGTTCGAGGTCCAAAGTGATGGTATGTTCTCCGGATTTTAATTTTCTCATGGGATGCGAAGTCAGGTTCCAGTCGTTGAAATTTCCCACGAGATTTACCCTGGATGCTGATTTGGCCACTTCTGCGGGAAGCCGAAAAGTAACCTTGCAAATATTTTTTGTCTTGAGAAATTGTTTTTTGATTGTCATTTTGGTGCAATGTCCTTTTTGAGGTCAAAATAAAGTGCTTCTCCGGGCATAAGTTCATGAATCTTGCCGTCGAACCCGATCTGGATAGGGTTTTTGAAAACCGCCGGGCCGTTGACCTTCAGAGTTTTTGCATTGATTTCGATTTCCAGGATCCGGCCTCGATATCGAATCCGAAATTGCAGACGATCTAGTTCTCTCGGAAGGCACGGGTTGAACCACAGAACATCTTCGCGAACTTCGATGCCGGTATAACCCCTTTGAAGCTGGTCTACGGTTCCGGCCATAGCCCCCATATGGATTCCTTCGGGAGTGGTACCGCCCTGAATGTCGAAAACATCACTTTTGAGGGCTTCCGTAAATTGGGTCCATGATCCGGTACGATCACTTCGTGCCAGAACCCATGCATGGACAACCCGGCTGAGCGTTGATCCGTGAGAGGTGCGCTTCAGGTAGTAGTCGATATTTTTTGGAATCGTTTCATACTCGAATCGATAGCCCAGGTCTTTAAAAATCTCTTCAAGCTCTTCGGCCGAAAACAGATAAAACAGCATTAAAACGTCGGCCTGCTTGGAGGCTTTGTAACGGTTGGGGGTATCGTTTTCCGCCTCCAGAATCCGGTCCAGGCGCTGTATATTGCCGTATTTTTTTCTGTATGCCTCCCAGTCGAATTCTTCCAGATCCTCGTAGCCTTCAAACTGGCTGATAATGCCGTCATCATGAATTATCAGGCGCATTTTTCTGGTGATATCCTGCCACAACATCAATTCGTTGGTAGTCAGATCAAACTTATCGAAAAGTTCTTCCCGCAATTCCAGCGGAAGCAAATTCAGCAATTCTTTTGCTCTTCTAAGGACCCACACTGCCATGACATTTGTATAAGCATTGTTGTTCAGGCCCCCCTCTTCGGTCCCGGGGTACCCGTCGTGATATTCATCCGGACCCATCACGCCAAGTATTTCATACCGGTCCAATTCCTTATTATAGGTTGCGATGCTTGCCCAGAATCTAGCAATTTCCAGAATCATTTCCGCACCGCGAAAAACGAGAAATTCCATGTCCCCGGTCACCTGATAGTACTGATAAAGATTGTAGGCGATGGCGGCACTGACATGTCTCTGCCGATGGCTTCTATCCGATATCCAGCGTCCCGACCGAGGGTTTAGATGAAGTTCCTGGGTTTCCTCCCGTCCGTTGCTTCCACTTTGCCATGGAAACATGGCACCCCGGTATCCTTCTTCAGCGGCAGCTTTACGGGCGGCATCAAGACGCGCATAACGGTAATTAAGAAGCGTTTTTGTGATTTCCGGAGTTCGCAGGTTGATCATAGGAAAAATAAAGATTTCATCCCAAAAAATATGGCCTCTGTAAGCTTCTCCGTGCCAACCCCGGGCAGGAGCCCCGACATCCATGGCCAATTTCATGGTATTAAGTGAAGTGGTCTGGAGTACATGAAAGATGTAAAGATGGACGATCATTCCGATCTGCATCAGCTTTTCCTCGGACTCCTGCGCCTTGAGCTTAAATTCAAAACGTTTCCACAGATGTTGCCATGCAACCCTGTGCTCGCTAAGAAGTGAGTCGAAGGATCCGGCGTGCTTAACCGCTTTAACAGCTTCCAGTCCACATTCTGAAATGGCCGGATCACGTGAACTGTAAATGCTTACGATTTTTTCGATTCTGATGGGATCGCCTTTTTCGATATCCACCTGGAAAACAGAGGCGGCATATCCATTTTGAGCAAAAGTCCGGCGATTGACAAAAAGGCGGGAGCGATCCTGAAATGCTCGGGTGCGTGCGGCCACGGCCACCCGCAAATCGGACTGGTTTGTCCGTACCTTCCCAAAAAGGGTGTCATGTCCGGGAGCTGAGGCTTCAAGAGATTCCAGGTGCTGGTTGTTAAGCTTTTTGTAACGTTCCACACCATTATTGACCACCTTGCCGTCTATGGCTGAACGAAATTCAATTTTTCCGGACCAGTTTTCGGCGATGATAGTGGTTTCCAGGCCGGCCAGATGGACATCAACCATACTCACTATCCGACGTTCGTTCAGAACTGTAATGCGGTCCTGGTCGTCTTTGAACCTGATATGGCGGTAAAGAACGCCGTGGCGGACATCCAATACCTGCTTGTATTCGAGAATATCCGCCTGTGAGAGAGAAAACCATGGTCCCGTATCAATGCGAAAGCTCAATGCCAGCCAATTGGGCATGTTTACCAGATCTTCGTTTTCCACGATACGTCCGGATATCTCGGTTTTCAGACGGTTATAACCACCTGCCAGATATGTTCCGGGGTAATGAACATCATCCGCTTCAGATTCGGGAGCTGCGCCGCGTGTGCAGAAATAGCCGTTTCCAAGTGTGCACAGGGTTTCCCGAAGTTTTTCATTTTCCGGATCAAAGTTTTCGTAGACCAGTCTCCAGTTACGTTTTGTTCGGTGCTCATGGAGCGATAAAAATAAATGCCTCAAAAAGCTGTGTACTTCATCGGGATCCTGCAGGCAATATCGTGCACCGGTCTTACGAGAAACACCGTCATCAACAACAATTCCGATTCCGTCTTCCCGAAGCTCCCGAAAGGCGTCCTCATCGGTGACGTCATCGCCGATATAAATGGGAATTGCTTTTTTATTTTCCAGTTCAATGGCGTGTTTCAGGAGCCAGCGAACAGCCTTGCCTTTGTCCCAGTCAAGATCAGGCTGGAGTTCGAATACTTTCTTTCCGTGCGATTTTCTGAGCTTTGGAAAGGACTTGTGGACCTTTTCCACTGCATCGATCATTTTTTCCTCGTCTTTTTCCGAAACTTCCCGGTAATGGATGGCAATGGAATATTTCTTTCGCTCAAGACGGGACCCCGCAATGGAGCCTACCTCTTTTTTTAATTGCTCTTCAGCTTTGTCCAGGACCGGAATAAACTCCGAGCCGAACTCATGGGAGATCCGGCTCCCTCCGGGGCCGACGATTTCGAATCCATGGCTGCCTGCGTAGTACAGACGATCCACATTCACCTTTTTTCGGACGTCCTCAAGGCCTCTTCCACTGATCACCGCCACCGGCACATCCTGGGACAAATCCCTGATAATTTGGCGGGCCTCTTTACAAAGGATGGCGTCTTCCGGCCGACGAACAATGGGCGTAAGAGTGCCGTCGTAATCCAGAAAAATCACGGGTGAAAAATCTTTGATCTTTTCCATGATTTCTTCCAATTGGCCAAGGGCTGACGGCAGGGGTAAAACATCTTTCGGCTTATCCACAACGTCTTCTTTGACGGTAATATCGGCAAGATCCGACACCACCGTATCCGCTCCACTGCGCCAAAGGGCTTCCGCCTGACCTGTGCGGTTCACTCCGATTACACATCCGAACCCGCCTCGCTTACCGGCCTTGACCCCGGACTGAGCATCTTCCACGACCACAGCATTTTCCGGTTCAACGGAAAGTTCTTTGGCCGCTTGAATAAAGATGTCCGGTTGTGGTTTTCCTTCAAGTCCGAGTTCTTCCGAATCAATGCCGTCGACCCTGGCATCGAAAAGATCGGCAATACCGGCCACCTCCAGAATGTTTCGGCAATTTTTGCTGGAAGATATGATAGCTGTTTTTATATTGAGTCGACGAAGTTTCTTGATCAGGGCGATGGTGGAATCGAATACTTTTACTTCCCCTGAGCCCAGCATTTTCGTGAAGATCTCATTCTTTCGGTTTCCCAAACCATAAAGAGTCTCCTTGTCCGGTTGATCACCGGGATCACCGGTGGAAAGCTGGATTTTCCTGGATGACAAAAAATCAACCACTCCGTCGAAACGGGGTTTCCCGTCCACATGTTCCAAATAATCGGACTTTTCATCGAACGGAGCATAAGGCTTGTTTTCCCTTTGTCCTTTTTGCTCCAAAAAGTCATCGAACATCTTTTTCCAGGACGCGGAATGAAGCGACGCGGTATCGGTTACCACACCGTCCAGGTCAAAAATCACTGCCTTGAAAACATCATCGGATATTGTTAGCATATCACATCTCTTCACAGTCAACGGCTCCTTCCTGTGTTTTCTGGATTCGATTCTTATTAAAGTAATAACATTAACTTAAATCCGTATCGACTTTTTCGTATAGATCAACTTTAAAATAATAAGTGTATTATAAAAAAAAGAAAATACTTTCAAGGCGGTATTTTGCCATGATAAAAAACCGGAGTCACTTTTTGGGACGATAAAGTATATCCATATATTGTTGTGCGGTTTGTCGCCAGGTAAAGCGAGTCGCCGCCGCATTCCGGCGAATGCTCTCCCATTCCAGGGAACCGGACAACTTTAAGGAGATGGCATCAATGACGGTTTTGACGAAATTGTCCACCTGATCCTCAAGTGTGTTTCCTCCAAACGAAAAACCGTTTTTTCTATGCTCAACCGTATCCTTTAGCCCCCCAACACGGTGGACCACACAAGGCTGCCCTTCCCGCATGGCCAGCAATTGGCTGATCCCACAAGGCTCATAACTGCTTGGCATAAGAAAAAGATTACCGATCGAATAAAGCGCCCGGGCACAAGAATCTGAATAGCCATTTAAGAAAATCATATTTTCATACCGTGAACTCAGGCGTATCAAATCGGTTTCATAAGAAGGGTCGCCGCTGCCGAGTAAAAACAGACAACCCTTATCACCGAGCGACTCAAGGACAGTTTCCAGCCCTGGTTTACCGTCCGACCCGACGGATGAAAACAGAAGCAATTTTTGATCTACAACTCTTCCCACAAAGGTCATAATGATACCCGGTGCTTTCCGGCGCTTCTCCATTTCGAGCAATCGTGCGTAAGAGATGAAATGTGCGGTGTCCAAGTTTCCTTTCATTCCTGTCCATTCCAGCACCGCCGACTTGAACATTGACAGAATTTCGAAATAATTCCGTACGGGGTTTTCATTGAATTCATCATAATCGCACCCGTTGAGAATCCCTGCAAGACGACCCTGAGCGCTTGCTTGTTTCAGATCCGATTCCAGCCCCTCTCCTCCGTAAAATTCAGGTTGTCGGCTGGGTTCCTGGATTTCAGACGCATAGGATGGTGAGACAGTATGTACCATGTCCGACAATCTTATTCCCACAGCCATTATATTGATGCAGTCCGGCCGGCGAGGATCGGCAACTTTTTCCCAATCGTAAGCCGTATTGGGAAACCATGACTCCAATGAGGATGAATGACCCCTTAATGGGCGGACTCCCTGGATGCCCAGGTTGTGAATCGTGTATACGGTGGGAATCGATTTCAAGGCATAAAAGTTCGGGGAGAATTGTCTCAGAAAAGCGATCAGCGCGGTATGCCAGTCGTGAAGGTGAATACGATCGAAAGGGCCGATCAGGCCGGTGACGATAGTTTCGGATACAGCGGCGCAGAATAAGGCGAAACGGTTTGCATCTGTTGCAAATGGAGTTTGAGGATCATCCGTGTAGATCCGGGGTTGCCCAGTGAACGGATCCGGGGATGTGAGCAGCGGATGATCGACCACCATATGGCGTACACCCACGTGGTTTTTTTTCGGAAAAATTTCATGCAGTTGCGCCCGGTGTTCGTATCCACGAAACAAAAAAGCGAAGCTTTCCAGAGGGCGGGTTTCGGAATTTAACCGGTGCAAAAAACCATGGGAAGGCGTCAATACGATTACCTGATTCCCCAATTCCGCCAGCGCCGGTGGAAGGTACTCAAGCACATCGCCGACACCGCCGACTTTTCCGCCTTTAAGCGTTCCGTTTTCCGCAGAAACAAAAAGGATATTCATAACATCAACAATTAGGGTTTTTTCGTTTCACATATACTTATATGAGTGTATGGAATATTAAAATAAAATCAATTATAATTATATAATTTGCATCAACTCGTAAGCCATGATAAATTATTCATGACAATAAAGTCTAATCATATTTTCAAAGTCATACAAAAAAAATAATACTTGATATGAATGAAACAAGAAAAAGAGTAATTGTCGAAAATGTTTCTCCTGAAATCGACTGCGGTCGTTTCCCGGCCCGACGTGCCATAGGTGAAAAAGTTAGGGTGAGTGCGGATATTTTTGCCGATGGACATGATTTTCTTGCCGCCGATCTTTTATACCGCAAAACAGGGGCCCCGGAGTGGAATACCAAACCCATGTCTCTTCTGGTAAACGATCGCTGGGAGGCGTTTTTTGTGGTGCGCGAATTGGGCGAGTATGAATTTTCCATACAGGCATGGGTTGACAGATTCAGTACATGGAAAAACGGAATCGAAAAAAAATCCGCTGCAGGCGTGGATATTTCCCTGGAACTGAAGGAGGGGACCTTGTTGGTGAGGGAGGCTTCTTTTCGAGCCAAGGGACGGGACGCTGAGTTACTTAAAAATAAAGCCTCGTATTTTGATTCTGAAAAGCAGATGAACCAAAACTTGCCTTTTACCGTGGATGAAGAACTGACTCGCCTGATGAGCTTTTATCCGGACAAAGGTTATAAAACCGAATATGCCAGACGCCTTTACATATGTGTTGAGTCGCCACTGGCCCGCTTTAGCGCATGGTACGAAATGTTCCCGAGAAGCTGCTCCAGGGAACCTGGCCGACACGGAAATTTTCAGGATTGTATCGATAGATTGCCCTATATTGCCGACATGGGATTCGATGTGCTCTATCTTCCGCCCATTCACCCCATTGGGAAAACCAATCGCAAAGGCAGAAACAATCAAATAATCGCCGGTCCGGAAGACCCGGGCAGCCCCTGGGCCATCGGCTCCGGGCAAGGCGGGCATCGTTCTATAAACCCGGAACTGGGGACGTTGGAGGACTTTAAACGCCTTGTTTCGGAAGCCCAAAAACATGGAATTGGAATTGCCCTCGACATTGCTTTTCAATGCAGCCCTGATCATCCATATGTGAAAGAAAACCGGAAATGGTTCCGTCTGCGGCCGGACGGCTCGATGCAATTTGCTGAAAATCCACCCAAAAAATACGAGGACATCTATCCCTTTGATTTTGAAACAGAATCCGCCAAGTCTCTTTGGCTTGAACTGTTGGAAGTGTTTCGTTACTGGATCGAACAGGGAGTGCGCATTTTTCGGGTCGACAATCCACACACCAAACCATTGCCCTTCTGGGAATGGCTTATTGCTGAAATCAAAAAGGAACATCCTGATATCATTTTTCTGTCGGAAGCCTTCACCCGTCCAAAAACAATGTATCGTCTGGCAAAGGGCGGATTTACCCAGTCCTATACCTATTTTACCTGGCGAAACCTGAAGTGGGAGATTGAGCGGTATTTCCAGGAGCTGACCCAGACAGTCGTGAAGGAGTTTTTCTGGCCGAACCTTTGGCCGACCACTCCGGATATTCTTCCGGAATATCTTCAGTTGGGCGGACGACCGGCGTTTTTAATCCGATTGACCCTGGCGGCGACACTTTCGACCAATTACGGCATTTACGGCCCCGCGTTCGAGCTTTGCGCCAGCGAGCCTAAAGAGCCTTTTACGGAAGATTACCTGAATTCGGAAAAATATGAAATCCATCACTGGAATCTTGATCATCCGGGCAGTCTCAAGCCCTATATCACCCGCATAAACCGCATCAGGCGGGAAAATGCGGCTTTGAAGCAGAACAATCTCATTTTTCATCCGGTGAAAAATGAGGATATCATTTGTTACAGCAAGCATAGTGATGATCATGAAAACATCATTGTTGTTGTGGTCAATCTAGATCCCCACCACACTCACTCCGCCTTGTTGAAGCTGCCGGTTAAAAAATTCGGACTCGATGAGCAAAAGACTTTTCAGATGCACGATCTGATCAGCAATGCCCGCTATATGTGGCATGCCGGAGAAAACTACCTGGAACTGGATCCGAAAGTGGTTCCCGCGCATATTTTCCGAATTCGCCGCCACGTGCGCTCTGAACACGATTTCGACTATTTCATGTAATGGAGATTCGATGACCGAAAAAGCGAGAAATAAAATAATTTTGGACCGAAATCCCTTATGGTACAAGGACGCCGTTATTTATCAACTTCATGTGAAAACTTTTTATGACGCCGACAATGACGGAATCGGCGATTTCAAAGGGTTGAGAAAAAAACTGCCATACCTCGAGCAATTAGGGGTTACAGCACTTTGGCTCCTTCCTTTTTATCCTTCGCCTCTCAGAGATGACGGATACGACATCTCCGATTTCAGGGGAATCAATCCCTCTCACGGGACACTTCGCGATTTCAAGGCCTTTTTAAAAGAGGCACACCAGCGTGGTTTAAGGGTAATAACCGAATTGGTAATCAACCACACCTCCGATCAGCATCCGTGGTTCCAACAGGCGCGTAAGGCCAAGCCGGGCAGCGCCCAGAGAAATTTTTACGTTTGGAGCGACACTCCGGAAAAATACAAGGAGGCCCGTATTATTTTCCAGGATTTTGAAACCAGTAACTGGACCTGGGACCCTGTAGCAAAGGCTTATTACTGGCATCGATTCTATTCCCATCAGCCGGATCTGAATTTCGAAAACCCAAAGGTAAGGGACGTCATTTTTAAAACACTGGATTTTTGGCTTGATATGGGTGTGGATGGCATGCGACTTGACGCCGTTCCCTATCTTTATGAACGTGAAGGAACCAATTGCGAGAATCTTCCGGAAACTCACTCCTTTCTTAAACAACTTCGGGCACATTTGGACAAAAAATACAATGACAGGATGCTCCTGGCCGAGGCAAACCAGTGGCCGGAAGATGCCGTGAAATACTTCGGTGATGGGGACGAATGTCACATGAATTTTCACTTTCCGTTAATGCCCCGGTTGTATATGTCACTTCACATGGAAAATCGTTTTCCGGTGGTGGACATTCTTCAACAGACCCCTGAAATATCGGAGTCGAACCAATGGGCCATTTTTTTGCGTAACCACGATGAGCTGACACTTGAAATGGTTACCGATGAAGAGCGAGACTATATGTACAACGTCTATGCCCAGGATCCCAGGATGCGGATCAACCTCGGAATCAGAAGGCGCCTTGCCCCGCTATTGGGAAATCACCGGCGCAGGATCGAATTGATGAATGGCCTGTTGATGTCGCTTCCGGGGACCCCGGTAATTTATTACGGCGATGAAATCGGAATGGGAGATAATATTTTTCTGGGGGACCGCAACGGAGTTCGCACACCCATGCAATGGAGTTCGGACCGTAATGCCGGTTTTTCACTCTCCAATCCTCATAAGCTTTACCTGCCGGTCATTATCGATCCGGAATACCATTTTGAGGTAGTTAATGTTGAGGGCCAAAATAACAATCGCCATTCGCTGCTTTGGTGGATGAGGCGTTTAATCTCACTGCGCAATAAGATCAAGGCGTTCAGCAGGGGGTATTTAACATTTCTGGAGCCTGAAAACACAAAAATATTTACGTTTATCCGCGGGTACGGGGAACAGCGAATTCTGGTGGTCGCCAATTTTTCCCGTTACGTTCAATATGTGGAACTGGACCTTTCAGATCAAATCGGCTCAGTACCGGTTGAAATTTTCGGCAACACGCCTTTTCCCAAAATCACGGAGGCGCCTTATTTCCTTACCCTTGGCCCCCATTCTTTTTATTGGTTTAATCTTCAGCCCCAGGAAGCCCTGGAAACACTTTCCGAATCGGTCACAGAACCGGAAAGGATGGTGGTTTTCGATGTGGAAAATTCCTGGGAGGAACTGTTTAAGGGGGAGGTTGCCGAGGACCTGGGAAAAGTGTTTGCCTCCTTTTTAAGTGTACAGCGCTGGTTTGGCTCCAAAAACCGACCCATCAAAAAAATAACGATCGTCGAAATTCTTCCTTTGAGGGAAGGAAAAAAGGTCTTTTTTATACTTTTCGTCAATATGGCGTTTATGAATGGCACCGATGAAACCTATGTGATCCCGGTAACCAGCATTTTAGCGGATGAAGCCGAAAAGGTTCTGAAGAACTATCCGCGCTCCGCTATAGCAAAGGTACGGGTTGGATCCGAAAACACTCCGGAGTATCTGATCGATGCATCGGTTCAGGAAGCCTTTTGCTTGTCCCTGCTTGACAAAATTGCCCGCCGGGTCGGCATCAATGGCCGGGAAGGCCGATTGACTGCATGGTCGGATAAGTCATTAAGACTGTTACAAAGAAAGAATGAACCGCCTCCTGAGATCAGGGTGATCACAGCGGAACAGAGCAATACATCAGTGGTTTTTGGCGACCGCTTCATTCTCAAGCTTTTTCGCCGGCTTCAAAAGGGCATCAATCCGGACCTGGAGATCGGTTGTTACCTAACCAGAAAAGGGTTTCACCATCTTCCGCCTTCAGCGGGAGCCATAGAATACGTGGAAAAAAAAGAAGAGCCGAAAACACTGGCTTTCCTCCAGGAATATGTCCCCAATCAGGGAGACGCATGGAAATACAGCATGAACTGTCTTCAACATTACTTTCGGCACGCATCGGAAAATAGCTTTGACAGGATAGTCAAACCGCCCGCGGAACATCCGCTGCAATTGGCGGAACTGGAAATACCTGAAAAAGTGAACGATCAAATAGGTGTCTATCTGTCATCGGTGAATTTAATGGCACGCCGAACTGCTGAGATGCACATTTTTCTATCCTCAGAGACCGATAATTCCAGTTTTGTGCCTGAGGAATTTTCCAAACTTTACCAGCGTTCGCTTTATCAGTCCATGCGGTCACTCGCAGGGCAAGTCCTTCCCCAGCTCAAAAAACGCTCAAAATTTCTCCCGGAGTCCGTGCGCTTGGAAGCGGTTAGAATATCGGAACATAAACAGGAAATAATGGACTGCTTCCAGGCTCTGCTAAAACTAAGGATTACCGGCAAGCGTCTGCGTTGTCATGGCGATTTTCATTTGGGTCAGCTGCTTTATACCGGTAAGGATTTTATAATTATAGATTTCGAGGGTGAACCGCTAAGGCCGATCAGTGAGCGAAAAATCAAGCGGTCGCCCCTGAGTGACGTTGCGGGTATGCTACGCTCCTTTCACTACGCAGCCTACAGCGCCGTTGCCGAAGAGGAAATCCGGGGATTGACCCATAGCCAAACTCGCGAAAGCCTGGAAAATTTGGCGGATTTCTGGTATTCCTGGGTTTGCGCGATATATTTAAAAAAATACCTCGAGGAGGCTCGAACAGGTGATTTTCTTCCCAGGTCTAACGATGAAATTCGAATCCTGATGGATTCGTTTTTAATGGAAAAGGCCGTGTATGAACTCGGTTATGAAATGAACAACCGCCCTGACTGGATAAGAATCCCATTGAAGGGCATCGAAGGGTTGCTGAAAAACGCCGGCACGCTCAAAAAGTAAAGCCCCCCCTTAGAAAAAGGGAGAAATTCTGTGGGATTTTATTTTAAATGTTTTCAGGAGTATAAAAATGATTCAAGATAATAACAAACCGATAAGTCGGGAAAATAAGAAAACCACTTACCCAGTGCTGAAAGATTTCAGCCTGTTGACGGCCGACGATATTTATCTTTTCAACGAAGGAAACCACTTTCGCCTTTATGATAAATTAGGGGCTCATACAATGGATCACGACGACCGGCGGGGAGTCAATTTCGCTGTTTGGGCGCCTAATGCCGAATATGTGAGCGTCATGGGCAATTTCAACGGCTGGAACAGGAATTCGCATCGGATGCATCCGTTACAAAACTCCGGTATTTGGGAAGGATTCATCCCTGGGATAGACAGCGGTGAAGTCTATAAATATCATATCCGATCCCGACATAACCAATACATGGTGGACAAAACCGATCCCTTTGCATTTCACACCGAGCTGTCGCCGCAAACCGCATCGATGGTCTGGGATATCGGTTATGAATGGAATGATTCGGACTGGATGAAGAGCCGGCAAAAACATAATGACCTTAAGGCTCCTGTTTCCATTTATGAAATGCATCCGGGATCCTGGATGCGGATACCTGAGGAAGGAGACCGTCCCCTGACTTACCGGGAAACCGCTATCCGGCTGGTTGACTATTTGCTGAAGACAGGATTTACCCATGTGGAGTTTCTGCCGATCATGGAACATCCATTTTACGGAAGCTGGGGATATCAGTGTCTGGGCTATTTCGCCCCCACCAGTCGTTATGGCGTTCCCCAGGACTTAATGTATTTGGTCGACCTGCTTCATCAAAATGGCATTGGAATAATTCTGGATTGGGTACCTTCCCATTTCCCGAGTGACGAACATGGGTTGGGATTTTTTGACGGAACACATCTTTTCGAACACGAAGATCAGAGGAAGGGCTTTCATCCCGACTGGAAAAGCTTTATATTCAATTACGGAAGACACGAAGTGCAAAGTTTTCTGATCAGCAGTGCGTTGTTTTGGCTGGACAAATACCACATAGACGGTTTCCGGGTCGATGCGGTCGCATCCATGCTCTATTTAAGTTACTCCCGCAAACCCGGGGAATGGATTCCCAATCAATACGGTGGCGAGGAAAATATCGAGGCCATCGACTTTTTACGGCAATTCAATGAAGAGGTGCACCGGAACTATCCGGATACCTTGACTATTGCCGAGGAATCCACTGCATGGCCTCTGGTGTCCCGTCCTTCATATCTCGGCGGTCTCGGATTCGACATGAAGTGGGATATGGGGTGGATGCACGATACTTTGGATTATATGTCAAAAGCCCCTATATATCGAAGCTTTCATCATGATAAACTAACTTTCCGAATGATGTATGCTTTCAGCGAAAATTATGCGCTTCCGCTCTCTCACGACGAAGTGGTTCACCAAAAGGGCTCTCTATTATCCAAAATGCCCGGAGACGACTGGCAAAAATTTGCCAACCTCCGGCTTCTTTTTGGATACATGTACGCTCAGCCCGGAAAAAAGCTGTTGTTTATGGGAGGAGAAATAGGACAATGGCGGGAGTGGTCCCATGATCGAAGCCTGGATTGGCATTTGCTGGAAAATCCCTTTCATTTCGGCCTTCAACGATGGGTCGAGGACCTGAATCAATTCTATCGTGGGCGGCCTGCACTTCACGCCTCGGATTTTTCCTCAAACGGCTTCGAGTGGATTGATTGCAATGATGCACACCAATCCACTTTGAGTTTTATCCGGCGAAACCGCTCAGATGGGGACGAAATTATTATCATTTGCAATTTCACACCTGTTCCCAGACACAACTATCGCGTCGGAGTTTCAGAAGATGGGGTTTGGCGTGAATGCCTTAACAGTGACTCCCGCAATTACGCCGGATCAGATCAGGGAAACCTTGGGAATGTGGAATCTTCTCCTGTTCCGGCGCATGGTAGGCCCTTTTCGTTGAACCTGACATTGCCTCCGCTGGGAATCATTTTTTTGAGAGGAGAAAATAATCATTAATGAAAATATTGTTTTTGACCAATGAATACCCGCCGAATATTTACGGGGGAGCTGGTGTCCATACAGAGCATCTTACCAGAGAGCTTCTTCGCCTTGAGAATGAAAAACCGGCTTTGGAAATATTATGTTTCGGGGATCAGGATGAGTCGAATGAGAACAAACGATTATTGGGCATCGGAGGCCCTCCCGGGCAGTCTCTTGAAACATTACGGCATAAAAAACTGCTGGATCCGCTCTACCGCAATCTGATCATGACCGGATCAGCAGGTAGGGCAGATCTGGTTCATTGCCACACCTGGTACACCTATCTTGCAGGATGTCTGATTAAACAAATCATGACCATTCCGCTGGTCATTACGGCCCATTCGCTGGAACCACTACGTCCGTGGAAAAAAGAACAACTGGGTGATGCCTATCATGCGACTTCATGGCTGGAAAAAACCGCCCTTGAAAATTCGGACGGAGTGATCGCGGTGTCCGAAGCCATGAAATCGGACATGGTCTCGATTTATCATATCGACCCGGACAAAGTGCGGGTCATTTATAACGGGTTAGACACCGAACGTTTCAAAAAGATTAAAAACCCGGAAATTCTAATTAAATACGGCATAGATCCCCAAAAACCTTATGTTCTGTTTGTGGGCAGGATTACCCATCAAAAAGGAATCATTCATTTTGTTGAGGCAATTCCTCGCCTGGAAAAAGGAACACAGGTGGTTTTGTGTGCCGGTGCTCCGGATACCGACGAGATAGACAGGAAAATGAGACAGAAAGTCGATGAAGCCAAAAGCCGTTTTGGAAACAATATTGTCTGGATAAACGAGTGTGTTTTAGAAAATGATCTGGTGCCTTTATACAGCCATGCAAGCATATTTATCTGTCCGTCGGTTTATG
>JAABTQ010000041.1 GCA_011389745.1 Desulfobacteraceae bacterium | reverse complement strand
TATGGTTTTAGTTGTGAAAAACACAATCATGGATATGGAAAAGATTCGATGATTGTAAGGCTTAAAGGTAATGCCCAATGACTTATGAGATTGTGCTGTTGGTTTTTTTGCTTTTTCTCTCCGGCTTTTTTTCTTCTGCGGAAACGGCTCTGTTTACCATAAGCCGTGTCAAAGCCAGGCATTTTGCCAAAATTGGTGGAAAAACCGACAAGCTTATCAAAAAAATGAAAAGTGATCCCCATCGGCTTCTTTCTACCATTTTAATTGGAAATAATCTCGTCAATATTGCCTCGTCGGCAATAGCGACTGCCATTGCCATAGAAATTTATCAATCAAATGCCGTTGGCATTGCCACCGGTGTTATGACCCTTCTGATATTAATTTTCGGAGAAATTTTTCCAAAATCAATCGCTACCCGCAACAACCTCTTTATCGCCAGAATCGTTATCGTGCCTATTTACTGGTTTTCATTCATTTTTTTCCCGCTTATAAAACTGCTTGATTTCATACCTTTATTACTTGGGAAGGCTAAAGATCGTCCAACTGTAACTGAAGAAGAACTGATAACAATTGTTGAAGTTGGTGAAGAGGAAGGCCAGATTAAGCAGGAAGAAAAAGAGTTGATAAGAAATATTTTTGAATTCGACAATACCAGTACTTCCGAAATCATGACGCCCAGGTCGGATATGTTTGTGATTGAAGCTGATAACGGTCTTCCACTCAAAGCCATTATTAAATCAGGATTTACCAGAATACCTGTTATGGATAAAAACATGGACAATATTATCGGAATCCTTAACATTAAAGATTTTTTTACGCATGTGGCAACCGGAAAAAAGAAACCCAACATCAGAAATATTATGAGGCAACCATATTTTATACCTGAGAACAAAAAACTGGACACTTTGCTTCATCAATTCAAAGAACGCAAGGACCATATGGCCATTGTTGTTGATGAACATGGTGGAGTAGCCGGATTGGTCACGCTGGAGGACGTTCTTGAAGAAATAGTGGGTGAAATATGTGATGAAACGGATAAGGTCGAACCTCATATCGTAAAAGTGAAAAGCAATGAATGGATTGTATTAGGTAAGTGTCATATTGATGATATCAATAAAAAAATTCGAATGAATATTCCTGATTCCAAGGAATACGATACTTTTTCAGGATATATCTTAGACGAAATCGGCCGCATTCCCAAGGTTAAGGAGGAGTTTGTTATCGGACAACACAATATCAGTGTAAAAGAAATGGATGGCAATCGTATCAGGGAGTTTATTGTCAAGAAATTGGTATGATATTTGCTTAATCAAAAATGATATTTGAGGTTTTCCGATGATTTATCAAAAACACTTCATTTCAAATGAGGTGAATTTCAAAGTTTAAGGAGGGCGGAAATTTTAAATTTCAACGGAGCGGAACGTCGTCTCAATTAATAGAAAGGAATTTAATATGAAAAAAATTTCAAGTAAATTAATTATTTTCTTTGTTGTTCTTTGCTTTTCTATAAGTCTTTGCGGCTCGATTCAGGCTGAGGAAGGCCAAAAGATAGACCTCAACACAGCCGGCAAGGAAGAATTGATGCAGCTTCAAAAAATTGGCCCCCAGAAAGCTGAGGCTATCATTAATTATAGAGAAACAGTAGGGCTATTTGAAAATCCGGAGGATATTGTAAATGTCACCGGGATCGGGGAAGCGACTTACGAGATTAATAAAGACTTAATTGCCGTTACCCCACCAACTTCTGAGTAATTTCAATAAAAGTTCCCCCTCCTTATTCCGAGGGAGTTTTTTCATATAATTCCCTCAATACCCAAGGGACCTTGCAAAAAAAGTTATCCAACTTGATTGCCAGGTCCCTTATATTTTTTCTGCTCTGATTAATTTTGTAAGCGACTTGGTTTCACTTCTGAGAAAGCCGGAATTCTGTAAAATGGAAACCCGGTTTTGAGGCCACATAGTTGGCATAAGAAATAACTCCCAGCCATTTCATCCGGTTTATCAACCTTTTCTGGAAAGAAGTTCTATATATAACCAGATAATCCAGCATTGAAATTCCATAGGCCATGAATGCGCCGAAAGAGTTCGCCAATAAATCATTAAAGCTGCAATGACGTCCGGGAGTGAAGTATTGGTGTAACTCGTCTGTGATTCCGTAAATAATAGCAATTAACACACCCGCTAAGCTTGCAATGTTCCAGAAAAATAAGGCGTTGTTGGTATTTTTGGAACCGGAGAAAATGGTTGTTAAATTCACCAGCAGGCGTGGTTGTTCGGCAAGTAAAAGTCGGATAAGCAGCAAGGTGAGCACAAAATATCCGATGGAATGAAGAATATAATCCGGTGTATCACCCCCGATTTGAGGGTTGGATAGTGATGACAAAAAGAATATGGCGACCATATACCCCAACGGAGGAAGCCAGAACCAGAACATGTAATTAAATGAGTATTTCATTTTTGCCGAACTTAAAAGATACGCCCATGTCGATCACGAAATTGAAATCAGAAGTTCATAATCGCATGGGCGTTTTTGTATTTTGGTCAATAAAATGATAAGTCCCTTTGGACCGAGCCTTTGTTACATGGCTTCATTAACTGCAACAATTTGGGCGAAAATTTGATCGTTATCAAATCCTTTAAGGTGAATTGCACCCGAACGGCAAGAGGCCACACAAAGACCGCAACCTTTGCAAAGAACCGGATTGATCTGTGCTTTGCCTTCAAACGGACCCTTTTCGATAAACGAAGGCGCCGAGTATGGGCAGATGGAAATACACACCTTACATGAACTGCAGTAGGCTGCTTCAATTTCCGCAACATTACCACTGGTATGAATTGTTTGTCGGGCTAGTAGGGTCACAGCCCGGGAAGCAGCAGCTCTTCCCTGAACGATGGCCTCATCGATCGGTTTGGGATAATGGGCCATTCCACAAAGAAAAACACCGTCGGTGGCAAATTCAGAAGGTCCGAGCTTGGCATGTTTTTCTACAAAAAATCCGTCATCGTTGAGCGGGACCTTAAAAAATCGGGCCAATGCTTCGTCTCTATTTGGTATGATCGCAGAGGCCAATGTCAGGAGGTCGGCGCTAATCTCAATGGGACGTTGAAGCACATGATCAATGACCGTAATGTTCAGGTTCCCATTGTTAATTTTGACCTGGGGTTTATTTTCAAGGGCATACCGGATAAAAACAATGCCTGCTTCTCGAGCTCTCTTATAAAGGTATTCACGCTCTCCGTAAGTTCGGAGATCACGATATAGAATATATACTCCCATATCGGGGTTCAGTTTCTTTAATTCCAGCGCATTGTCAACAGAGTGTGTACAGCATACTCTTGAACAGTATGGGCGATCAGGTTCCCTCGATCCGACGCATTGGATAAAAACAGCGGACTTTATTTGTTTAAGAGATGGATCATTGTTGATAAATTTTTCATCCAACTCCAAACTGGTCAGGATACGAGGATCATCACCAAAATGGTATTCAGCCGGTTTTAAAGGAGATGCACCGGTTGCCAGTACGGCAATACCGTGTTCTAAAACGGTTTCGTTTCCGTTGGAAACAAGTTTGGACTTAAAGTTACCCACAAATCCGTCAACAGCCGTTAACGAGGTATCCAAATGAACATGAATTTTCTGTTCGCTATCAACAGCGCTGATAAGTTCAGATAGCTTTTGTTGGATATCATCACCGTTGACTGTTTTAAACAAATTACGGGCTTGTCCTCCCAGTTGAGAACTTTTTTCAATAATATGAGTTTCATACCCCTGTCTGGCAAGGGTGATCGCCGAACTCATACCCGATATGCCGCCACCTATTACCATCGCCGCCTGGTTAACTTTGAGTTCAGCTTCCTTCAAAGGGTGCATGAGAGCAACTTTTGAAACAGCCATCCTTATGAGATCCTTGGCTTTTTCCGTGGCAAGTTGGGGATTGTTTTTGTGAACCCAGGAGTCTTGGTTACGGATATTACACATTTCAAAAAGATATTTATTGAGTCCTGCGTTAATCAGTGTTTCCTGGAATAACGGCTCGTGGGTTTTGGGAGTACATGCCGCTACGACAACACGATTTAATTTTTTTTCTTTAATGATCTGCGACATGGTTTCCTGAGTATCCTGAGAACACGAATAGAGGCTGTCCGTCGCATATTCCACATAAGGCAAGTTGGTCGCGTAATCCCTGACAGCGGGAACATCGATAACACTGGCAATGTTGATGCCACACATGCATACAAAAACACCGATCCTTGGTCGTTCACCTATCACATTTGTTTCGGGTATGATTTCGGCAGTTTTTGTACAAGTATTCCGGGATGAGCTTAAGCCGGCCCCGGCTGTTGCTGCCGCCGCACTGGCATCAATAACGGATTGGGGGATATCTTTTGGTCCCTGAAATGCACCGCAAACAAAAATCCCTTTTCTAGAAGTTTCCACCGGCTCAAAAGTGTCTGTTTTGCAAAAGTTGCCGCTGGTGAGATCAATATTAAATTTATTTGCAAGTTCAATGACTTCAGGTGAAATCTGCAAACCAATGGAAAGAACAATTTGATCAAATGTCTCGGTAATCAGTTTGCCCTTTTCGGTAACATATCGTATGGATAAATCATCGGTTCCTGGTATAGGATCGATGGTATGTACTCGGCTTCTGACAAACCGAACGCCGCTTTCCTTGGCCTTGTTGTAAAATCTTTCAAAATCTTTTCCATGGGTTCGCATGTCCATAAAGAAAATTGCGCATTCCAAGTCGTCACCTGAATGTTCCTTGGCGATGACTGCCTCCTTGATGGCGTACATACAGCAAACCGACGAACAGTATGAATTGTCGCAGCGATTGAGATCTCTGGATCCCACACATTGGAACCATGCGATCTTTTTAGGCTCCTTATGGTCGGATAATCGAACCAAATGTCCGCCTGTCGGTCCTGATGCGGACAAAATCCTTTCCATTTCCATGGAGGTAATAACATTGGGATGCTTGGCATAGTTATAGGCATCAAACTTTGACGGATCAAAGGGTTCAAAACCAGGAGCCAGGATAATAGAGCCAACTTTTAATGAAATGATTTCTTCTATATCGTCAAATTTGATGGCACCTGCAGGGCAATATTTTTCACAGGCCTTACATTTGCCTTTTTTTACAAAATAAATACAGCGTGCGGGATCAATAGCGTATTTCAGGGGCACAGCTTGAGCATATGGGACATAAATAGCTTTGCGTTTGGCCAAACCCTGGTTATATATATCGGGCATTTTGGCGGGGCATTTTTCGGCACATAGGCCGCAGCCGATGCATTTTTCCATGTCAACAAAGCGCGGGGCCTTTTTGATCGTGACCTCAAAATTTCCGGTGTTTCCGTCTATTTCGATTAATTCCGATAATGTAAGTAACTCTATATTCAAATGCCGGCCGACCTCGACCAGTATGGGTGAGATAATTCACATGGCACAGTCGTTAGTGGGAAATGTCTTGTCGAGTTGAGACATTACTCCGCCGATCGAGGGTGATTTTTCAAGAAGATAGACATAATATCCGGAATTTGCCAAATCCAGTGCGGACTGCATTCCGGCAATACCTCCGCCGACGACCAGCACCGAACCGATAATATCCTTCGCCATTTTTGAATCTCCTAATAATATGTAGATAAGTAAAACCTTGATAGTATGTGATAACCTGTAGCATACCTACCAGTCAGGTAATCATAAAATACGCAACAAATTATCATTTTATCCGCTCATATATGGCCTGTCAATAAAAATATATGGTAAATAGACCGTGAATCAAGATGGCGCTCAGAAGCTATGTCCTACGCCGGTCAAATGATTGACATGTATTTGGTTATGATTTAGACCTCCCTGAGATAAATTGTTGATTTACAATCTTCATATACTGATCTAATATAAATCAAACATCAATTCTTATTTTTAAAGAGATTCCCTCAGGATGCCATCGCATACCAACCAAAATCTTTCAGGGATTATCATCAAAAAAGCCTTATCCATAGGAGCGTCCTTGGTCGGAATAGCAAGCGTTGATTCAATCCGAAATTCACCTTCTCACCTACAATCCAAAAATGTTCGATGGCCGTCGCAGGCAAAATCAGTTATTATACTGGCAGTAAAACACGAAGCTGATGAACCTTCTCTTGACTGGTGGGATGGAAACCATGGAACTGCCGGTAATCGCAAACTCATTTCCATTACCAGACAATTAAAAAGATGGTTTAAAAAACAATATGGGATTGTGGCAAATGATGTGCCTTATTATATTCATAGAGGAGGTATCTTTCTTAAAGATTCCGCCGTATGCGCGCGAATGGGTGTAATCGGTAAAAACAACCTGGTGATTACTCCTTCATATGGCCCCAGAGTCAGACTTCGGGCATTATTTGTCAATGTACAACTTGAGCCCACCAAATATCCTGCCGATTTCTCGCCATGCATAAATTGTGAGGCTCCCTGCAAAACAGCCTGCCCTCAAAAAGTTTTTGAAAGCGGTGTTTATGATCGTTTATTGTGTCAAAAACAAATGGAACAGGATGAAAAATCGAGTACCATTTCTAAGGACACGGGTATCTTGTATTATTCGGATGCCATGATCAAATATTGCAGGGCCTGCGAGTTGGCGTGCCCTGTTGGCTTGTTGGAGGATTAACCAGGAGTCTATATATAACATGCCGATAGCACTAAATTTTCGACAATATTTAAAAAGCCTGAGAGGTTAGAAAATCTTTCGAATCATTTTATTCCAGTTCGATAAGGGTTCTGCTTGAAATTGGTTTCCATAAACATAAACATCGTTGAGAGCGGAATTTCTGGAATAAGCTGAAGCTCGGGTCAGGTCCAACCCCCAATGGTGTTTTTCCCCGCGTCTGAATTGAAAAAGGCAGGTTTTTAAAAAACTCATTTCCCCGGGACGTTCCTCGGTATAAGCGCATTCAAAGCCACCGCAAGCGGTTACTCCCATTTCTCTGGAAAATGGCACCACCAGAATTTGATTGAAACCTGGCTTTATTTTTTGGTACCAGGAGTTTTCGCTGATAAATTTCAAAAAAGCTTCACAGACCTTGGGCTCAGGATTGAGCATCAATGCCGAGTCAATACAATGATCGGGAAAAAAACGAAGAATATCAGCTTCAGCTCTGAGCACCACAAGGTTGTCAGGGAGCAGGTATTGTTGAATTTTTAATTGTTTTTCCCTCCAGGCAATGGCCACTTTTTGGTAATGTGATCCTGCTTTAATTGGTGTGGCCCAGTCGAATTTATCAATGGCAATAACACCCCATTGGGGATTTTTTAATGAAATTTCATATGCTACTTCACCGCTTCCGCAACCGATTTCAAAGATGATATTGGCCATTTCGATAATTTTTTTCAGCTTGGAAATATCTTCATGACAATTTTCGTGTGAGAGGAGGTAAGCGTTCAACAAATTTAAAGAGTCATCACATGGCAGAAAGTGATCACCAGGCCCCTGATCGGCGCCTGGTGAATGAGCATTTTGATTTACATGATTTTCATGGAGTTGAAAACCAGACGGCAAATTAAAGGAAGGCTCCGGGAAAATGGGCAAAGTTTTTGATTCCTGAGTTTTAACGGTTGAAGAAAACATCGTCATGTTATTTTTGTAATTCAACAGGCGGGTGATTCCCTTGCGAAGGATTGAAAATTTTACCATGGATTATTGAACAGTCGCTTTCGCACAAAAATAGGTTTCGATTTCCACTCAGATCTATTTTATGAAAACTATAGAATCAAATGCTGAGCCACAGCAACCATAAAATCACAATAACAGGATTCATTTTTTATATCAATAGGTAAAAAATAGATAAATATCCGAATAGTTAAAAGATAACAATCCAATAATGACGAAAACCATGAGCGCAGTGAATTTAGAGCTTGAACGAAAACTCCCCTCCCAGTGGGAGGGGCTGGGGGAGGGAAAGATAACTTCCTGAAATTAATAGGTCCACCCTGACCCTCACCCGCTGGGAGAAGGAATTATGGACTTTCGTTCAAGCACTAATTAGGTGGCAATTATTCGAGACCTGCACTTGACTTTTGATGTCATGCTTACTACTTTGACCCCTAACATCAATTTTGAAAGGAGATATAATGAATAAGGTCAAAAATGGTATGTATGTACAGATTCACTACGAAGGTACTCTTCAGGGCGGCGAAACATTCGACACAAGTCGCGGTGGGCAGCCTATGGAAATAAAAATTGGAGATGGACAGATTATCCAGGGATTTGAAGAAGCGCTCATGGACATGGAAACCAACGAAAAGAAAAAATTTACCCTGACACCCGATAAGGCTTACGGTGAACGGGATGAATCTCTGGAACGTTCTTTTGATCGGTCTCAGGTACCCCCGGAAATGAACCTGAAGGTAGGCGATACGGTTGGGCTCAACACCGCTCAGGGACAACGAGTTCCGGTGCAGGTCAAATCCGTGGATGATCAAAAAGTCGTGGTGGATTTAAATCATCCGTTGGCTGGACAATCCCTGACTTTTGATATCGAGGTGATGGGTGTCACGGATCAACCGACCCAGGTCGGTTGCGCTTGCGGATGCGGCAGCCATGAAGACACTACCAAGCCTCCCAGTGATTGCGGAGGTTGCAGTACACCCGGGTCTTGCCAATAGAAATATCGATTACACCACAGTCAAAGGAGGAAAAGCTTTTCACCCGCATCACTACAGGTACTCCGCCAGGGACATTATACTGTAGATAATCTTTGTGAATCAACTCTCCTTTTGCTGCTGCATCAGCGGCACCCAAAGGGACAAAGAGCGGAAGAAAAAGTTCGGAAGGGTAGGGGGTTTTTACTATCGACCGTTAAACGGTCACCCGTGCGGATAAGGGTTGTGGCGTCGGGAACACCTGTAACACAGGCAAGGCCATATTCCGCGCGATAATAGCCCCGTGAATCAGCATTCCTCCTCTGCGCTCCACAACCCCCGCTGCAAGTGGAACTACAAAGGTCATGTTCGGATCAACTGCATCGCATACCAAAATTTCACCGTGCCTGAGAACTCCGACAGCTGTGCATACTCGTATATGACGCGGGCATGGCCTCTGGATATGCCGTTTGATGCAGGTTGCCCAAGAAGCTGGCGCGCCTGCACATTTTTTCCGACGTGTGCATATCTTGATTTAACTGATGGCTCTGTTCGGTCGTGCATTTTGACACCATTTTGTAACTTAATGATGCTATTTTGATCCTTGGGAATAAACTTCTGATTTCTGGTTTATTACTGCCCGGTTTTCAATTTCATGGGCCGAATCCTGGTTTGAAAGAACAGACAAATTCACCAAGGACAATTTTTCGGCAGTTTCGACCATTTCAGGAATCAGGTCATTTTCAATTTTAATTGATCTTCCTTGTTCACTTTTCGCCTTTTGTGTTTGAAAGTCCTGATCAGATCGGATTGCTTGTCAGTGTAAACAAAGTAATCTCGGATGGGACCCCAAGTCTAAGTGGCGGCCCCCAGTACCCGGTGCCTGAACTGACATAAATCCAGGTGTTATCATGCAGGTGCAATCCTGATATATAAGGATGAAAAGGTTCAAAAACAATATTGGCAGGAAAATACTGTCCGCCATGGGTGTGTCCGGATATCTGAAAATCAAAACCGGCCTTTGACGCTTCAAAAATGCTCGAAGGCTGATGGGCCAGAAGAATTTTAAAGTCGCACGGAGGACTGCCGGCCACAGCTTTTTTCGGGCTTGATTCGTGTCCCGGTAAATACTTCCCCATTCGATAGTCAGTGACACCGGCCATCAGAATCTTTGAATCATTTTTTTCAATTACCTGGTGCTCGTTGTTTAACAACGTAAAGCCAAGCCGGTCGATTTCCTCCAACCATTGGTGTACCCCTGAATAGTACTCATGATTTCCGGTGACAAAATACCGTCCATAGGGTGCGTATAATTCCGACAGTGGATATGTATCATGGCGAAGATATTCAACGTTGCCGTCCACAAGGTCTCCGGTCAGAACGATAACATCCGGATTTAACAGCGATATCTGATTGACAATTTCTTCAACAAAATTCCTTTTCAACGTCGGGCCAACATGGAGGTCGGTAATCTGCACAATTCGAAAACCTTCCAGGGAATTGGGCAACTGTGGAAAATAAACGGAAATATTTTTTATTTGGGGAATTTTGCGTGCCTGGAAAAAGCCATACAAAGTCAGGGCACCGGAAGTTCCCAAAACAGCCATGTTTAAAGAGTTCATCAAAAATGAACGTCGTTTGGGATCTATGTTTTCGGAGACCTGGTCGTTTTTGTTGCCCAGTTTTTTGAACATTGAGTGGACAAAACGGGTGAGTCTGAAAGTCGCAATTCCCGTATCTTTCATAAAAAGAAGAGTGAAAGTAAGCGTGATATATCCCATGGAAAGATATCCGGACCAGGATATGAATTCGGAAAAGCGGTTTGCGATGTCATGCACTCGAAGAAATATAGAAAAAGGAGGAAGCATCAAAAAGAGTATTAGAATAAACGATAGCCACAGCTTTGCAGCTAATCCAACCCTTAAGGGGACAATGACACGAATTCCGATATACCCGTATAATATTGATAAGGCGGTTAATAGAAACAGGATAAAATTCATATTGACTTTCCTTTGAGAAAATGACCAAAACAGGGGGGCATGTCAAGAATATTAATTAATTCAAAGCGATCCATGTGGATAGATCGTGTCTAAACCAATGAGTAACTGATCCCCCCTTTGAAAAGGGGGGCCGGGGGGATTTGACAAGCTGATGCCGTTTTAAAAATCCCCCTAAATCCCCCTTTCAAAGAAGGACTTTTGAGAAGTTACTTAGAAAGTTGATTATAACCTTAACGAATTATAGGTAAAAGTATTTTATGCAAATTCCTGTACAATCCGTCATTTATCTGGCTGTCGGCATAATTTTTCTGACTTCCGGAAGGAGACTATTCTGGCTATTTGTGGCATGTGTCGGCTTTGTCATTGGATTTGAATACGGGGGTAATCTGACCGGATTTAAGGACCAGTGGAGTATTTTAATAATAGCGCTCGGTACGGGTATTGCCGGAGCATTGCTATCGATTTTTCTTCAGGGTGTCGCCATCTGTGTCGCGGGTTTTCTGATAGGTGGTTTTGCGGTGATCAACCTTCTTGAACTGACAGGGTATTTATCCCAGCAGTATTTTTGGCCCTCCTTTGTGGTCGGAGGAATCGTCGGTTTGATTTTGATGCTCGTACTTTTTGATTATGCCCTGATCTTTTTATCTTCTTTTGCCGGAGCGTTTATGATCGTACACATTGTTTCCCTGATGCCCCCTATCAAAACCCTTGTATTTTTAATCCTGGCAATGGCTGGTGCGGTTTTTCAGGCGAAAGTACACCCACGAAATTTTCGCCGGAAGCTTTGGGGTTGACTTAAATGATCACTAAAAACCAAAACTTAAATATGCCGCCTCACCTGAAAAATAGCTGTATACTGACCCATGAAATGGAATTAACGTTGATTTCCATGGAACCTGGATGGATAGCGGTGGAAAAGCCTTGCCATATGAGCATTCATAATCAGCCCGGAAAGGATTTATGTTCCATTGTTTTATCTTATTTAGAAAATGAGCCGGGACTGGCAGGACATTCAGGCTGCGATTTTTCATTTGGAGTTCATGCGGTTAATCGACTGGACAAACAAACCAGTGGTGTCGTGATTTTAGCATGCCGTCCGGATACCTTTCGATTTTTGGCAAGCCAATTTGAAAAACGGGAGGTAGAGAAGGTCTATTTCGCATTGCTTCATGGAAATTCCGAAACAGGTCATGAAACCGGCATCTGGGACTGGCCCCTGACAAAAAAGGCGGAAGGCGGGAAGTTTCCACAGGGAAGAGGCAGCAAAGTTGCCGCTGAGACAAGGTATCGAATCATTGCAACAAGCTCCCATTATATAATGGCGGAGTTATCCCCTTTAACCGGGCGGAAACATCAAATCCGGCGGCATGCCAGGCTGGCCGGCCATCCGGTTGTGGGAGACAACAGGTACGGAACGGTTCGGTCTCTTCGTTGTCTCAAATCTATATATAACTTTGATCGCCTTGCGCTCCATTGCATGTCCATCACTTTGAAACTGCCTGGAAAAGATTTTCCAGAAATGTTGATAAGCCCTTGCATTCCAGGGGAAATCAAGGAGCTTTTTGATATGGACCGGTCGATAGATGCTCTAAACCAACCGAGCTAATTGGATTCATATTCATAATAATTTTCAAGCTTGGAGCGTTCTTCATCCGTAATGATCTGCAATTGAACCAAAATATAACCAATACCCGCATCGCGCAAAGGACCAATTTTCAAAATGCTATTGGCTTTTTTGTCTTTAAGGCTGAAAAATGTATACTCCAGAGTCATTTCCTGTTTTTCAAGCAAAAAAAAGTCTGTTCCAAGAAAAACAATATGGCGGCTTAATAAAAAATAAACGGCGGCGATCGCCAACCCGATTAGAAGGTATTGTTTAAGTCTTTTCAGCATTCTGATGTTCCTTTTTCAGTTTTAAAAAAGATGTTTACAAACCTCATTTGATTTACACAGGAAAAGTTTACAACTATAATATTAACATTGTATATATCAAAAAGACCTTTAATTTTAAAGATAACATTCAGATCGATTTTAACGAAAGAGTTTTAACTTGGAGGTATTTTCCATGACATCCATAAAAAATTTACGTTTGGGCATTCTTGTGCTATTTTTTTTTGCAGTAGCTTGCACGACAGTACCGATTACTGGAAGATCCCAGTTTAATATTGTCCCGGATCAAACCATGCTTTCCATGAGTTTTCAACAATATGATCAGTTTTTAAAAGAAAACAAGCTGAGCACGGATCCGGCAAAAACCCGAATGGTAAAAGAGGTGGGTCAAAAAATATCACGGGCTGTGGAACAATATCTGATTCAGAACAACCTGGCCAATGAGATCGGAAATTATTCCTGGGAATTCAATCTCATCGAAAGTGATGAGATAAACGCATGGTGCATGCCCGGAGGCAAAGTGGCCGTTTATACGGGGATTTTGCCTGTAGCCAAAAATGACTCCGGACTGGCGGTAGTGATAGGGCATGAAATCGCTCATGCTGTTGCAAAGCACGGCAACGAACGTATGAGTCATGCCCTGGCGGTTCAGATGGGCGGCATGGGCCTTTCAGCGGCACTGTCGTCTTATCCGCAACAGACCCAGCAACTGTTGATGGCCGCTGTCGGTGCGGGGGCACAGGTTGGTTTTCTGCTTCCTTACAGCAGGCTTCAGGAAAGGGAAGCTGATGAACTGGGCTTGATTTTTATGGCCATGGCGGGATACAATCCTAATCATGCAATCGGTTTCTGGGAGAGAATGTCTCAAAAAAAAACCGGTGGCGCCCCCCCGGAGTTTTTAAGCACTCACCCCTCTGGTGCCACCCGCATTCAAAATATCAGGGAATTAATTCCAAATGCCATGACCTATTACCGACCTTAAAAAGCTTTTTGAAAACCCCTTTGAAAGGAGTGCAAAAGCTCTGCTTTTGTACTTGCGGATGCAAAAGGCTTCCGCACTCCTTATCTCTGGAAAGGCAAGGCTTTTGCACTCCTTTGCTATCATGATCTAAAGGACATGACCATGTACCAACGTATTTTCAATTAATTCCAACAAAACCGAGGCCCCCACCAGAAGGGCCCTTTCATCGAAGTCAAAATGGGAGCAGTGGTGGGGAATGGTTCCGGGTGACACACCCTGGGGTGAAGACCCAATGAAAAAAAAGCAACCTGGAACCTTTTGAGCATAATAAGCAAAATCCTCCCCTCCCATAAAAGGCGTGATTTTCCGGGCACTATCACCAACCACAGTCTTGGCCGCGATCATGAGTTTTTCAAAAAGTTTCGGATCATTAACCGTGGCAGGGTATCCTTTTTCAATCCGTACTTCAATTTTGCCCCCAAATGTGGTTTCAATACCTTTGGCTATTTGCCTTATTCGGTTTCTAATCAGCGTGCTGATTTCTTCGGAAAATGTGCGAACTGTTCCATCCATTTTTACTGAGGATGCAATCACATTATGATTGTCCCCGCCATGAATTGTGCCGACAGTCACCACTGCATTCTTGAGAGGATCGACATTTCTGCTGACAACCGTCTGCAAAGCGTTGAGCAGGTTTGCTGAAACAACGATGGCATCCACTGTTCCCTGGGGCATGGCCCCATGACCGCCAATACCTTTGACGATAAGGTTCAATGAATCGGTTGCCGCCAAAATAGCACCGGGTATGGAACCAATTTCTCCGAATTCACTGTAGTTCCAAAGATGAATACCGTAAATTTCATCAACACCTTCCAGGCAACCGTCGTCAATCATATGTGTTGCCCCACCATCTTTTTCTTCCGATGGTTGAAAAATAAATCGCAATCGACCATGCAAAAGTTCTTTTTTAGCTGTTAACACCTTGGCAACACCAAGTAAAATTGCCGTGTGTCCGTCATGGCCACAGGCATGCATCACTCCGTCGTTTTTTGATCTGTAGGCAATTTTTCCGGTCTCATGAATCGGGAGGGCATCCATGTCAGCCCTGAGAGCGATTGTGGGGCCCGGATGATTTCCCTCAAGGTGGCCTACCACCCCGGTTTTTCCCACCTTTTCCTGAACATGGATCCCCACTGCTCTGAGTTTTTCGGCCACAAGGGCCGCTGTTCGGTAAACGTCAAAGCCTTGTTCGGGGTACATGTGAATATCTCTTCGTATATCGATAATCTCTGAAGCTATGGTATGAATTTCAGGTTTAATGTTTATGGTCATTTTTTGCTCTTTACTCGAATTTTTATATATACTGCTCAGAAATTTTGTACTGTTTCCAAACTCAAAAATACAGATTTCTTGATGAATAATCTTTTGTATCATGAAAGACATGAGTTTGAAAGATAGTAATGATTGTTTCGGAAAAGCATTTTATATTGCAGCCCTTTCCAATGGGTATTAAATCAGGGCTCAGAACGACAAGCAAAAGGATGACCATCGCATATTTTATTTTTCCTTGCATTAAAGTCACAATTGGGCTATTTATTTTTTTTCAAATTCTTGCAGGTTATCACGTTATCGGTTAGGGGTTTTTTTCGGAAAAATGCCCGGGTGGCGGAACAGGTAGACGCAAGGGACTTAAAATCCCTCGGTGCTTAGCACTGTACGAGTTCAATTCTCGTCCCGGGCACCAGTAATTAATAAAAAATCTTATTGGTTTATGAAAATCATATCCGTTGTTGGCGCCAGGCCAAATTTCATGAAGATCGCGCCCTTTATCAGGGCCGTTGTTGCTCATAACCGGAAAAGCAATTCAAGGATCGAACATATTCTGGTCCATACAGGCCAGCACTATGACGACAAAATGTCCAAATCCTTTTTCGAAGCCCTGGATATTCCGGATGCGGATATAAACCTGGGGGTAGGGTCGGGAACGCATGCCGAGCAGGTGGGGCATACCATGATGGAATTTGAAAAAGTGCTCCGGACAGAAAAGCCTGACTGGGTAGTGGTGGTGGGTGATGTGAACGCGACCCTGGCCTGCTCGGTGACTGCCAAAAAGGAATGGGTCAGGTGCTGTCACATCGAGGCGGGGTTACGAAGCGGGGATATGACTATGCCCGAGGAAATCAACCGTCTGGTGACAGACCGCTTGTCCGATCTCCTGCTCACCCCCGATGAACTTTCTTCCGATAACCTGCGCAAAGAAGGCATACCCGAGGAACGGATTAAATTTGTGGGCAACATCATGATCGATACCCTGGAAGCCCAGCTGGGCAAGGCGGAGCAATTATCCATGGACAAGATTGTACGCGAAAATACTCTTCCTGAACAGTCTCTTTCCCCTTCACTTTTTTCGATTGCCAATGCTTCGTTCGCCGTGATGACCATGCACCGGCCTTCCAACGTGGACCAGAAGGAGGTATTGGAACCTATACTGGATTTTTTGATCAACGATGTGGCTCAGAATATGCCCCTGTTCTGGCCCATGCATCCCAGGGCCAGGAAAAAAATAGAGGATTTCGATCTGTGGCAGCGGGCTCTGGACTGCCCCAACCTGATACTTATGCATCCTCTTGGATATCATCAATTGCTGCGACTGAATATGGACGCTCGGATCATGCTCACAGACAGCGGTGGGCTGCAAGAGGAATGCTGCGTTCTGGGTACACCATGCCTGACTCTTCGATGGAACACCGAGCGGCCGGTTACTCTGAAAGAGCATGGCGGCGCTTCTGTATTGGTAGGAAACGATGTTAAGCTAATCCGGAAAGAATATCAGAAAACGTTGGTGCAAAAGCGTCGGCCGGTGCGTCCAAAATTGTGGGACGGGAAAACGGCAGGGCGTTGTTTGGAGGCTATTCTTGCAACTTCCACATGCTGAGAGCCTTTTTACTACCTTCAGAAACTAACAGCTGCAAAAAATACATGTGATTAGAAGCATCCCACTCGGCATGCCGAGCCCAAACAGGAAAATAACGCAGTTTTTTAAGTTTTAAGTTATCTGCATTTTTCAAAATTTAGAGTCAGGATTAAGGTCGAAATAAAATTATAAAACCTGTAAAAGTTTATTTGGCCAAAGGGAAACGTTAACCTTCAACTTAAAACTTAAGACTTAAAACCAAGTTACTTAGAAGTGCAAAAGCCATGCTTTTAAAAGCATGGCTTTTGCACTCCATATAAACCTCAACACTATTATTCTTTTGCTTTATTGACTGCTTCGATGATTTTTTGAGCGACCTGAACCGGAACTTCGTCATAATGGGAAAAATCCATCGAAAAAATACCTCTTCCGCCGGTCATGGATCTAAGATCCGGAGCATATGTCAGCATTTCCGACATGGGAACGCTGGCGTTGATGATCTGATTTTTTCCTTTGTTATCCATACCGAGTACCCGTCCACGGCGACCATTTAAATCTCCCATAACATCCCCCATATATTCATCCGGAATGGTGATGTTCACTGCCATAATCGGTTCAAGAAGCACCGGTTCGGCTTGGGTTGCGGCTTTTTTAAAAGCGAGGGAACCTGCTACTTTAAAAGCCATTTCAGATGAATCCACCGCGTGGTATGAACCATCATCGACAGTCGCCCTGAAATCTATACACGGAAAACCTGCCATGACGCCTTTTTGACAGGATTCCACAATTCCTTTTTCAACCGCTGGTATATATCCTTTGGGAATGACACCACCCACAATAGCATCCACAAATTCAAAACCCTGTCCACGGGGAAGTGGTTCCAGTTGAATCCAGCAGTCTCCATATTGTCCATGACCACCGGTTTGCTTTTTATGCTTGCCCTGAACCCTTACTTTTTTCCGAATGGTTTCCCTATAAGGTACCTTAGGTACATTCAGTTCAACTTCCACGTTATATTTTCTCTTGAGTTTCTCGACAGTTACCTCAATATGAATATTGCCCAGGCCTGAAATCAGGATTTCTTTTGTTTCAGAATTCCTATCCACTTTGAGTGCGGTATCTTCCTCCAGAAGCTTCTGAAGTGATGTAAATACCTTGTCCTCGTCTCCTTTGCTCTTGGGTACCAGTGCAAAAGAAATCAGTGAGGGCAACGGATCGGCCAAAGTAAACCTGACCTTGTTTTTTTCATCGCAAAGAGTATCGCCGGTAGTCGATTCTTTCAATTTTGACACGGCAACAATGTCGCCGGGACCAGCTCCTTCAACAGTCTTCTGCTCCTTGCCGGTTATTCTAAGAAGCTGGGTGAAGCGCTCACGGGTATCCTTATTTGTGTTAAAAAAAGTACCATCCGATCCTAATGTTCCGGACACAATCCGGAATATGGAAAGCCTCCCCGCATAAGGATCGGCCACGGTTTTGAAAATAAAAGCCGCAAAGGGAGCATCAGGATCAGGTGTAAGTTCAATCTCCGTTTCGCCCTTGGGGTCGTAGGCTTTCCAGGGTCCCCTGTCCAATGGTGATGGAAGGCATTGTACAATAAAATCCTGAAGCAAATTGATTCCTATATTTTTTGTTGCGGACCCGCAAAGAACAGGTACAAGCGCTCTTTTGAGGGTACCCTTTTTTAAGGCGGCCATGATTTCATCATCAGACAGAGATTCTCCTTCAAGGTACCGTTCTAACAGTTCATCATCAGCCTCTGCAATATTTTCAATGAGATTTTCCCTTGCCGATTCCACCTGTTCAGCCATATCAGCAGGGATTTCCATAGCCTTGGCCTTGCCATTTTCATCGTATATAAATGCTTTCATGGCTAACAGGTCCACAACTCCATTGAATTTGTCTTCTTTGCCGATTGGGAGCTGAATGATGATCGGTTTTGGGTGAAATATTTCAACGGCATCGTTGAAAGCTCTGAAAAAATCCGCTCTTTCCCGGTCAAGTTTGTTGATAAAGATTGTACACGGTAAACCGAATTCCTCGGCAAAATCCCATCCAAGTTCAGTCTGGACTTTGACACCATCAACCGCATCGACAAGGACAATCACCGAATCGGCGGCCTGCATACAGGTTCGTGTGTCGGAAAAAAAGTTCTGATCTCCAGGTGTGTCAATAATATTAATGGTGTTTTTTTTCCATGGAAACTGGTGAAAAGCAGTGCTGATGCTGATATTGCGTTTGAGTTCCTCCGGTTCAAAGTCCATGGCTGCAGTGCCGTCTTCCACCCGGCCCAGCCGGTTGGTGACACCGGCATCAAAGAGCATTACTTCCGCCAGGGAAGTCTTTCCCGCGCCGCCATGTGCAATTAGAGCGATATTTCTTAATTTTTCCACCATTTCAGTCATCTAAGCTCCTCTCTAAGTATTTTCTGAATACAATCGTCAAAACTTAAAATATAAGGTCAATATTTCTATATGGTTAGATCAAAAAAATCAATACTTAAATCTGTTCAGCGGCAGAGGTCGTCTATTTAAGTCTGAGCAATATAAAAAACTCTCTGTTTCCTTTTGGACCGAGTATCGAAGAAGGAAAAACACCGCAAGATACAAAACCGCCTTTTTCGAAAAATTCTGAAAGGTCGGATATGACTTGCTGGTGCAAAACCGGATCTTTAACCACACCACCTTTCGCAACCTTTTCCCGCCCCACTTCGAATTGTGGTTTGATCAGAGCAAGAATGGACCCATTTATTTTTAAAAATCCTGCAACAGATGGAACGACTATCCTCAAGGAAATAAAAGATACGTCGATTGTAACCAGATCAACAGGGAAGGGCAGGGTATCTTGTTTCATGTTACGAATGTTGGTACGTTCGATAACCACAACCCGATAATCCTGACGGAGTTTCCAGGCCAACTGCCCGTAACCCACATCCACGGCAAATACTTTTTTCGCTCCACGGGCTAACAAACAGTCCGTAAAACCACCGGTGGATGCACCCACATCCAGGCAAACCATAGCGTTAACATCGAGTTTGAAATCGTTCAGGGCCCCCTCAAGTTTTATTCCTCCACGGCTGACAAAAGGGATATCTTCGCCTTTGAGTTGAATCCGTGCATCCTCACCAACCAATGTGCCGGGTTTATCCATGGGTATATCGTCAACAAGTACCTTACCCGCCATAATCATGGCTTTGGCCCTTTCCCGACTTTGAGCCAGTTTCCTTTCCACGAGAATTAAGTCCAGCCTACGCTTCGCTTTGGTCATTGGAAATCAGTTTTTCAGCCGCTTCGACAATAGCGGCGCTGTCAATGTGATATTTCTGTCTGAGAAGTTTTTGCGGGCCATGTTCAACAAAGGTATCTTCAATGCCGATTCGTTTGATCCGAACGTTGATATCTTCATCACTTAAACATTCCAAAATGGCGCTTCCAAATCCGCCTTGTCGCATGTTTTCTTCTACTGTAATAATCCTCGGAATCTTTACAGACAATTCGGTAAAAAGGGCAACATCCAGAGGTTTTACAAATCGGGAATTGACAACTGTTGAACAGATGCCTTTTTTTCTGAGCACAGTCTCAGCCTCGAGTGCATCACAGACCGATCTTCCTATTGCCAGTATCAAAATATCCGAACCCTCGGTTAACACTTCTGCTTTGCCTATAGGCAAAGGGTTGAGATCTCTTTCCACCTTAATTCCTATTCCGATTCCTCTTGGGTATCTGATTGCTGAAGGACCATTGTAGCAAATAGACGTATACAGCATACGGCGAAGCTCGTTTTCGTCCTTGGGGGCCATGACAACCATGTTCGGCATGCTTCTTAAATAGCTCAGATCAAAAAGACCGTGATGAGTCGCCCCATCTTCTCCGACAATGCCGCCCCGATCCAGGGCGAAAACAACCGGCAGGCTTTCCAGGCAAACGTCGTGAAGGATTTGATCATATGCTCGCTGTAAAAAGGTAGAATATATTGCCACCACCGGCTTAAAACCCTCGGTAGCAAGACCTGCGGCAAAAGTCACCCCATGCTGTTCTGCAATACCTACATCAAAAAAACGATCCGGAAATTTTTCCGAAAACCTGACCAGGCCAGTGCCCTCCGGCATGGCCGCAGTAACAGCAACAATCTTTTCATTTTTTTCAGCCAGTTCGATCATAGTATCGCCAAACATCTCAGTATACGTTGGGGCGACTGTTCGTTTGTTGATGCACTGGCCGGTTCTGACTTCAAAGCACCCTACGCCATGGAAAAATGTTGGATTCTTTTCAGCCGGGGGATATCCTTTTCCTTTGCGGGTGGTGATATGAAGAAGCACGGGTTCATTTAAATATTTAATATTATTTAATATGTCGATAAGATGGTCAAGGTTATGCCCGTTTATCGGACCGAAATATTCGAAATTGAAAGCCTCGAAAAGCATTCCGGGGGTAACGAATGTTTTAAATGATTCCTCGGAGCGTTTGGCAAACTGGTAAATATCATCACCAATTCTGGGAAGGGATTTTAAAAATTCACCGAGTTCTTTTCTGAGTTCCTGTAATTTTTTTCCGGAAAATTTTCGGCTTAAAAAAGAGGATAGCGCGCCGACATTTCTGGAAATGGACATATCATTTTCATTTAATATGACAATGAGATCTTTTTTTAAATCTCCGGCCTGGTTCAACGCTTCATAGGCCAGACCCGCTGTCATGGAGCCGTCTCCGATGACGGCAATCACTTTGGATTTTTCACCTTTTAAGGCTTTGCCACATGCCATTCCCAAAGACGCTGAAATGGAAGTGCTGCTGTGTCCGGTGGAAAAAGAATCATAAGGGCTTTCACTCATCCGTGTAAAACCGCAAAGCCCCCCGAATTGGCGGAGTGTGTCAAATCCCTGTTGTCTTCCGGTAAGCAGTTTATGGGCATAAGCTTGATGTCCAACATCCCAGACAAGCTTATCCGTAGGGACATCGAATACATAATGAATAGCAATGGCCAGTTCAACAGCCCCAAGGCTCGATGCCAGGTGTCCGCCGGTCTTTGATACGACTCTGACAATTTTATTGCGGATTTCAACAGCAAGTTTGGGAAGTTCGGATCTTTGCAGGCACTTTAACTGGCCAGGGTTATTGATTGTTTCTAAAATGCTCAAATTTTTTTCCAACTCCTCTTTAACATTATTTCTTTCTATCAATAATATAACGCGCTATTGCACGAAGCGGATCTGATCTGTTATCAAAATCATTCAGGGCTTGCAAAGCCATTTTGACTAGTTTTTTGGCAAATTTTTTTGATTCCTGCAACCCCAGTAAAGAAGGGTAGGTGTTTTTATTTCTTTTCTGGTCCGAACCTACCGCTTTTCCCAAAATATCAGGATCGCCTTCGATATTTAAAATATCATCAACCACCTGAAAGGCCAGCCCAATATTTTGCGCATAGGATTTCAAAAATCCGAGCTGATGTTCCTTTGCCCCTGAAAGTATTGCGCCGGAACATACCGACGCTTCAATGAGTGCCCCGGTCTTGAGGCGATGCATTTTTTTTAAAAACTCCAGGGATAAAATGTTCCCTTCGGAGGATATATCCTGCATTTGACCTTCAACCATCCCGTATACACCCGAAGACCGGGCAATGAGTTCAATGATCCTGAGCCATCCGGCCAAATTTTGTTCTTCTTTGATTGCGGCTGAAGAAAGGGTTTCAAACGCCATGGTTAATAAAGCATCCCCGGCCAATATTGCGGTGGCTTCATCAAAAGCCATGTGGCAGGTGGGTTTTCCCCTGCGCAGTTCATCATTGTCCATGGCTGGAAGGTCATCATGTATCAATGAATACGTATGAATCATTTCCAAAGCACATGCAACGACGAGCAAATTGTTAACAGCAGCCCCACGAATGGATACCGACTCCGCAGCTGCAATGCATAAAACCGGACGAAGGCGTTTTCCACCGGACATGAGGCAATGATTAACCGCGGCGGTAATTCGGCTGCTTTGAGGAAAACTTTCCATGATCTGATGTAAACCGGTTTCAACAAACATCTGTTGATGTTTTAAATATGCAGACAAATCAAACGCTGACAAACCTGAAGAAAAAGAATGCATCTATTATTTTCCTTCATCACCATCATCAGTAAATGGTGTTTCAATCATTTTTCCATTTTGGTCTTTTAAAAGCAGGGTAATTTTTTTTTCAGTTTCTTCAAGTTTTGATGAACAGAATTTTGAAAGCTTTACTGCTTCTTCAAATTTTTTAAGAGATTCCTCTAAAGTCAGTTCACCAATTTCCAATTCCTTAACAATTTCCTCGAATTTTTTCATAGCCTTTTCAAATGTCATGGCTTTATTCATGATTTCGTTTTCCTTCAACACGACAGGTGAGAGCGCCTTTTGCAAGGGTTATTTCCATTTGCTGACCCGGGGCCACCAAGTCGGCATCACGCACAATTGATTTTCCAGGAAGAACGCGGGTAATGCTGTAGCCTCTGTCAAGAATAGCCAAAGGATTCATCGCCGCAAGTCCTGCTGTCAGTTCTCCGAGGCGAGATCTTTTATTATCCAAGTATATCCTGAAAAATAACTGAAGATTATGCTTTAGTTGGTCAGCCTTTATATTGAGTTTTTCAACTAATTTTGCCGGATTGTTGGACCAGAGCTTTTCCTTTTTCCAACTTAACCGTTCAATATATTGCTGCAATTTATTATCAACAAGATGAACAGTCCGAAAATAAAGATCATCCATCCTGAGAAGGTGATCCTGAATGCGTTTTTTGGGATGAACCAGTCTACCTCTGGTTTGATAAAAATGGAGACGATGATTTTCCATTGTTCCGAGCATTTTCGATGTCAAGGTCCTCAATAATGATTCGCAACTGTTCTTCAACTCCCTTTTAACAGGAATCACCAGCTCAGCGGCTGCCGATGGCGTCGGTGCACGCAGGTCCGCAACAAAATCGGCAATGGTATAATCTGTCTCATGTCCAACAGCCGAAACAATGGGGACCTCAGATGTAAAAATAGCCCTGGCAACCTTTTCGGAATTAAATGCCTGAAGATCCTCCAGCGATCCTCCACCTCTTGCCAAAATGGCCACGTCTATATTTTTTTCCTTGTTGATAATTTCTATGGCAGCAACAATTTGCTCAACAGCACCGTTGCCCTGAACTTTAACGGGAAAAATCCGGATGTGAATATTTTCAAAACGTCTTGCGGCAATGTTAAGCATATCGTGGATAACCGCCCCTGTGGGAGAGGTAATCATGGCAATTTTTGAAGGAAGAAACGGGGTTGGCTTTTTATGTTTAGGATCAAAGAGTCCCTCATCGGATAGTCTTGATTTTAATTGCTCGAATGCCTTTTGGAGTGCACCGGCACCACGGGGTTCCATATATTCCAGAATAACCTGATAGGAACCTCTTGACTCATAAAGACTGATTCGGCCAAGTCCGGTGATCTCCATGCCGTTTTGCGGTAAAAATTTAAGGCCCACCTGCTGAGAGCGAAACACTACGGCTGAAATCTGGGCAGTTTCATCTTTCAGGGTAAAATAAAAATGTCCGGAACCAGGTTGTCTGAAATTAGAAATTTCTCCATAAATCCAAATGAAGGGATATTTTTCTTCAAGTAAACCTTTAAGTTCGGAAGTCAACTCTGAAACCGTATAGAGGTGTTTTGGTGCTGATGAAATCCGCATGTTTAATTGACAGATACAAATAGCTTTTATTCAGTTTAATTATTTAAAATGGTAAGTTCCAGTACTCATACACAAAAAGTTCCCCTGAAACCTCCATTCGGAAAAGTATCGGAAAAAGCTATCACAGTTGTCAAGTGCGTTCAATGTTTTTTATTGGACGACATAAGGGCATCAAACGCCGGTTCCTTTAGGGGGAACAGTTATAGCTAATGGCTTCAGCTACAGGCCTGGGGTTTGGACATTATTCACATCCCCAGCGTAGGAACGAGAAATCGTACCGATTATATGCCCGAAATCTGTTTATACATACAAAGTTACGCGCTGAAGGCGCAAGACATATCAGCCCAGGGCAACGCCCTGGGGCAGCTGAAGGCCCATGCACGGAATTTAAAATGTCCGATAATGTATATTATGTAAACTATTAAATTTAAAAAATAGGAATCTCCAATGGTTTCGTTGCCAGGGATATCAATGAGATCCTCTCGTAAAAAAAAGATCGCGAATTAACGGCAAAACATATATTTCCTCATGTGGCAACTGCCTAAGGCAATCTGCAAGTAGTTCCATTTTTTTTCGAATTGCCAGATCTTTGTTCATGATAAAATAATCCTGACCTTTAATTTTGCACAGCCCGCTTCTGACATGAATACCGGCGTTTCGAAAACTTTGTTCGCATACGGTTATATTCATTTTTTCCGCTAACTCTTTCAAATGACGATACAATTGTTCCGGCTTTAAGCTTTTCAATGCCGTTTTATTATTGGTCAATACTTGTGCCATACGTATTTTCTTGAAAATTCCGTACCGTGTGTTATATTTTCTTTTGATTAATCTTATATTATTTTAAGTGGTATGCTTATAAGATTTTAACAAGTTTACTTAATATTAAGGTCTATTTACGAAACTTTAAACTTTTAACATTGTTGTGGAGGTAAATTATGCGATCTGTTCCGATGAGAGAAACCCAAACTCAGGTAAGGGTCAACAGTTTTATCCAGGGAGTATACAACTGGATGGCGCTTGGGCTTGGACTTACCGGACTCGTTGCTTTTTTTGTTGCCAATAGTCCGACATTGCTTCAGCTTATTTTCGGCAACAAATTGATTTTTTTCGGATTAATTATCGCGGAACTGGGACTGGTGTTTACAATCAGTTCCAGAGTTCACAAAATGGAAGCATCCACGGCCACAAAGCTGTTTATTTTATACGCGGCCCTAAACGGTGCTACGCTGGCAGTGGTTTTTCTTGCTTATACGGCATCATCCATAGCATCCACCTTTTTAATATGCTCAGCCACCTTTGGTGCTTGCAGTATTTATGGAATGACCACCAAAAAAGATCTGACTTCTTTGGGCGGTTTTTTGTTCATGGGGCTCATCGGAATCATCATTGCCTCAGTGGTCAATATTTTTATCGGTAGTTCCGCTGTCAGCATGATTATCAGTTATATCGGTGTCTTTGTTTTCATAGGCCTTACCGCCTATGACACACAAAGGCTTAAAAACATGGCAATGACACAGCCCGAAGGCCTTGATGCGGATGTGATCAGGAAAGGATCCATTTTAGGAGCCCTTTCTCTGTATCTGGATTTTATCAATATGTTTTTATTTATGCTTTACATATTTGGCGGCAGCAGAGATTAATGAGAAATTCGGAATTCCCTCTCCCTGTGGGCTGGTCTTTGCACATACATGACACAGGGGGCATCTTTAACAGCTTGAATCTTGATGATCGAGTTTTTTCGTCATTCCTGCAAAAGCAGGAATCCAGGGGGTTTCAGCGGCTGACTGGATTCCGGGTCTCCGCTTCGCTGCGCCCGGAATGACGGCAAATTGGAACTTGTAGCCCTAAAAATTTGATCACCAAGCGTCCCACTGGGAGGGGAGTTTTCGTACAAGCACTGCTATATATATCCACGCTGCCCCAAATAGAGTAAAATCTCCTGGGCTGCCTCATCCGGCGCGCAGAGGGTCGTATCAATCGACACCTCCGGCGTCTCGGGTACCTCATAAGGATCATCCACCCCAGTAAACCCCTTGAGCAAACCCGCTCTGGCTTTGGCATACATCCCCTTGCGGTCGCGCTTCTCGCATACCTCAATGGGCGTGGCCACATGCACTTCAATGAAACCGCCATGGGCTTCGATGGACTTGCGAATCTCCCTGCGGGTGGCAGCATAGGGAGCGATGGGTGCACAAATGGCAATCCCCCGGTTCTTGGTGATTTCGCTGCCCACAAATCCAATGCGGCAAACGTTTATGTCGCGATGCTCTTTGGAAAAATTCAATTCCGATGACAAGTTTCGCCGGACAATATCTCCGTCAAGCAAAGTCACCGGCCGGTCACCCAATTCCAGCATTTGAGAATATAGTACCTTGGCGATGGTCGATTTGCCGGCCCCGGAAAGACCGGTCAGAAAAACTGTGAACCCTTGCCGACGGGGGGACGGATAGGCCTTTTGGATCTGTGCGATCACCTCCGGAAAGGTTGCCCAATCGGGAATCTTGCGACCGGTTCGGATCCGCTGACGAATATCACCGCCAGACATTGAAATGGCCTCCACTTTCTTCTCCAACAAATCCCTTGTACGATACTCATCCTCAAACGGCAGGTAAACCATTTCCTCAAAAACCAGTATTTCGATTCCGATCCGATCCGACCACTCCCGCACCATATCGGCGGTGTGCCGATTACAATAAAAGGCATTGCCCTGCCCGTCCATACCGGGATTGGCATGATTGTGTCCCACCACGAAGTGGGTGCACCCATAATTGCGGGCGATGATTGCATGCATCAAAGCTTCCCGGGGACCGGCCATGCGCATCGATAAGGGCAACAGGCTCAGCAGGGTCGTATTGGGTGGATAATAACGCAAGACCTCCTGATAGCAGCGCACACGGGTATAGTAATCCAGATCATCCGGCAACGTCAGCCCCACGATAGGCAACAACAGCAAATTAGCCCTGGCCTGCCGCATCGCTTGTAACATTATTTCAAATTGTGCCCGGTGAACCGGATGACGTGTCTGGAACCCGACAATCCGTTTCCATCCCAGTTTCTGATAAAGAGTTCTCACCTCACGAGGTGTTAAACGTAGTTGCCTGAAGTCATAATGCAGCGGAAGACTCAAAACCTCCAACTTGCCGCCTACGTAATATTCACCTTCCATTGAATACAGATAATTCACTCGCGGGTGCAATCGATCCCTGGTTCCCAGACTAGCCTTGGCTTCTCTTTCTTTGTCGATGGGCCAGATTTCTTCAATATGCATCACCGCCAGTAAAAACCCCTCAGGATCGCGAATTGCCAGCGATTGCCCGGCTTCGAGCAATCTTTGCTGCTTTTCCGAGATTCCCAGACAAACTGGAATCGGCCATGGGGTGCCATCCTGAAGTTGCATACGATCCAGCACTGCCTCATAATCCGGACGGGTCATGAAACCTCTCAGCGGTGAAAGTGCTCCCGTGGATAGAAGCTCGATATCGCACAATTGGTGATCGTTGAGGGTGGTGCTGGGCAGATGCATGGACAGCGCCTTGAGCACCTCCGCCCTTTGCTCATCCACGATCAATTGAACCAAATTATTATTACCGGTATTCATTGTTGTGGGCTCCTCCTCCTTGTTCACTTTGTAAGCCGGACTTGCTGGACCCTGAATATCATGGATATGATTATTAAGGTATGGTGTCAGGTCTGCCGGACATGGCCATTCCTATTTCGGTTCCTGTCACCAGAGGACCTTGCAATCGCTCCAGGTAAAGGTTTCCGGCTATTAACATATCTCCCATGCCAATCAGATATTCAGCCCCGCTCTGGTCCAGAATAATGCTGCTGTTGCTTGCCGTAGCTACTTTAAGAGCCACCTTGAGCACAAGATTTGCTTTGATAATTGGCGTAACCACTTTGGCATCGGGTCTCTGGGTGGCAAGGATAATATGTATTCCCGCGGCGCGCCCCTTCTGTCCCAGTCGCTGAACCGATTTCTCCAGATATGCTTTTTTGTCCTTATGAACCATCAGGTCTCCGTATTCATCGATGATCACCACGTGGTGGGGTATTGGGTTTGATTCCTGGTTGAACCTCCCGATATCCTGGACTTTGTTTTCCTCAAACCGGCGATAACGTTGCTCCATTTCATCGATCAAACGCTCCAGGGTTTTGATGGCGCTGTCATCATCCATAACAACAGATCCCGCCAGATGCGGAAGACCTTCCAAATCCGTAAAACTGACACGCTTGGGATCGATAAGGGTAATGCGAATATTTTCCGGTGATGCATTCAGAGCCAGGCCAATGACCGCGGACCTCAAAAACACGGATTTGCCGCTACCGGAAGCTCCTCCCACCAAAATCCCGGTCATGTTGGGGTCGGTAAGGTCGGCCCAGAAAATACTTCCATCGATGGCCATCCCCATGGGAAATGCAACAACAGATTGGGGACGATTTTTAGCGCCGATTCTCCAGACTTTTCCCAGGGTAAGCGGCTCATTGTTATCCCTGGGCACGTCAACACTGACATATCCGGCCTGCGGTTGAGCGGTGGAACCCTTATCAAGGATCGGTTTGACCTTATAGCGAATAAATCGTGGACCAATGATGTATCCCATGGGTTCAACCGGCAGCCTGAGCGATTCAAAGGCACTGCAGAGGTTTCGCAATCCTTCGTTTGCTCCTTTGAAATTTTCCGTTGACGGTTCCTGATACTCGATGTTCAAGTTTTTTAAATGGATAAGCAACAAGAAAGAGTGGGTGTCAAGCAGTAGAACTCGGAATTGGGACTCTTCTCAATCCCTTAGCATTCAGCTGCCTGGCACCCTCTGAGAGTATAATCAAATACAATCAAATAATCAATATATGGAGCAATTTTAAAATCCCTGTAGACAACCGTTTCAATTTCAAGTACCCTGATAATGGTTTTTTTTACCATAATCAGGAGGCTCGCATGGTTATTGGGGAAAAAATTGTCC
>JAABTQ010000040.1 GCA_011389745.1 Desulfobacteraceae bacterium | reverse complement strand
TCCCCCATTGTTTCAATGACCCCTTATACAATCAGGAGAGATACCATGCAATCAAGGGATGTTTCAAAAGCTGTTATTTTGGTGGCCATGGCCGTAGCTCTATCACCCTTTTTCATACCCGTGGGCATATCCAAATGCTTTCCCGCGCAACATATGATCAATGTCATCGCAGCGGTCATGCTCGGACCAGTATATGCGGTTGCAATTGCCATGGCAGCTGCGATTATTCGAAACCTACTGGGACTGGGCACACTTCTGGCCTTTCCCGGAGGCATGATCGGAGCCCTGGTTGCCGGAATTTTTTATAAAAGCACCCGTAACATTTATGTCGCGGGTCTTGGGGAAATATTCGGCACCGGAGTTCTCGGATCTCTTGCGGCTGTATATATTGCAGGTCCGATGCTGTTGGGAAAAACCATTGCAGTGGGCACCTTGATGATCGCATTTAGTATCAGCACCATCGGGGGCTCTGTTATTGGTATTGTGGCGCTTCATCTGCTGCAAAAGGGGGGGGTTTGGCAACCTGTATCAAAGTAAAGGATGTCCGATACCGCTATCCCGGAGGTCAGGAAGCCTTAAAGGGAATCGATTTTTCTGTCGATGAAGGAGAATATCTCTTTATTTGCGGAGCTAACGGTTCCGGAAAATCCACGATCGGATATTTGTTAAACGGCTTAATTCCCCACTTTTTCAGCGGAACTTTCAGCGGAACCGTTGAAATTTTCGGCACTGATACCCAGAAAATGAGCATTTCAGAACTTTTTCCGCGAGTAGGTTTGGTGCTTCAAAATGCCGATGCTCAGCTCTTTAACAGTTGTGTGGAAGACGAACTGGCATTCGGGCTGGAAAGTCTTGGGCTTTCTGGAGTACAAATCGAGGAAAGAATCCATGAAACCGCCAATATGCTTCATATCGGCCACCTCCTGAAAAGACCCCCTGACAGGCTTTCGGGAGGAGAAAAGCGGATGGCCGGGATTGCTTCAATTTTGTGTCTGAAGCCGGCCATACTGATTCTAGACGAACCCTATGCCAACCTCGACAGGTCAGGTATATCAAAAGTCCGGGAATGCCTGGCAAATATCCATGGTGCAGGAATAACCGTTGTGGTCATTGAACAACGGGTGGACGGTTTCCTTGAAGACGCCTCAAGATGCCTTTTTGTGGATCGGGGAAAAATTCTTTTTGACGAAAAGCCGGTACACGCGGGCAGCTTATTGGTTTCACAAGGTCTGATTCCCAGATACCCGGAACGTAGCAAGGTCAAAAGTTTCACAACAACCTTGCCCGGTGAGGACAGAAAAGCGCTTTTGAGCGTTCGTAACCTGTCTTGCCGGATAAATGGAAAAAAAATCTTAAATGATGTCTCCTTTGACATTTTCAGAGGCCAGGCCGTCGCCTTACTGGGAAAAAACGGGTCAGGCAAAACCACATTGATAAAACATCTCAACGGCCTTTACCGATCTAAACACGGTGAAATAAAATTTAACGGCCACAGCCTGGCTGGTAAAAGCCCGGCGCAGATAGCAGCAACGGTCGGGCTTTCCTTTCAAAATCCCAACGACCAGTTTTTCAAAGGCCGGGTGGAAGATGAACTTCGGATAGGTCTGCAAATGGTGCAAAAAGATCCTGAAGAGTGGCTTGAAAAAATATACCGCCTTTTTCAATTACAGGATTTGCTCGACAGATCGCCTTTTAAACTGAGCGAGGGAGAAAAGAAAAGAGTGGCCATATCCTCAATTCTGGCCATGAAACCTGAAATAATTATCCTGGATGAACCCAGCGCAGGACTAGACGGCCGATCCAAAAAAATGCTCGCAATAATGCTTGCCAAACTTATTCATGAAGGTTTTACCACCATTTGTGTAACCCATGATATCGAGTTTGCAAGGGCAGTTGCAGATCGGTGGATTGTTATTGACGAAGGACAGATCATAGGAGATGGTCCGCCGGAATCTTTTGAGCAAATTGTAAGCCTTGTTTAAGTACCTGAACGAAAACTCCCCTCCCATCGGGATGGCTGGGGACACAAGCGCTAACTTGGCGCATGCTTTATGATCGAGGCTATGAAACCAATGGATCCAAGAACAAAACTTTTTGTCGGTATTGTAATCATTACAGCTGTTATTTCCACCAAGCATCCTGTGAGCCTTTTTTGCCAGTTTGGTATTATTTTAACGGCTGTTTTTCTCTTTAAAATGACAGATCCTTTTGTTCGTGGCTTAAAGCTTATCATTCCCATGGTGGGGCTGGTATTTTTCATCTCCTGGATTTCTTTTGACCGATACACCGCGTTATTGCTTTGCGTGCGACTGTTTAATCTTTTAGCCTCATCTTTTCTTATCTTTCAGCATATCCGCCCCGAAGATCTGGCTACGGGTCTTCGGAAAATGAAAATACCCTTTGGTTTTGTATTTATGCTCACGACAGGCGTCAGATTTGTGCCATTGATGCAAAATAAAATCCATAGCATTCGGGAAGCCCAAATGTCACGGGGTATTGATTTGCGATTCAAACTTAAAAATGCAAAAAATTTCATGTCGATGCTGGGACCGTTCCTGTTGCAGTCATTTGTTTTAGCTGATGAACTGGCCGTGGCCATGGAAGTTCGCGGATACGGCAGAAAAAACCGATCATTTCGGAAAGATTATCGGCTTGGATTTTTCGATTATACCATTATGGTCGCCGCTGTTGGTGCCTTGATCATATTTATCCGGTGGGAAACAGGGTGGTAGTTCAAAAAATTGAAAATATTTTAAAGGAGTAAAAAAATGAAAAGGATTTTAACCATAGCCGGCTCGGATTCCGGAGGCGGCGCAGGAATTCAGGCAGACCTGAAAGTCATCACGGTGTTGGGTGGATTCGGAACAAGTGTGATTACCGCGCTTACGGCCCAGAACACTTTGGGTGTTCAAGGTGTGCATGCCGTACCCATATCGTTTGTCCGGCAGCAGATGGACTCGGTATTGTCGGATATTGGTGCGGATGCCGCCAAAACCGGTATGCTCGCTTCACCGGAAATAGTGGAGGTTGTTTCAGCAGGCATTCGCCGATACAGATTATATCCGCTGGTGGTGGATCCTGTGATGGTGGCCAAAAGCGGTGATTCCCTGCTTTCAAAAGATGCCCGGGAAACCATCAGGAAGGTTTTGCTTCCCTTAGCATTCGTGGTCACGCCCAATCTTCCCGAAGCGGAGGTCCTTTGCGGCTTTCCTGTCAGAGACATTGAACAAATGAAAATAGCGGCAAAGAAAATTCATGACCTCGGCCCCAAAAATGTATTGATTAAAGGAGGCCATTTAAAAGGGGATTCGGTGGATATTTTGTATGACGGCCAATCATTCCAGACTTACGAAGCATCTCGTTTGAATCAGCGAAACACCCATGGCACCGGATGCACTTTTTCCGCGGCCCTGGCAACCTTTCTCGGTCAGGGACTATCGATTTATCAGGCCGTTTCCCAGGCAAAAGCGTTTATCACCAGGGCCATTCTTGCCGGTCTTGCCCTCGGTTCAGGGCACGGACCGACAAACCCCTATTCCCATATTGCCGTAAAACTGGAGCGGGAAGATATTTTAAAAGACCTGGAAAAAGCCTTGGGCCGACTTGCTCAACTGAATGTGGGAAAAATCATACCCGAATGCCGCTCCAATCTGGCGTATGCCGGCACAGGAGCCTCGGGTTACCAGGATGTGGCCGGAGTCCCGGGCCGCATCACCAATGTGGGAGATCAAATCGTCATTTGTCGCGAACCGGCTTTCGGGGCGACCCGCCATGTGGCCAGGGTGGTTCTGGCGGTCATGTCTAAATCGCCGGAAATGCGATCAGCAATGAATATTCGTTACCACCCGGCTATTATCGAAGCTTGCGAAAAACTTGGTCTTAGGATGGCGTTTTTCGACAGAAAAATGGAACCTGCCGATATCAAGGAAAAGGAAGGCTCCACCCTGGAATGGGGAACACGGGAAGCCATAAAATCGCTGGATCAAATACCCGACTGCGTCTATGATACAGGAGAGACAGGCAAAGAACCCATGGTTCGCGTTTCAGGAAAAAATCCCATGGATGTGGTCGAAAAAGTATGGAAAATTTTCCAGGCATGGCAACATCAGGAGAAGTTTTAAAAATGAAAGATGCCGACCTGATTCAGGATTATGAAAAAGATCCTCATAAATATGTCAAGATCCCCAAAGGGGATGATCATCATTGTTTCGGATGTAGCCCTGCCAATCCCCATGGGCTGAAAATGGATTTTTACTATGCCGACAACGCTGTTTTTTCATGGCTTACAGTACCCGAACACCTTTGCGGATGGAACAACCTGCTGCACGGGGGGGTGACCGCCACCATTCTGGATGAAATCATGAGCTGGACCGCCATTTATATCCTGAAAAAATATATCCTTACCAAAAAAATGACCGTAGAATATATCAAACCCCTGACCGTTGGGACAAAACTGACTGCCAAGGGAATGGTGTTCGAAATCCTCAGTGAGCGGGAAGCCGCCATTGAAGGTTTGCTGTTTGACGACCGGAAACGGCTCTGTGCGCGATCCAACGGTACCTACGCCCTTTTTGGGGCGGATATTGCCAAAAAATTAAAGGTGGTCGATGAAGCCGCCATCAGGAGGTTTAAACCTGTGTTTGAGGATTAGCAAAAGTCTGGGTTTTTCGACTTTTCGCTAAACCGCAAGAAAAATGTGATAAACGGTAAAGGGACGATTTTCCAAATCATGTTTTGTTTCGTCAATATATTGGTGGGTTATGAGTGTTGATGGTGTAAGTTTTTTGGGCTCCTTGAGTTTTAATGCTTTTTCATGTTTTAGAATATGTCGGTCGATATCAGAATGGGCATTCTTAATTTTGCCGTCATAGATATACCCAAGCATGGCCCCGGCCTCCATGAATGGAGCATACTGCCCCGTGACAAACCGCATCATGCCCCCTGTTACATATTCCCGGCTACCCGAGAAGAATGTGCCGGGAAAAGACACTCTTAATCTTTTTGCCTCTATGGCAAAATAGACCTCGACACCGTAACCACAAGAGACTTGTAGATCAAGTCGGCCTTCCACTCTGTTTTTTTCAGGGTCGACGTCAGAATTGACAATGTCAGGCTGCAGATGGATTTGAAGCGGGCCGTCCCGAAAAGAAGGTTCGCGAATGAGTTGTCGATATAGCCTTGTGGTGAGCCAATCCTCACGATCCGTACCCGATTGCTTGCGCAACTTTTTCCCGACTTTAAGTAATAGAAGAAGAATGATGGGAATGTGTTTTTGTGGGAAAAGCCGCCTATATGGGCCACCCAGATGATCCGATATCACGATTCACTTCCCGATATTACAATTTCACCGTATATTCTGGCCGCATCGTTGAGGGCTGCCGTTCGCGTCCAGTTTAAAAGTATATCCGGGCGCACAATATATATTTTCTCACCCTGAAAAAGAATGATATCCCGCTCATATTTTAAGGCGCCACGCCGGTTGGCTACCCTTTTTTCATAAGCCTTCAATGCGGTGAATAAATCTTTGGCAATAGCCTTTTTGTTGTAAGATGCTGGTTTTTGCGAAAGGCAAATCCTAACCATTGCCAATCCGGTATCATCATCTGTTCCGCCTTCGGCACGAACGCGAAGGTCTGTATCTTCTGCCTCGGCCCAGGTGTTAAGCGTTGTTGTCAATGTATCCGCATATACACCCAAACCGTTTTCAGCATAAGGTGTGACCTTACATTTTTCCATTGGATCGAGGGTTAGAGATTTGGATGTGCGCCATGTGCTCGGTGTGGAACTGGGGATGAAAACCTCGTTAGTATCTTCAACCAGGGCGATTTCCTGATCAGTCAAACCAAAATATTGATATATCATTGGTTCAGACTCAACTTGTAGTTTATCGACAAGGACTTTTCTTTTACGTCGCCAAGAATAAAACGCTTGTTTGTGAGCTTCATCAAATAGTTCTTTTCGATCTGCTTTCTTCATCAATTTATCAATGTGGTTTTTCAAATCGCTTCGCAGATTTTCAACTTTATTAGCTATATGATCCACAATGAGATCAGCATTCGGTGATACAAATTCGCTTCCCGGTGGGGGAAACGGTACTCTGAGCAATTCGTTTAAATGTACCTTATCCCTCTCAGTTCCCCAATTGGCCGATGTATGAAAAAGAAAATACCTGGATAATTTTGATCGTAAATAAACTGTCAAAAACATTAATAAGCCGGCATTATCTTTTGGTCCGGCGATTGATTGAAGGGCATCCTGAAAGAGAACATCAAATTCGCAATAGGCTACCTTGCTAAATCCTTGGCTTACCAATACCATGGGTGCTTTAAAAATTTTAATGTTTGGTGCACGTCTCAAAAAATCATGCGATGCTCCTACTCTTGATAGCCGTTCTCCCATCTGTATGCAATCATCCTTAAACAACAGCATCTCAAGAGATTTATCCGTTTGAACAAAATGGCTCTCAAGTGCCCATAAATTTGCTTTAGGCTTTGGATATTTAGGATCATTTTGAGCCTTTTCCGGAAAGTAAGGCTGAAATCCCTGCCCTTTGATCCATCTTTTTCCTTCATTAGGCGAGCCCGCTAAATCCGAAAGTGGTGGAAGCTCTTGAAGCCAATCAAGAAGTTTTTGATCCCGAGCAGTACCCCAAAACCGACGTTTCCATACCACCGGTGCGGTTTTAGACCGGGTGGCGGCGAGAATGTCGGCCAACGGAATCAAGGTGCGGGATGACGGATTGATTTTGATGACGCCTTGTCGAAGCCCATTGCGATTGAATTTCGGCGCATTAAAATTCACATTGTGTTTATTAATTTTTGGTGGAGTGTTGACAAAACGCATAATGAATGCAGGGGTTTTGGCACCATGAAAAAGCAAATGACGATAATCCGCCAATTGTATGACTTCTATCAGGGCAACCCGGGTCAGCCATTCTTCTTGAAAAGTATCCGTCTGGTTTTGAAGAATTTTGGCAGGCAGCAGCAAGCAGCCCACTCCACCCTGTTTGAGTTTTCCAGGAGTGTGTTGCATGAATTTCTGAGCTAACTGCTTGCTTCCCCGGCCCTCCCATGGCGGATTCCCGATTACACAATCAAAGGTTTGATTGGTAAGTATTTCATCGGCAAGAAAATCGGCCTTATAAATGACCGCGATATCCGCAGTCGGTCGGTCATGTACATTACCGTAATCCAGCAGTTTGGGCAGCGGTTGACCGGTTCTTTCGATATATTCCTGAATATCGGGTGGATCGAAAAAGTCCAGGTAGGCAATATACAGACTGAAACAAGCTATGCGACAGGCAGTTTCTTCCAGATCAACACCATGAATTTGATGGGACAGAATTTCCTTAAAGGCCGTCACCTTCGTAATGTATTTGGCACGCTTGTTTTGCAACAACCAGCGATTGGCAATTCGGTTAAACAAAATAACCAGAAAAATTCCAGATCCACAGGCAGGGTCCAGAAAGGAACCATCAAGAATATTCGGGTTGTCTCGGAGGGCCATGTCCACCACTGTTTCCGCCAGAAATCGCGGTGTATAAAATGCTCCTCGTTTTCGTTGTTTTTCGGGGTCTTCGACAGCCAGGAAATCCTGATATATGGCGCTGATGGTTTCCACGGGGATCATTTTGAAATCATAGGGCCAAAAAGAGAGTTGACCACTTTTAACATCATGGCCACCGAGAAAAAGGATGAGTTTGTTCAGGTGGGATGGCTTTATCGAAACCTTTTCGGCCTCGAGGTTCTGATCGAACATGTTGCCGTTAAATCGCTCTTTGAGTTCCGCAAAAATATCGTAGAGATAATCAATCCTCTGGCCATCAGGTTGGTTTTTCAATAATTTTGTGAAACGCACTGTTCCGGTACGGTTTCCCTCTGAATTGTCGACCGTAAAGATTTCCCGATCAAGAAGATAACAAAGAAAAAGCAAGCGTCCGATCAGGGCATGGGCCATTTGGGTGTTCAATCCTTCAGAACCCTGAGTCAACTCATCGCGCAAATCCCTAAGGTTGTCCAGAAGCCTTGCATCTACAGCTCGACCCGGATCGAAATAGAATTGATTGGTTTCATAGAAATGACCTGTCGCCATTGCATGATACAGGGATTGAATTCGACTGACATAATCGGCGAGGGACAAGGTCTCCACCAAAGCATTTTCCACTGCTGATGGGCCTGCATGGCCTTTGGCGGGCCCAGCTAATCCCGAATAAATGGTTACGGAAGTTGGATCGGCCAAAACAAGAACGTTGGCTACACCTTGATTCCAGAAAAGCCTATGCAGGTATAGTCTTTCCTGGGTGGTGAAAGGACGGGCGTACTCCTTGAGGTACAATACGGGGCATCCATCCAGAAAAAGGACCCCATCCAGTTTCATTTCCCGCCATGCTCTTTTGATAACTGAAAAAAAACCGAGTAAGGATTCTTCCTGCAAAACGGATTCAAGGGATGGATAAAAATGCAAACCGGATGGTGTGTCTGAATGGGCTTCGACAAGATCAATCGGTTTTTCGGCGACTGTGGTCATTTTTTATCTATATCCGTCGAATCAGGGCTTTGACAACTCCCTGAACGGTCATCTCTTTCATGGGAATCCAATCGGGATAATTCGGATTTTCTGACTTTAGAAAATATCGTCCTTTTTTTTTAGAAAGGGTTTTAAGTGTGGTGTCACCGTCGATTAAGGCTACAACCACCTCTCCCTCTTTTGGTGGCACGTTAGGATCAATTATGACCCAGTCACCATCACAGATATTACGCCCTATCATTGATTCACCCGTGACTTTTAGTGCAAACAACTGGTGCCCCTTGCAATTGTTGATAATCATCTCGTCGATGGCTATTGCATCAGTTCGATTTTCTTCTAATTTCTCAGGGGTTCCCGCAGGAACCTCTCCCAATATAGGAATCGAAACCACATTGCCTTTCGGGTCGGATTCTAAAGAAACTATCTCAATACTCCGTGAGCGGTTTCCATGAAGGCGAACAAACCCTTTTTTCTCCAATGCACGTACATGGTCCAATGCTGCTTTTGTGCTTTTAAAACCAAAGTGCCCGGAAATTTCTCTATAGGTCGGAGCAATTCCTTCTTCTTCTTTGAAATTTCGAAGAAAACTCAAAACCTGGTTTTGCCTTCGTGTGAGATTTGGATAACTATACATTTGTATAGTATAAGTGCCACGATATACGATTGGTGTCAAGCTATTATTAACATTTATTACCTGTAAATAAATTGTCTGAATTTTTAGTTCATTTATGTTTTTTCATAAACCCCCCTGTCCGCACTTTTAATCTTTCCCAGTTTTTTCAGGCGTGCAATGATGCTGTAGATTTTACGATTATCGAGCGCTGTCTTTTTCATGATCGTCGAAACATCAGCACCTTTAGAGCTTCTTCGAATAATGCTTTCCACAATTTCAATATCGGTTTTGTCTTTACCTTTGACCTTTACAGAAACCGCATTCTTAAGCCGGCTGGAAACCTCTTCCCTTTTTGTTGTTGTTCCCGGCCGTTTCTTTTTTGGGACTGTAACGCTTTCTTTTTCATTGTTGGCCGCTTTATTATGGTTCTGTTTTTTGCCTTTGGATTTGGGAAATGTCACGGGTTTGTTTTTTTTCGGTACCTCCGGTGTTCCATCAAGATCAATACCAAACATGTCCTCCAGATCCAAGTCTTCGAGCACGCGGACACTTTTATTTTCTGCTATTTTCAGAAGATTTTGAGTATGACCATCAACAGCCTGGGAAATCAGTTCATGGACATCGGCATTTCTCAGGGTAAAAAAGAGCATGGGATTTTCATCGAGCCTGGCGCCTATTCCATATAATGTTGCGGCCACATGTTTGCATATGCCGGCCCAGTCGGGACATGAACAGGAAAGCTTGATTTCATCCGATGATGGAAACAGCCCCTCACCCTTTGCCATAAATATGGCTGACAACGTTTTGGGAAAGTTTCCCTCCAACAGTTCCGGAAGAGATTCCAATTGGCCCTGGCAGGATTCCTTTATTTTTATCCAATTGTCTTTTCGGATAGGCTTAATTTTTATGATAACAACGTATGGCTTTGATTGGCTTCCCTGCACTATCGCTTTGACCTCACCCGGCTCAATTTTAAGATCCAGCACCGCGCCGTTACGGACATAACTTCGGCCCCTTCCAATACGATTTGAATAATCGGCATAACTTTCCAGGTTTTTATTCCAGGATTTACCCCACCATGTTTTTGCCAGCATTGAGCCTTCAATGACCACGGGTTGGATATCCGGATCTTTTTTTTTGAGCTGGGCCAGTTTTTTTGCGGCTTTTTCTTTTTTTTCCGTCACGGTGACATAGGGAGGGTAGTAACTGTAATATCCCATTGAGTGACCTCCAAATAATATTTATTTCGAAATAATCTAATCTGAATTTACAAACTCAATTTAAAAAGGTTTATCAATTCCCGTGTATTCAATTCGGTGATCCATTTTTCTCCGCTTGATGCGATAATCTCATTGGAGAGTTCCGCTTTTTGTTCCAGCATCAGATCGATCTTTTCTTCGATGGTTCCCCGGGTGATAAACTTATGAACGAGCACATTTTTTTTCTGCCCGATTCTGAAGGCCCGGTCAGTCGCCTGATTTTCCACGGCAGGATTCCACCACCGATCAAAATGGATCACATGGTTGGCCGCTGTCAAATTCAAGCCCAAACCTCCCGCCTTTAAAGAAAGGACCATAAAGGGAACATAATCCCGGCCCTGAAATTGATCGATCACTATTTTACGTTTTCCCACGGGAACACTTCCGTGAAGCACCAGCCCCTCACGGCCAAAAATTTCAGCCAGGAATTCACTGAGGGGTGCGGTTATTTCCTTAAACTGGGTGAACACCAGCACCTTTTCTCTCTTTTCATAAATGGTTTCGACAACTTCCCGCAGTCGGGAAAATTTACCACTGTTTTTTTCTTCAAACTGCCCGGTTCCTAAATATTGGTCCGGATGGTTACAAATTTGTTTGAATTTCATCAAAGAGGCCAGAATAAGCCCTTTTCGCTGGATTCCTTCAGTTTGTTCAATAGCGTCCTCCAGCTCCTGAACCAGTTGCTCATAGAGCACCACCTGTTTTCGACTCAAATGGGTGTATGTTTTCATTTCCACTTTGTCGGGAAGATCCGAAATGACATTTTTATCGGTTTTAAGGCGGCGCAAAATATAAGGGCTGATCACCTTTCGAAGACGGGAATACCCGGTCGGATCGTTTTTGATATTTTTGGAAAAGGATTTAAATTCCCTGGATGTTCCCAGAAGTCCGGGGTTTAAAAAATCAAACAGGGACCACAGATCGGACAGTCTGTTTTCGATGGGAGTACCGGTCATGATGATTCGGTTTCGGGCGGTAAGTCTTTTTATGGCCCGGGCCTGTTTTGTCAGAGGATTTTTAATGGCCTGAGCTTCATCCAGGATCACGTAATTCCAGTCATAGGATTGCAGCCATGCATATTTTTGCACAAGAGTGTATGTTGTAATGACCAAATCATTGGTATCCAAGGCTTTTTCATCCTTGGTTTCAACACACTTGGAGCGATGGGCTTCCGGATGGGCAATATAATATTTTAAGTTGGGAGCAAAGCGAAGGATTTCCTGCTCCCAATTGGCAATGAGAGAAGCCGGGATAATAATCAGACTTGCCTTTGTATATGCCCCGGATTTGACGTTGTTTTTTAATACGCTCAAAAACCCCAGTAATTCAACGGTCTTGCCCAACCCCATGTCATCGGCAAGGCATGCACCGAATTGAAGGGAATGCAAAAACCACAGCCAGTTGAGGCCTTTTTTCTGGTATTTTCTGAGTTCGGCTTTAAAATATTGATCAGGTTCCACCGACGAAATACGGTCCGGATCGACAAGTTTTTCCATGACCGATTCCAACCATTTGCCGTTTGAAATACTTAAATTAACCTTATCCGATTCCGTCACCAAAAACTTTTCAGGGTTCAACTGAAACCTAAGGGCATCCTGCATAGTGAGCCCATTTTTATCCATGAGAGACCTGGCCTTGTCATAGGCTTCCAGAACCCTTTTCAGTTTTTCCGGGTCCGCGGCCACCCATCTGCCCTTTATGAAGGCCAACCCCTCTGATTCTTCCAGTAGCGACCGGGCCTCCTTCTCACTGATTTCTTCATCACCAATAAACAAGCGGGCATTAAATTCCAGAAGTGCATTCATCCCCACATAAGATGGCGATGAGTCTCCTATACTGATTTTCAGGCTTGCTCCGGAAGCCTTACCTTTCCACCAGTTAGGAATTCGGCATAAGATTCCGGCTTCCTCATAAATCGGAACTTCCCTTAAAAAAGCAAAAGCATCTTGAGTGCTCATCCCCAATGGATGAAAAATCTCACCGTTATTTAAAATTTCTTTTATGAGTTCACTTTTATGTGCGGCCCGATTCACGGTGGATAAAAGTTCAAGCAGTTTATGGCTGTCATGCTCGTATTCCTGAAGTGCATACTTTAGAGGCAAATGTTTGGACTTTCCTCCTTTGCCGATTCCGGTAGAATAGGTGGCAAGAAAGGCAAATGGAGGTCCTTCTTTTTTATTTTCCACCATATGGAAAAAGACCCGTCCCACCGGATGAATATCCGGGCTATAACTGTTTAAAAAATCTCCAACCGTTCCATTGAACTGTTTTATGGACCGTGAAAATTCTCTATTTAATCGGCGCCAGACGGATTCCAGAACTTTTTGTCTTAAATTTTCAACACCGGTCATCATGGGTGCAATTTGCAGATAATGCTCAAACAGTTCGGAATCAAAAGGTATCTCAACCTCATGTCTTAAATTTTCCAGGTCCGGAGTCCGGGTTAGCTTTCTGACAAATTCCGATGTGAAACTTCGCATAAATTCGAGGGAATCGGAAAGACGGGCTTTTGTGTCGCTGAATCCAAGGTATAACAGCCAGTCTTCCTGATCGGAGAAGTAACGTTTGTGAACTTGTTCCTGAAGCAGCCGCGTCTTATCCTCTATGGGCTCTTGCGTGTCTGACCACTCGAGCAGAATAACACCACTTGGCATTATAACGAGATTGAGTTCTTTGTTCATATTGGGTATCGTTGATAGGTTTTCATAACCAAATATATGTATCAAATTTTAAGCATTATATATACCGAAATGGGATAAGAACAGCAATTCTCATTTTTTAAAGTGTTGACAAAGCCAAAATATTCCTCTTTTTACAAGTTCATCAATCTTATTGACAAAAACATATTTTTGTAATATTTTAATGCATTCTAAGAGCGGGCATAGCTCAGCTGGTAGAGTACAAGCTTCCCAAGCTTGGTGTCGCGAGTTCGAATCTCGTTGCCCGCTCCAGTTGAACGATCGCCCACTTGGCGTTAAAGGGCACATTGTGATAGCACTTTTGTTGAATCAGTGAATATTTTTTTGTGACAGATTTTAAGATGATTCAGTAATTTTACATTTATCCACAAAGGTCTATCTATTTTAGGAAGCGGGCGAAAGCCCGTTTTTTTGTTTTTTTTATGGCAAAACAACAAAATAAAATGAATATCATTAACCGGGAAACCAAAAAGTCAGAAAAGCCTGATAAAGGAATGATACAGCCCAAAACAACGGCTGAGCGTGAAAAGGTGATCGTTGATAAAGTTTGGGATCTTGCCGGAACCCTTTGTGAATCAGAGCAGATCGAATTGGTTTATGTTCAATACCAGAGAGAACCCGGTGGCAGAATACTTCGGGTTTATATTGATAAACCCGGAGGTGTGGGTTTAAATGATTGCATAAATTTCAGCCGCCAATTAAGTGATATTCTCGATATTTATCTGGAAACCGAAACCTCATATAACCTTGAGGTTTCATCACCGGGGACGGATCGTCCTTTGGGGCGCTTACAGGATTTTGTAAAATTCAAAGGAAACATGGCTAAAATAAAATCAGCACGGGCTATCGATGGACAAAAAAACTTCAAGGGCGTTCTTTTGGGAGTTATGGGTGAAAATATAAAACTTCAGGCCCAGAACAATAAAAATGTGGAAATTCCTTTCGCTGATATTGTCAATGCCCGATTAGTCGATTATAGTGGAGAAACCTCATGTTCGTAGGTGATATCAAACGTGTCGTGGATCAAGTGAGTCGGGACAAAGGTATTGATCGCGATATACTTATAAAGGCTCTCGAAGAAGCTTTAAAGTCCGCTGCTAAAAAAAAGTTCGGCAATAAAATAGATATCGAGGTTCAGTTCAACGATGAAATTGGAGATATCGAGGTCTTTCAATTTAAAGAGGTGGTGGAAAAAATCACTGAACCGGACACTCAAATGAGCCTTGAAGACGGCCTGAAACTAGACCCGGAGTGTGAATTAGGCGACAGCCTCGGTATTAAAATGGACACGACTTCTTTTGGAAGAATTGCTGCACAATCGGCAAAGCAGGTTATAATACAAAAGATGAAAGATGCTGAACGTGATGCGGTTTACGCCAATTTTATCGACCGAAAAGGCGAGATTATCCACGGTATTGTTCAGCGCTTTGAAAAAGGCGATATCATCGTAAATCTTGGACAAACAGAGGCGGTTCTTCCTGTACGGGAACAGGTGCCCAGAGAAAATTATCGTCGCGGAGACCGGATACGTTGTCTTATTCTGGAGGTCAAATACGAAGGAAGAGGCCCACAGATCGTATTGTCGAGGAATCATAATACATTTCTAATCAACTTGTTTAAAACAGAAGTTCCGGAAATTAGTGAAGGCATTGTAACGATCATGGCGGCATCCCGTGAACCCGGCAGCCGCTCCAAGATTGCGGTGGCATCCACAGATTCCGATATTGACCCTGTAGGTGCCTGTGTCGGCATGAAAGGGAGCCGGGTTCAAAATGTTGTACAGGAATTGAAAGGTGAAAAAATCGATATTATTCCATGGCATGTGGATGCGGCTAAATTTGTTTGCAATGCGTTGGCGCCTGCAGTCATTGCCAGGGTAATCATTGACGAAGACAATAAATCCATGGAGGTTATTGTACCGGACGATTCCCTTTCCATCGCCATAGGGAAACGCGGCCAGAATGTCCGACTAGCTTCCAGGCTCACCGGATGGCGTTTAGATGTAAAGAGTGAAAATAAATACAAAGAAGCTTTGAAAAAAGGGTATGACGATATATCCTCACTTCCGGGAGTCAGCCCTGCCATGGCGGATTTGCTCTGTGAAATCGGTCTTGATTCTGTCGAAGAACTGATAAAGGCTTCCATAAATGACCTAAACCAGGCCACCGGGATCGGAGAGGAAGAAGCCGGAAATCTTATTGAGGCAGCCAAACAATATGCGAACGCTGTAAAAATCGGAAAAATTGATGACGATCAAAGTATCGAGCCTATCGGTAATGCCGGTAACGGTATATACGATTCGGATACCATAAAAGATTTTGTTGAAAAAGAATCTGAAAATGATACAGATAACAAACCATCTGATCCGGAGTTGGTTTCCGACGAAAAAAACTCAGATACGGACAAAGGCGAAGGGCTGACTGACAATGAAGAAGAACCAGAAAAATTTGAGGACAACGAATTATAGCTCGCTTGTTCTAAATAGATAAACTAAGGGGGTTGGATGGCAAAGATCAGAGTTTATGAACTTGCCAGGAATCTGAATATGAAGAACAAAGAGCTCCTTGATAAACTTGAAGAAATGAAAATAGAGGTTAGGAGCCATATGAGTTCTTTGGATGACGATACTGTTGCCGAAATAAAATTGAATCTCCAGGTCAAAAAAAAACCCGATACCGTTGAAGTTACGCGCGTTAGGCCTACGGTGATTCGAAGACGTAAAAAGACCGAGAGCGAAAAGCCTTTAGGAAAGGCAGAGGTAGAGTTATCATCTGAAACAGGTCCGGATCTGACCGGTGCCGAGGATGAAGCGTTGTCCGAGATGGCCCCTGATGAGCAGAATAGCTCTATTTCAGAAGCCTACACACCTGATGATGAAGAAACAGAAACGGTTTTAGAAACTCAGAAAACAGATATTTCCGAAAAGGCCACACAGCGTCAAAAATCTGAAGAAGCCACGACAGAAGAAGCGGAAGTCAAGGTAGAACCGCTCCAGGAAGACGAAGCTGAAGATAAGGAGGAAGTCTCTGATAAAATCGGAGTTCCCCAAAGCCCGAAGCCTGTTAAAATTTCTAAAGATACCGGAGTTAAACATCCCAAGAAAAAGAAAAAAACTGATGAATTTAAAGCCAAAATTATCAGCAAACCTGAACCTGTAGAACCGGTGGAAGTTCATCCGGAATCGGAAAAAATATCTATTTCCGAGGTGATCTCCGAAGAAAAAACAGAACCGATAAAACCGATCAAGACCGAGCCTGAACCAGATGAAGTTAAAGTTGAAAAGAAAGCCGATACCCAAACAGACGAACCTGTTGAAGCCACTGCTTCCGGTCAAAAATCCGAAACAGTTGAAAATTCTGACGCGGCACTTACTGAGGATAAAACTCTCAAAGCCAGGCAGAAGCCATTAAAGAAGAAAAAAGGCAAAAAAGATACCCCTGCAAAAATTATCCAGTTGCCCACAAAGCGGACAGAAACAGAACCTGAAGTAACAATGGATGAGCCCGTACTTCCTGTTGTGGACAATCAAAAGTACCCCGAGTCTCCGGAACCCATACCTTCAACAGAAACTGAAAGTACCAAAGACCGTAAAAAAAAGAAGCGGATTAAACAGGTAGAGCCTGATGAACCGGATAAAAAACCTGCTAAAAAGAAAGTCTCATTTAAACGCAAAGAAGTGATCGAGGGTTCAGCCCTTTACGAGACAGATAAACGAATTAGAAAGGGCAAAAAAGGCGGCAAAGTCAAAGTACCCAAAGGGCAAAAAACACAAATTACTACCCCGAAAGCGATCAAACGCAGAGTGAAAGTCGATGATGCGATTGTGCTCTCGGACCTCGCCAAGCGAATGGGTATTAAGGCCGGTGAGATGATCTCAAAACTTATGGGGCTGGGTGTTATGGCGACGGTAAACCAGACCATTGATTTTGATACGGCCGCCCTTGTTGCCGTGGAATTCGGTTATGAAGTTGAAAGGGCATCCTTTGAAGAAGATGCTATTTTAAAGATCCAGCAGGATGATACTGGAGAAATGATGTGGAGGCCCCCGGTAGTAACAATCATGGGTCACGTCGACCATGGAAAGACGTCGCTTCTGGATGTAATCCGAAAAACCCGGATTACTGAAAATGAAGCCGGCGGAATCACTCAACATATCGGAGCCTATCAGGTGAACACGGAAAAGGGGCAGGTTGTTTTTCTTGACACACCAGGTCATGAAGCCTTCACGGCCATGAGAGCCAGGGGGGCAAAAGTGACCGATATCGTTGTTTTGGTAGTGGCGGCGGATGACGGTGTTATGCCCCAAACCATCGAGGCCATCAACCATGCCAAAGCATCCAGCGTACCGATTATTGTCGCGGTCAACAAAATCGACAAAAATAATGCCGAACCCGACCGTGTTAAACGCCAGTTGGCGGACCTCGGTTTGGTGCCTGAAGAATGGGGCGGTGAAAGTATTTATGTTCAGGTTTCCGCCAAGAAAAACATCGGCATAGATGATCTTCTGGACATGATTTTGCTTCAGACTGAAATGTTGGAGCTTCGCGCTAACCCTTATAAGCTTGCAGTCGGCAATGTGATCGAAGCCAAGCTTGATTCCGGAAGAGGACCTTTAGCGACAGTGCTGGTTAAAGAAGGGACATTGAGGGCAGGAGAACCTGTTGTCTGTGGTGTTCATTATGGTAAAATCCGGGCCATGCTCAACGACCTCGGCCAAATCGTGGAAAGCGCGGGACCTTCCATGCCTGTGGAAATTCTTGGGTTAACCGGTGTACCCGAAGCCGGGGATGAATTAGTGGCATTAAATGATGAAAAAGATGCCAAGCAGGTCAGTGAACATCGAACCCAGAAACAAAGATCCGTGGAACTGGCAAAAACCAGCCGTTTAAGTCTCGAAAAACTTTACGAAAAAATGAAAGACGGCGAAGTCAAAGACCTGAACCTGATTATCAAAGCCGACGTTCATGGTTCTATTGAAGCGTTGAAAGATTCTTTGATCAAACTTTCCAATGAGGAAGTCAAAATCAATGTGGGCCATGCGGCTACCGGCACCATCACTGAGTCGGATGTTTCCCTTGCGGCTGTGTCCAATGCCATCATAATCGGCTTTAACGTCAGACCTTCGCCCAAGGTAATAGAGTACGCCCAGGAAGAAAATGTGGATATGAAATTTTACAATGTCATCTACAATGCCATCAAAGACATCAAGGATGCCATTGTGGGAATGATGGACTCTACATTTGAAGAGAGAATGCTGGGCAGAGCAGATGTTCGGGAAACATTTCATGTACCCAAAGTGGGAACTATCGCAGGGTGCTATGTCACAGATGGTAAAATCGAACGTAATAAACTGGTAAGACTGATTCGGGACGGTGTTGTTATATTTGATGGAAAGATTTCTTCCCTCAAACGATTCAAGGAAGATCAAAAAGAAGTCAATACCGGCTATGAATGCGGCATTGCCATTGAAAACTACAACGATATCAAGATAGGTGATATCCTCGAATGTTATTACATGGAGGAAATCAGGCCTGAAATCAAATAATTGATGGTTATTGGAATTGGAATGATAACATTCAGGCTCCATGAATGCCGGAGCCTCAAAGAAAAAAGAAAAATTATTAAGGCAATCATCGCCAGACTGCGCAATAATTTTAACGCGTCGATTTCAGAAGTCGGTTTAAATGATGTACATCAACGTGCTGAAATCGGTTTTTCCATAGTTGGAAACGACCGCCAAGTGGTTAACGCGAAAATCGACAAATTATTCAATATGGCCGAAGAACTAAGGTTAGCTGAAATCATTGATACCGAAATGGAGATCATCAATATATGAGACCATATTCCCGATCGGATAGAGTTGGTCAGCTGATCCGGCAAATCCTGGCGGAAACACTTCGAAAAAAGATAAAAGACCCCCGGATTAAAACCGTTATTATAACGGACGTGAAAATGTCTCCGGATCTGAGGAACGCAAAAATTTACTTTGTGTTATCAGGTGGTGAAGACAGAATAAGGGAAGCCGAGATTGGATTTAACCAAGCCTCGGGCTTTTTGAAACGAGTATTGGGACAAGAACTGACATTGCGTTATATGCCGAACCTGAGTTTTTTTTATGATGACTCTTTTGATTACGGTTCACGTATCGAAGAATTATTGAAACTGACAAAAACTGATGATGGATCAAATCATTACCCGGTTAAAGAATAGCCGAAGTGTTTTACTTGCAACCCATGTCAACCCGGATGGTGACGCTATCGGGTCCCTGTTGGCCATGGGGCTTGCTATGGAAACACTAAGAATAGATGCAAAACTTTTCTGTCAAAGCCCAATACCGGCACTTTATCGATTTTTGCCATGGTCTCACAGGGTTTGCCGTCTTCCTGACGATATCAAAAAGTATGAGGCTGCTGTTATTCTTGATTGTGGGGAGTTTGAGCGAATTGGAGATTCGGTCGAATACGTGCAACAAATTCCTGTGATCATCAATATTGATCATCATTTTACAAATACCCATTTTGGCAGTATCAATCTCATTGTTACCGATGCTTGTGCTACATGTGAAATCGTTTACCAACTGCTCCTTGAAATGGGCGTCACAATCAACCAACCCATAGCACGATGTCTTTATACAGGTATTTTAACCGATACGGGTTCATTCAGATTTTCCAACACCAACCGCTCGACTTTTGAAATTTGTGAAGAACTGGTAAAAGTCGGCGTTAATCCCCATGATGTGGCAAAACACGTTTATGGACAATATTCTTTATCCAGAATAAAGTTACTGAATTTGGCGTTGGATTCTTTGGAGATTTCGAAAAATGGTAAGATTTCTTTAATGACGCTCACTGATCAAATGCTGCAAGAGACCGGGACACAGAATGAGGATGTCGATGGTATGATCAATTATGCCCGCCGGATAAAAAATGTAAAAGTGGCAGTATTGATTCAGGAATATCGAAACGGCAGGCGGAGGACCGGAGAAAGAGGTCGATACCATGTCAGCTTGAGAAGTGACGGTTCCGTGGATGTGGCCAACATTGCTTTATTTTTCGGTGGCGGCGGCCATGTGACTGCAGCAGGGTTTTGCACCGAATCTCATCTGTCTCATTTAAAAGAGACCATCTTTAAGCTGGCGGAAGTTCTTTGACAATTTCATGCAACAAGAAATAAACGGTATCCTGGCTGTAGACAAACCATCCGGGATGAGTTCAGCCGGACTGACGGCAAAAATTAAACGATTGCTCGGTGTAAAAAAAGCAGGCCACACCGGCACATTGGACCCTTTTGCCACAGGGGTCATGTTGTTGTGCTTAGGAAAAGCCACAAAACTTGCCAGGTTTTTTTTACACGGAATAAAAACCTATGAAGGTGTGATTCACCTGGGTATTGAAACAGATACCCATGATTTGACAGGCCTTATCACCGCAACAGATAATACCGACAGCATCTCGGAGGATGCCGTTTTTAGCGTTTTCGAAAAATTTAAAGGAACGATCCGGCAGGTCCCGCCTGTTTTTTCCGCACTTAAACATGAGGGCGTGCCACTTTACAAACTGGCCCGAATGGGAAAGCCGGTTCAAAAACCTGCCAGAACCGTTCATATCTACGATTCGGAAATTTTGGAAATTTCCCTGCCGGACATTCGATTTCGAGTGACTTGTTCAGGAGGCACCTATATCAGAACCCTCAGTTATGATGTGGGAAAGGCATTGGGATGCGGAGGACATTTGAAAATCCTCAGGAGAACCCGAAATTCCGGATTCAACATTAAAGAAACGGTGTCGTTATCTGAAATCGAAAAAATAGCCGAACTTGAGGATTCAGATATCCGGAAAGGCTTATCCGACTATTTGGTCCCTATGGCTGAAGCTTTAAAATTTATGCCTGAGTATAGAGTCGAGGAAAATGTGGCAAAAAATATATTAAACGGCATCTCGATTTGTTCCGAAGACTTAAATGAAATGACCGAACCAGGCCATCGGATGGCTATCAACGATTTTGAAGCAGAAAAAACAGCGGAAGAATACATCAAGGTCGTCAATACCAGTGGGGATCTGCTTGCAGTATTAAGCCGTGAAAAAAATCAAAATAACTATAAGTTTTGTTGTGTTTTTCCAAAATAACATGGATAAAGGAAATCATACTGTTGTTGAATTTCAAAAAAAGCAAAAAGGATAAAAGGAGGAATAGAATAAGGTGGTTCTTTCAAATTTAAACAAAAAGACAATTATCGAACAACATAAACTTCATGAAACCGATACCGGTTCACCCGAGGTTCAGGTGGCTCTGCTTACCGAGCGAATCACTTATCTGACCGAGCATTTGAAAGCACATAAAAAAGACCATCATTCCCGGAGGGGATTGCTGATGCTGGTCGGAAGACGTCGAAGACTGCTCAATTATGTTAAAAACAAAGATGTCCAAAGATATCGGACCCTCATCGAAACTCTGGGCTTAAGAAGATAAAACGCATCAGACGTCGAAGTTGATTTTTTAGGAGATAAGAATGGAAATATCATTTAAGGCAGATTTCGGGGGCAAACCCCTGACCATCCAAACCGGTAAAGTAGCTAAACAGGCTTCCGGTGCGGTCATTGTTCAATACGGCGAAACAATCGTTCTGGTTACTGCGGTAGCCTCTCATGATGAAAGACCGGGAATCGATTTTTTACCATTAACCGTTGAGTATCAGGAGAAAATCTATGCGGCCGGCAGAATACCCGGTAACTATTTCAGGCGTGAGATCGGACGTCCCAGTGAAAAAGAGACTCTAACTTCCCGGCTGATAGACAGGCCTATTCGTCCGCTTTTTCCAAAGGACTATCGATGTGAAATTCAAGTCATTGCTACCGTGCTGTCCATGGACCAGGAAAACGACCCTGACATGTTGGCTATGATCGGGGCCTCGGCAGCGCTTGAAATTTCAGATATCCCGTTTACCGGGCCCATTGCCGCCATGCGCGTTGGACGAATCGAGGGGGTGCTCAAGGCAAACCCGACCATCGAGGAACTTGCCGATAGCGATTTAAGCGTTATTGTGGCCGGCTCTAAAACTGGTGTGGTGATGGTGGAAGGCGGTGCTGATTTTATTAGTGAAAAAGATATGGTGGATGCCATTTTTTTCGCACACAGGGAAATGCAGCCGGTCATCGAACTTCAGGAAAAACTGAAAGAAGCAGCGGGAAAATCCAAAAGACCTCACATTTCAGCCGAACCGGATGAACAGCTGGTCCAAATTGTCGAGGAAAAAGCAGCGTCCGCCATTCGAAATGCTATCGTCATTCCCGAAAAGGTTGCCCGAAGCATCGCACTGAGGGAATTAAAAGTCAAGCTCAAGGAAGAGCTTAAAGAAAATTATGAGGACCGGGAAAAAGAGATTTCCGCTATTTTCAATGATGTTCACAAGCGCATTTGTCGTGACCTTATAGTTAAGGAAGGGCTTCGCATTGACGGACGAAAATCTGATGAGATACGCCCCATATCCTGTCAGGTGGGGCTGCTTCCCAGAACCCATGGTTCGGCTCTTTTTACACGTGGTGAAACTCAGGTCCTGGGGGTTGTGACTCTGGGCTCCGGCCCGGATGAACAGCGTGTGGAGACTTTAAGCGGTGAAGAGTTCCGGCCCTTTATGCTGCATTATAATTTTCCGCCTTATTCGGTGGGAGAGGTAAAACGCATAGCCGGACCCAGCAGAAGAGATATCGGGCACGGTGGGCTTTCAACTCGGGCTCTTGAAAAAGTGATGCCGCCCAAACTACAATTCGACTATACTGTAAGAATAGTATCCGAAGTATTCGAATCCAACGGATCATCTTCCATGGGAACGGTTTGTGCCGGAACCATGGCGCTTATGGATGCAGGCGTTCCTATCGGCGCTCCCGTATCCGGAATTGCCATGGGCCTCGTTAAAGAAGGCGACCAGGTTGTGGTTTTATCGGATATTCTTGGGGATGAAGACCATACCGGCGATATGGATTTTAAAATTACCGGAACAGCAGAAGGCATCACGGCTGTTCAAATGGATATCAAAATTCATGAACTTCCCCGGGATATTCTGGAGAAAGCCCTGGAACAGGCTCGCGAAGGCCGTCTGCATATTCTGTCGAAAATGATTGAGGCCATCGACAAGCCCAGGCTCGACATTTCCCAATATGCACCCAAGGTCACCACAATCAAGATCAATCCGGATAAAATTAGGGAAATTATCGGACCGGGGGGAAAGGTAATTCGAGCCCTTCAGGCTGAAACCAACACTCATATCGAGGTCCAGGACGACGGCAGTGTTAAAATTGCCGCCACCAGCCAAAAGGATGCTGATGCCGCTCTTGAACGTATCCATGAGATCACAAGAGAGCCGGAAGTTGGTGCGATTTACGAGGGCACCGTGGTTAAAACAACCGATTTCGGAGCTTTTGTACAAATTCTTCCGGGTACTGACGGGCTTGTACACATTTCACAGCTTGCCACAAAGCGGGTCAAAACCGTTACCGATGTTGTCAAAGAAGGTGATACACTGAGAGTGAAAGTCCTGGAAATCACCCGTGACGGAAAAATCCGTCTGAGCCACAAAGCGGTTCTGGAAGAGGAAGATGAACGAAATCCGAAAAACCATACTTGAAAACGGTATCCGGATCATCAGTAAAAAATTCCCTTATTTCCGAAGCGTCTCCATGGGAGTATGGGTAAACGCCGGGGCCAGAGATGAAACCCCGGCGGAAAACGGTTTGTCCCACTTTATTGAACATATGATCTTTAAAGGGACTCAAAAACGATCCGCATATCAAATTGCCAAAGAGTTCGATGCCATCGGCGGGCAGAGCAACGCTTTTACCACCATGGAAAACACTTGTTATTACGCCAAGGTCATGGACACTCATCTCGATACCATGACCGATATTCTTTTGGACATTTTTTTAAATTCGGAATTTGATGCCGCCGAAGTCGAAAGGGAACGCACGGTCATTCTCCAGGAAGTCGGTATGGTGGATGACACGCCTGATGAGCTTATCCACATTTTATCAGGAGCCACTTTCTGGGGAGATCATCCTTTGGGGAGGTCTGTTCTGGGCACACGTGAAAATCTTCTGCAATTCAATTCGGACGGCATTAAAGAGTTTTTCCATCGATTTTACCAACCTGAGCGCATCGTTGTTTCCGCAGCCGGAAATTTTGACCATGATCGGTTTGTGGATCTCATCGGCCCGGCCCTGTCCTCCATAAAACCCGGTAATGGATTTCCTGAAAGAAAAGCTCCTGTCGGAAGATTGTGTGTCGAATCTTTTTACCGCCAATTGGAGCAAACCCATATCTGTGCCGGAACAAGAGGCCTTTCCATCACTGACCCAAAACGTTTTGTCTTTTCCCTCATGAACACGATTTTGGGCGGAAACATGAGTTCCCGGTTATTTCAGGAGATCCGGGAGCGCCATGGACTTGCCTACTCCGTCTATTCGTTCACATCCTCCCATGTGGATACCGGTATGTTCGGCGTCTATGCGGGCGTAGAACCTAAAAGAGCATTGGAAGCCACCGTGCTGATCCTGAAAGAATTAAAACTCTTAAAAGAAGAATTGATCGATCAATCCGAGCTTGCCGATGCCAAGGAGTTTACCAAGGGAAACCTGTTTCTGGCATCGGAAAGTCTGGACAACCAGATGGTTCGATTGGCGCAAAACGAAATCCATTTTGAAGAGTTCATTCCACTGGAAGAAGTGGTTGAAAAAATCGAAGCGGTCACTTCAGAAGAAATACGAGATCTGGCAACAGAGCTGTTCAACTCCGATCAACTGGCACTGACCCTTTTGGGACCAATAACCGATAAGGCTCCTTACCAAGACCTTCTGGTTTTCTAAATTCAAATGATCGAAACTTCTTTATCAATAAAAATCCGCCGCCTTCGCCCCCAACAGGATGCAGATATTCCCCTTCCCAAATATATGACTCCTCAGTCCGCCGGGATGGATATCTGCGCAGCCATCGATAACTCATGCACCATTGATCCCGGAGAAATCCTCACGGTTCCCACCGGCATTGCCATGGCAATTCCCTCCGGCTTTGAAATACAGATTCGTCCCAGAAGCGGCCTTGCAGCCAGGTATGGTATCGGACTCATCAATTCACCGGGCACCATAGATGCCGACTACCGAGGTGAAGTTATGATTCCATTGATCAACCTGGGTCAAAAACCGTTTATGCTTCATCGAGGCGATCGTGTAGCCCAAATGATCGTTCAGAAAGTATATCAGGCAAATTTTAATTTGGTGGAAACTCTGGATGAAACAGATCGAAATACCGGCGGTTTCGGGCATACAGGCATCTGATGAAAAATGATGTTTCCGGCAATCGAAAAAATGAGTCGGGAAAAATGCTGTCCGTGTGCATGCTGGCATCGGGGAGCAAAGGAAATTCAATCTATATATCAGACGGACAAACTTCGATTCTTCTGGATGCCGGCCTTTCCGGTATTGAAATCGAACGACGGTTAAAAATTGCCGGCCATTGTCCGGAGCACATCAGCGCTATTTTGGTATCCCACGAACATTCCGATCATATAAAAGGTGTCGGAATTTTATCAAGGCGTTACAAACTGCCGGTTTACATGTCAAGGGAAACCCGGAAAGGCTCGCAACATATTGTGGGCAACCTTCCGGAAACCGCTTCATTCCAGTGCGGAAATACGTTTCAGATCAACACACTTACCATACGCCCATTTTCCCTGTCTCATGATGCCGCCGATCCGGCAGGCTTTATTTTTTCCAACGGCGACATTAAAATTGGAATTGCAACGGATCTGGGTATTGCCACATCCTTGGTAAAATCTCAACTGAAAGACTGTAAAGCTCTGATTCTGGAAGCCAACCATGATCCGGACATGCTGATCAACGGCCCCTACCCATGGCCTTTAAAACAGCGTGTGAAGGGAAAAACCGGGCACCTGTCCAACAACGACTCCGGAGTGCTCCTCAAGGAATTACTTCATGAAAAACTGACCCATGTTATCCTTGCCCACCTGAGTGAAACTAACAACACACCCGAAAAAGCATTGAGCGAAGTCGGGCTGGCACTCCAGCAGGCCAAAACAAAACTCTTCGTTGCCGAGCAAAACCACTGCAGTACCACATTTTGTTTCAAATAATTTCACCACGGCCAGACTTTTTCCAGATATTCAAGGCTGGGAATAAGATCTTCTTCCTGGTGAGGCTCGAGCGTTATCACCGGTGGCGTACTTCGGATACTTTTAAGAAGTTTGAAAAAAGCGGGAAAGTCGATCGAGGCGGTTCCCAAAGCTTTGTGCTGGTCCAAACTGGTGTCATTATCATGAATGTGCAACTGGGCAAGATAAGGACCTAACACCTTAATCCAGTGTTCAAAAGATGTCCGGCTGAATGCGGACTGATGACCGATGTCAAAACAAAACCCCACATTTTTTCCTGCAAGACTTTGAAAAATGATTTCAATATCTTCAGGGCCATGCTCAAAGACATTTTCAAGGGTCAACAACGTGCCTTCATCCGCAAGCCGTTTAGAAAGCCATGTCCACATTTCAAGGCTCTTTTCAACCCAGGATTCCCGAATGTAATTGTACCGTTTCCATTCATAACCCGCGTGACACACAAGGGTCCTGGGCTTAAAAACCGGCACGAGACGAAGTACCTGCTCATAGCGTTTTTTTGTCAAATTCCAGACCATGGGGTCGGAAGAGCCTGGTGAAAGATCTGTAAAAGGACCATGAAAGGTGATTGAAAGATTTTGCGAATGAAGTAATTTGGCTGTCTGTAAAAAATCATCGTAGGAAAAACGGTCCAGGGCCGAGGCATCCAAACCGATCTCGGGGTTGATGGCATCTTTAATAAATCGATCCAGATACTTTTCCACCAGAAGTGCAAAAGGGGCACTCACATGTACTTTTCGGATAATATCCATCATTTTTACAAAACCTTAAATTGTTATCATTTGCCGACACCGCCCACAATAAATCTTTCGGGATACCTGGAATTTATAGACTTGATGTGTTGTCAAACAAGATCTTGATTTTCATCGGCCGCCTCCTCCTCCACCTCCGCGACCACCCCCGGAAGAGCCTCCTCCTCTGCTGCCGGATGATGATGAAATCGCAGAAGAAAGAGCTGAGCCTAATGCCCCTGTCATGCGACCGGTATTTTTGACGTTAAAAGGACGATTGCTTTGATACCATCTTGGCTGATATCCTGATTCGGAAGATATCCGCTCAATAACATAGTTAAACTGCCGGGTCCAGGCATTTTCAACATCCAGTGCAATGGCATACGGAAGGTATTTCTCATACAAACCGATATTTTTTTCAGGAGCACTCATCATCTGTATACGGCTTCCCTCAGCAACCGACAGATACATCTTAAAACCTTCGATTTTATCCATCATCTTACGGCCATATAATGTTGGGGCTTTCATCCACTGGTAAAAAAGTATATTCATTACCAGGATGATCAGTATCAGCAAAACAGATAAGAAACCAATCTCCAGCCCGATCATGATAAATACATATATTTCAGCCAGCAAAAAGGGTATGGAGAACAAACTCATAAAAACAGCGCTGCCAATTCCTGCTTTGTCTCTGACTACATTTTTCCAGGCTCCAAAAACATTTATGGCAAGGGTTGTGCAACCAAGGGTCCATATACTGATCCAGACGCCGAAAAACATCATTGATTCATCGGGTTCGGAAAGCAGAAAAATCCCCGCAACCGTCAGCAAACTAAGCAGCGTGCCGGGTATCAGATACTTTCCGTTCAGATTGAAATGGGTTCTTTCAAAATCTTTTTTCAGTTTGGTTTCAAGGGCTTTTTTGGCCTTTTGGAAGATGTTTCGGTTCGCCTGTTTAATTTCAATCACATCACCTTTAGCAAAAAGTTTATCAAAAACTTTTTGTTCCCCTCTGGACAGTTCCGACTGATTATCAGCAACCTTTTCGAGGGTAAACTTGCGCTTGTTTTCCCTGATAATCAAACGTCCTTTGATGGCAAGACTCACCAGAGCAGCCGAAAAGGATTTATCATCAAAACCCATTTGCATTACAAACCGTACGGCAGCCGGCGAAAAACCCTCCGGCACTTTATACAGGGGAACGATCAATCCTTTTTCCGGATCACGCCCTACCTTGTTCCATGCATAAAAATAGTAAATAAAAACAAATAGCATGCCCATCAGACCGGTCAACGCCCCTTTGTTATCGATAAAAAGGGCGTTAAACTTTTCCTCAGTCGTGGGCTCAGGTATAAGCCCTTTGGGCCATCCTGCCGCTATGGTCAGACCCCGGCCCGGCGAAAGCGCATCCTTTGCCATGAAATGAACAGATCCGTCAGGACGTTTATAGGCATTACATTGAGTATCAGTATCACCCATCATTCCGGTATAACAGGCGACATGAAGTATTTCAAAACCATTCGGAAAAGTTATGTCGGCACCGGCTTCCCTGATTAAAAATGACCATTCATTGCCGGTGACATTCCAGTAAAACTCATCGAAATCATCGAAAAAACCGACCACCCGGTTCATTTTATAGGTAAGTGCATACGTATGTTCACCCGGTGATAGGAAAGTGTCATCACCAAAATTAATGATGATGTTGCCGGATTTTTTTTCAATAAAAAAAGGCTCTTTCAGGCCATTTCTCAGCAGCCCGAGCACTTCCAAATCCATTTTGATCCGGTTTCGGAATCGATCCCGGTAATAGGTGGGGATGGTGCGGTAAATTCCCCTGCGTATCTCCCGTCCCAGGGCACGAACCCGGATCGATTCAGTAACCAGAATATCCCCGTTTTCAAGAAGCTCGATATCGCTGTGAAAACGAATGATTTCCTCTGATCCCGATGACTGCGAATGAGCAGTATTCTGAAATATCACCAACATCATTAATCCGACAAACAGAGCTAAAGACCATGCCAAAGTTGGAAAAAACCTTCTGCAATGGCTTTTTTGAACTCGCTGTCCGGCGGAAAAAATCAAAAAATTCATAATCCACTCATCATGCCGGCAGGGTTAATTGCTGAAATCAACATTTGGAACCTGTCTGTCCGCCGGGTTTTCCAATTCGAAATAGTCTTTTTTACGGAATTTGAAAGCCGAGGCGATAATCATGTCCGGAAAGGATTCCACCTGAATATTGTAATTTCTTACACTGCCATTGTAATACCGGCGGG